>DAOTUK010000254.1:0-9317 GCA_034437375.1 Chloroflexaceae bacterium | reverse complement strand
CCCCAGGACACCCCACCGCCCCCACAACGAGCGCGTATCCGCCCAGAAGATATTGAGCTCACCGAGGAGGAAAAAGACCGCGCCGCTGGTGGCTCACGCAAAAAGCCAGACGCCGCCCCCTTCCCCTTGCCGCTCAACATCGTGGTGCCCATTGCCATAGCCCTGGGGCTAGTCATCATCCCGATTGCCTTCATCATCCTCACCAAAACGACCGTCACCGTAGCCCCGCCACAGGTACAAACCCATACCATTACCGATCAACCTATCCCCATTGTCGCGCCCGGTACGCCCCCGACCGACAATACCACCGCCGTACAGGCGCGCTCCCTCACCACCACCGCAACCTATACAACCACCGGCGAGGTGCTGAAAGAGACATCGGCCCCCGACGCTTTCGCCAGTGGCACACTTACCTTGCTCAACGAGAGTTTCCAGGCCATTACCCTGCCCGCCGGTACCGAATTTGTTGGCACAAACGACCAGGGGCAGGAAGTGCGCTTTGTCAGCGATGCGACTATCACCATCCCCGGAGCCAGCACCACCCGCCAGGGCTACCAGATTATCACAACCATAGGGCGCACCTCGGCCCCTGTGACCGCCCGTTCGCCCGGCAGCAACTCCAACATTCCCGCCAACGCCATCACCCAATTCATCATCCCCGGACAATCGCCCGTCTCCTTTAACACCGGTACGCTGTTGATTGAACATACCCCCATCACAGGCGGCACCGAAAAGCCCATTCGCGTAGTGAAGGATGAAGACATCCACGCCACCCTTGGCCCCGCGCTCACCAACCTGTTGAGCAACGCCAAACGCCAATTGCAAGACCAGACCGCGGCCCAACAACTCCAACTGGCCCCCCAGACCATCTGGCCCAACCAGCATACCCTCTCGCAAGGCGAGGGCTATGAACTAACCATAGACCCCCCCATTGGCCAGCCGGTGTCCAACCCGGCCAACCCCATGTTTACGCTGGTTGTCCGCAGCACCTTTAGCGCCCTGGCCACCCCCGCCGACCAACCGCTAGAAACCCAATTGCAAACGGTACTCCCCGCCCTGCTGCGCAACCAGGGCACCATCAAGCCGGGGCATGCGCTGACCCCCGACATTCAGGCTATCCAGTGGGACAGCACACGCCTGGCGGTAAGTGGAGCGCTGCGCCCGGCCAACCAGACCAATACACTCTCCCCCGCCACCCGTACCGCTATTCGCAACGCTATCAAGGGGAAGAGCCGCAACCAGGCCCAACAGGCCCTCGAAAACTTCAAACAACAGGGGATCATTAGCGACTATACCCTGCCGCCCGACAAAAAGAAAATACCCGCCTGGGATTTTCAACTCACCCTGCAAGTACAAGAGTGAGGCGAGGACGCGGAGAGGCGAGGACGCGGGGAGGCGAGGACGCGGAGAGGCGAGGACGCGGAGAGGCGGCACCTGGCATCGTCTCGCGCCTCACCTGGCATCGTCTCGCGCCTCACCTGGCATCGTCTCACGCCTCACCTGGCATCGTCTCGCGCCTCACCTTTCACTGGTATCAAAGGAGCAACAGTATGAAATACGCCCCCCCCACCCGCCGCGTGCTGGCGCTGGACATTGGCCAGCGCCGCATTGGCGTGGCCATTAGCGACGATAGCGGCACACTGGCGACGCCCCTCACCACCATCAACGCCACCCCACGCCCCCACGCGCTAAACCAGATCGCCCGGCTCATCCAGGAATACACCGTGCAGGAAGTGGTGGTCGGGTTGCCGCTCACGCTCAGCGGCGACATTGGGCCCCAGGCCCGCACCACCCAGGAGTTTGCCACGGCGCTAGAAACAACGCTCAATCGCCAAATTACCTTCTTTGACGAACGCTATACGACGGCCGCCGCCGAACAACTTATGTGCGAGCTTGGTATCAAACCGCAAAAGCGCAAACAGCGCCGTGATGAGATAGCCGCCTCTATCATCCTCCAGGACTATCTCAACCACACCCGCAATGCCCCCCCCGCAGACTATCCGCCCCCAAGCACCGAAACACCATGAAGCGCGTCTATCACATCGCCCACCGATACCAGCACAATCAAACCCATCAAGGCAATAAACCCGATGGCATGCACCATAGCTTCTTTTTCCGGCGGTACTTTCTTGCCGCCGCGCAGCCACTCTACCAGCGAGAAGAGGATATGGCTACCATCCAGAGCAGGAATGGGCAACAGGTTGAGGACAAACAGGTTGATGCTTAAAATGGCCGTCCAATTCCAGAAACCCCACCAACCGCCGCGCTCAATAATTTCGCCCGTGGCGCGAGCAATCCCAATAGGCCCCGCCACGCCCCCCTCTGGCGGCTCGGCTACCTGGAACAACCCGCCCACCAGTGCAGCCAACCCGGCCGCCATCCGCACCAGTATCTCGCCCGTGTGGGCCACACTCCCAACCACCGCTTCCACAATACCAACCCGTTGTATTGCCACATCCGGGGAATAGCTAAACCCAAACCCCGATTCGTAGACCACACCATTGGGAGCCGTCCACTCGCCGGGGACAACCGTCAGGGTCACCTCTTCGCCATCACGACGGACGACAGCTTCAACCGGCTCGCCCGTATTGGACTGCCCCACCTCGCGGACAACCTCACTGCTATCAACCTCTTGCCCATTAAAGTAGAGCAGCACATCATCGGCAGCAAAGCCAGCTTCCGCGGCCGGGGTGCCCTCGTAGACCTCGCCGATATGCTGGCCAAAGTCTGCCGGTTGGGGCACGCCCATGGTCGCAAACATCGCCGCAAAAACAACGACAGCTAACAACAGATTCATCAATGGGCCCGCCAGCATGACGGGAATTTTTAACCACGGCTTGGCTTCAGCCAGACTGCCCACCCCATATAGGGAGTCATCTTCGCCCGCAAAACGAACAAAGCCCCCAAGCGGCAACCAGTTCAGCGTATAGCGCACACCGTTGCGCTCAAATAAAGTCACGGCTCGCGGAGGATAGCCAATACCAAACTCCTCGACCCGAATTTTTAACCACATGGCGACGGCAAAATGCCCAAGCTCATGGACAAATACTAGCACCAGCAACATTCCGAGAAATGCTGCGACGGTAATAAGAATACCCACCAGCACACCCCCTCAACAGTAGAAAAAAAAAGACACTCATCAATGAGTGTATACCAACCATACCGGCCTGTCAACGCACCCTTACGTCACAACAACAATCAGGTAGTAAAGGACGGGCCCGGTCAAAAGCATACTATCCATTCTATCCAGAATACCGCCGTGGCCGGGCACCAGACTGCCCATATCCTTCAAGCCGGATTGCCGCTTGATAAGCGAGATACAGAGATCGCCCAATACGCCCGCCACCGCGCCGACAATACCCAGGACGATGGCCACCCCATACCCCACAGGCAAGCCAAGCAAGGGCACCATCAGCAAGGCGACCAACACGGAAGCGACGACGCCCCCCACCGCGCCTTCCCAACTTTTGCCCGGACTGATGACGGGAGCAAGCCTGTGCCGCCCCAACGAACGCCCCACAAAAAAGGCGGCCGTGTCCTGGGCCCACGTAATAAAGAGAACGAGATAAACCCAGGCGGCCCCGCCCGATATACCAAACCCCTCCAACCACCCATCGCCACCGCCCCTATCCAACGCCCGCAACAGAATGTAGTAGCTGAGGAGCCACCCGACATAGCACGCACCGGCTACGGTAGAGGCCCACGCCGACAAACTGTCTTGATGATCGCTGCGGAAAAGTTCGACCACCAGCACCAGGACGAGCGACAGACCCAACGCGGCCCCCGCCAGATCGACCGGGCTTGCCTGTTGCCAAAAGGCCGCCCCACAAAACAACAACCCGCAGATTATGCCAAGCATAACCCGCGGACGAAACCCGGCCGACGCCAAGGCGCCATACAATTCAACCAGACCGACTACAACCGCCACGGCGACCAGGCAAGTAACCGCCCCCACCCCCCAGTACACAACCCCCAGAATCAACGGTAGCAATATCGCCCCACTGAGTATCCGTTGGGCCAACACACTAACGCCTTTCAGGGACACCTCCAAAACGACGTTCGCGCCTGGCATACTCTGCCACCGCCTGGCGCAATTCATCGGGGCCAAAATCGGGCCAGAAGGTTGGGGTTGTCCAGTACTCACTATAGGCAGTTTCCCAGATTAAAAAATTTGATAGCCGCCATTCGCCACTGGTACGGACAACAAGATCAGGGTCGGGCAACCCACCAGTCGAAAGACTCTCGGAAATTAACGCTTCCGAGACATCCTCCGGCGCGACCCCTCGTTCGACTATCCGCCGCACAGCATGCACAATATCGGCGCGTCCGCCATAGTTAAAGGCTATCGCCAGCGTCAAGGTCGAATTATCCCGCGTCAGTTCCAGCGCCCCCAACACTTTCTTGCGCAGCGATTCGCTAATCCCTTCCAGGCGACCTAGATGATGCAAGTGTACTCCCCGCTCATGCAACGCCTGCACTTCACGGTCAATAAACTCAGAGAGAATACGCATCAACCCTTCAACCTCTAGCGAGGGACGAGTCCAGTTTTCAGTCGAGAAGGCGTACAGGGTGACATATTGCACCCCAAGATCAATACACATTTCGACAATGGGCCGAATATTGGCTGTACCGGCGTGGTGGCCGGCCAGACGGGGCAACCCGCGTTGATGGGCCCACCGTCCATTCCCATCCATAATCATGGCAATATGGACAGGGGTTATTGCCTGTCCATTTTTTGATTTATGAGCAAACAAACCCACCACATACCCCACCACTCGCTACAACAAGCACACCAACCCCACCAACGCGCCCACCATGACCTACACTTCCATAACCTCGGCCTCTTTCACCTCACCCACGCGATCCAATTCTTTGGTATATTTATCGGTCAATTCTTGCAACCGATCCTGTGCGCGGTGCAAATCATCTTCGGTGATCATTTTCTCATGTTCGAGTTCGCGCAAGTCGCCTAGCGAGTCACGCCGATGATTGCGGACAGACACTTTGACTTCTTCCACCCGTGCCCGCACCACCTTCAACAGCTCGCGGCGACGTTCTTCTGTCAATGGAGGCAAGGTGAGACGAATAACCCGCCCATCATCCTGGGGAGTCAACCCAAGATCTGATTGCTGAATAGCGCGCTCAATGGCCCGAATGGTTGCCGCGTCATAGGGTTGAATGACGATCAAGCGTATTTCTGGAACGCTCACATTGGCCAGTTGATTCAAGGGCATCACGGAGTCATAGGCTTCAACCGACACATGATCAACCAGCGACGTTGACGCGCGCCCTGTGCGAATAGAGGCCAGGTTATGCCGTAGCGCCTCAACGGCCTTTTTCATATTTAGTTCAGCACCTTGTAACACATCCTCAATCATGACCGATCTCCCACATTACACACCAGCGTGCCAATTTGTTCTCCCAGAACAATACGTTCAATGACCCCGGCTTCAAAGGCATCAAAGACGATAATGGGAATGTTGTTATCCATACACAGGGTCAGGGCGGTATTGTCCATCACCGCCAATCCTTTACTTAATGCTTCCATAAACGTCAATTGATCAAAGCGTGTGGCGGTCGGATCAATGCGTGGATCGGCAGAGTACACCCCATCCACGCCATTTTTGCCCATTAAAATAACATCAGCGCCTATTTCTGCTGCCCGCAAGGCGGCGGCCGAGTCGGTGGTAAAGTAGGGGTTGCCGGTACCGGCGGCCAGGATGATGACGCGGCCTTTTTCCATATGGCGGACAGCACGCCGCCGTATATAGGGCTCGGCGACCTCGTCCATTTTAATGGCCGTCATCGCCCGCGTAAAGACCCCTTGCCGCTCCAGTGCATCCTGCATGGCCAGCGCGTTGATGATGGTTGCCAGCATGCCCATATAGTGCGATTGGGCCGCATCCATGCCTTGCTCAATGGCCCGTCGTCCGCGCCAGATGTTCCCCCCGCCCAGGATGAGGGCTAATTCAACACCATGCCCTACGACTTGCCCAATCTCCTGGGCCAGAAAATCCAGGCGTTCTGAGTCTACGTTCTCACTTGTGCCAAGCAGCGACTCTCCGCTGAGTTTAAGCAACACTCGATGATATTGTGGCTCTCCCATCACACCACCCCGCCCTCCCAACACTCGTTATGATGACGATACCACGACCTCAACCACCACAACGGCTTCTGCATGGCTCTCCCATGCAAATTATTCGCCTACTTCGTAGCGGACAAATCGGCGTACAACAATATTTTCGCCAATCTTAGCAATATTTTCTTTGATTTTTTCCTGAATGGTCAATGACCCATCACGCACAAAGGGTTGGAGCAAGAGGACAAACTGTTCATGAAATTGTTCGGTGGTGAGGCCGCTTTCGGCTATCTCGCCCTCTGGTATGTCTTCAACCCGCACATAGCGGGGGGACATGGCGGCAATATGCATGGCCAGTTCACGCGAGAGGGCGATAAAGTCGTCGGTTCGGGCCACAAAGTCGGTTTCACAGTTTAATTCCACCATTGCGACCAGGCGCGAACCGGGATGGACGTAGACTTCGACGCGCCCTTCGCGGGCTTCGCGGCTCTGCTTCTTGGCGGCGGCTTCGATGCCGCGTTCGCGCAGAACTTCAATCGCCTTGTTCAAATCGCCATCTGTCTCGGTCAAGACGTCTTTGCATTCTTTGATGCCAGCGCCGGTACGCTCCCGAAGCTCTTTGACCAATTGCGTTGTCACAGGCACAGTTCATACTCCTTCAACTATCAATCAATTCAACGAGTCTTCCCCACGACGAGAACCTTCCAGGACGGCATCGGCTACCTTGCTGGTAATCAATTTAATGCTGCGGATAGCATCATCATTGCAGGGCACCACAAAATCTACCATGTCGGGGTCGCAGTTTGTATCTACCATTGCCACCACGGGTATGCCAACTTTCCGCGCCTCGCGCACTGCGATGTCTTCTTCGCGCGGGTCAACGATAAACAGGGCGCCCGGCAAGCGATCCATGGTTTTGATACCGCCAAACACACGGTTGAGCTTGCCTATTTCTTCTTCCAACTTGAGCCCTTCCGCTTTGGTGAGGCGGGCAAACCCGCCCCGGTCGCGCTGTTCTTCCAGATCGGCCAGGTAGCGCAACCGCTTGCGAATGGTGGTAAAGTTGGTCAAGGTTCCGCCAAGCCAGCGCTGCGTAATGTAGAGTTGTCCACAACGAGTAGCCTCTTCGACAATGACTTCCTGGGCTTGCTTTTTGGTTCCAACAAAGAGTACTCGTCGGCCAAGTCCGACCGTTTCAACAATAAAGCGGTGGGCATTGCTAAGCCCGACAACCGTTTTCTGTAAGTCTATGATGTGGATACCATTGCGTGCGGTAAAAATATACTGACGCATTTTCGGGTTCCACCGTTTGGTCTGGTGCCCAAAATGCGCCCCCGCCTCTAACAACGCCCGCAACGATACTACCTTTGTTGTGGGGGCAACCCGTCCCCCACTCGTCGCCACCTGTTCCATGGCTCTATACTGCTCCTTTCCTTGTGTTGTGCATATTGCACCCTCCACCCCAATCACCTTGATGCCCAGACCGACACGGTGGTGTCGGCAGGAAGGGGCCTCAATCATGGGGTGTGCGTCATTACAATTTTATGCCAGCGATTAGTATAGCATACAACATCATACGCGGCAAACCATCGCGGGAGGGGTATCGCCCTGACACAGCTTGCAAATCCAATCACCATGCGCTATACTTTAACAGGCATATGCAATATGATGCTGCACGGAGTCGTCCGCTGCAATAGGGCGGGCCAGACTCGGCGCTTAACTCTTGAGATCAACTGAAGGTTTCTTCTTTAATTTAGGATTGAGGATGACCAAAACTGGTATGACGTACCAACGCTACATCTATATAACACCCAGACAGCAGCGGAGGCCCACCGACGCTGGCTTCCCCTGTACCATCACCGACGACTACCGACGTACACCGTCTTGTAGTAGCGGCTACTGGCATGCCAGAATCATGCGCTCTGTTCGAGCTGTTTCATCAGCGCCACAGAGAATGGTGGCTCTCTAGCCTGGGTGTGCAACACCCCCGGAGAGCTATGTGAGAAGGGAAACCTTGCGACAGGTTCTTAAAGGGGGTTTACGTTGACACAGAGGGTTCTTGTTTTGAATGCAAGCTACGAGCCACTGCAAATCGTATCAGTGCGCCGGGCCATAGTGCTGTTGTTGCAAGAGAAAGCAGAACTGGTCGAAGCCGCCGAACTGCAACTTCGGGCCCGGAACTTTTCGCTGGATGTTCCGCTCGTCATACGGTTGGTACGCTATATCAAAATACCCTACCGCCTCAAGCTACCATGCTCGCGGCGCGGCGTTATTGCCCGCGACCACGAAACCTGCCAGTATTGCGGCGCGCAACCCGGCCGCGTCAACCTGACCATAGACCATGTGAAACCCCGCTCCCAGGGCGGTGGTACCACCTGGGATAATGTTGTGACCGCTTGCCGCGAATGCAACCGCAAAAAAGGCGGACGCACCCCCGAACAAGCCAACATGATCCTGCGAACCAAACCACGCCAACCCCAATATGTCGCCTTTGCCCTGCTTGGCGAACTCGAACGGCACGACGTATGGCGCAAATACGCCTATACCTGATGTCGCCCCCCACCCCCATAGCCCTGGACAAAATATACAAACGCACAGGACATGAACAGAAGATTCTAGCGGCCGTACACCCTGGCCCCTCCGCACCCCCCCACTACCCCGCCGCTCCGCATCCTCACCTCTTCGCCCTCTCCCCCTACTGACACCACTTCCGACACGTCACCGTCGTACCGGCCCCTACTTGCGAACGAATATCAAACTCATTCATCAACCGCCGCGCCCCCGGAATACCCATCCCCATACCGCCAGAGGTGCTATAGCCATCCTTCATTGCAAGCTCAACATCCTGTATCCCCGGCCCCCTATCCTCACACACAATCTCAATACCCTTGCCGCCCCCCTTATCAACGCCGCGTATCGTTACCTGCCCGGTTTTCGCATACAAAAAAATATTGCGGGCCAATTCGCCCACCGCGGTTGCAATACGCGCCTGATCCACCGCGCCAAACCCCTGTGCCTTGGCAATTTCACGCGCTTTTGAACGAGCCGTCACAATATCCAGGTCACTATTGATAGTCACTGCCTGAACCTGCGACATGAACTTCTCCTCTAAAGATTAAAACGAACGATAGTTCAGAGCACCCCCCATTATAGCATGCTTCCGCTTGACAGCATATGCCCCCCGCCCGGCGCAAGCATACACGCCCCCCGCTCGCCTCATGCCCATGTTTGTGTATTT
>DAOTUK010000253.1:0-6605 GCA_034437375.1 Chloroflexaceae bacterium | reverse complement strand
ACCGCTTTCGGCAGCAACGTTTCTTGCTCTTCGGTGCTGAGAAATTCTGAAGGGGGCGCAAAGTCGGTATCGTTGTCATTGTGGGCCGGCAGAGGCGCGGCCGCTCTGTCCGCGTGCTGCTGCGGCTCCGGGGAGCGGGGGGATGCCTGGACAACAGCCTGGCCTTGCGATTGCGCGGCGGGTTTCTGGCTACTCGTTTTTTGCTTGCCAAAGGGGTTATAATCGGGCGGGGTAGCATCGCGCCAGAACTGCACAATATTTTCGACCTCTTTGTCGGAGACATAGGTGCCTTGCATGCGCTGGAGCTTGGCCGAGTCGGCCGCCATATACAGCATATCGCCGCGGCCAAGCAAGCGTTCGGCACCGGGCGTATCAAGGATAACGCGGCTATCCACCTGTGATGTCACGGCAAAGGCAATGCGCGAAGGGAAGTTGGCTTTAATCAAGCCGGTAATTACGTCCACCGAGGGGCGCTGCGTCGCTATAATCAGATGAATACCCGTGGCGCGGGCCATCTGCGCCAGGCGGCATATCTGGGTTTCGACATCATCAGGAGCCATCATCATCAAATCGGCTAACTCATCAATGATAAGGATGATATAGGGCATCGGTTCCAGATCGGCCCGCTGGCGGGCCCGTTGCAGGTAGCTTTCCAGGTTGCGGCAACCGTGCCGAGCAAAAATTTTGTAGCGCCGTTCCATCTCACGGGTGGCCCATCGCAAGGTCGGAACAACCCGCTCCAACTCTGTCACAACTGGCGATAGTAAGTGCGGTACACGATTATAAACGGTCAACTCGACCATTTTTGGATCTATCAAGATGAAGCGCAATTCTTCGGGAGTATGTTTTAACAACAGACCACATAGAAAGGCATTGATAGCCACCGACTTGCCGCTACCAGTACTACCCGCTACCAGCAGGTGGGGCATCCGGGTCATATCGGCTACAATGGGCGTGCCGCTCACATCTTTACCAAGCGGGAGCTTGAGCTTGCCCTTGTGCCCCTCAAACGGCGGGCTATCTACGACGTGGCGCAGCGTAACCAGCGATACCGTCGGGTTGGGTATCTCAATACCAACCACCGACTTACCGGGAATGGGCGCTTCAATGCGGATAGAGGGGGCGGCCAGGGCCAGGGCCAGATCCTTTTCGAGCGTGGTTATTTTGCTGATCTTTACCCCGATGGCCGGTTGTAGCTCAAACTGTGTCACGACGGGGCCAATATGCTTGTCTATCACCTGGGCTTCTACTTTGAAGCTCTGGAGCGTCTCTTCAATGCGGCGGGCCAGGCGGGTGAGCACCTGTTCCTGCTCTCCATTAGAGATGGGAACCACCGGGGTATCGAGCAGGTTGAGCGTGGGCAGGGGCCAGGCCATATGAATGACGGGAACGTCGAAGGATTCTAGCCGTTCCTGTACGCGCGCGCCCGCCTCCTGGCCTTCCGCCGCAGGAGAAGCGGGGTGCTCGGCGTTGGCCGGCTGTGGGGCGGGGGTGGGGGCGGTTTCGTCGGGCAACAGGGCCGCCGCTTCTGCTGCTGGTTGTGCGTCAGAGGGTTTCGGTTTTTGCGCCTCGCGCTCCTCTTCAGCGCGGCGAAAGAGACTGGCGCGGGTGGGGCGTTCGGCTATAGGCGTCAGGATGACATCTTCAGGGGCCTGGTTGGGCGCGGGGGGTGGCTTGCGGCCGGTCACCGTGCGTATAGCCGTGTTGAGATCGTCGGATTGCTCCTGGGCGGCTCTGGGGGGGGACGGCTCGCCCAACACGGTTTGCCACAGGTTGTGGAGCCAGCCGGCCATACCCGGCACCAGTTCGCGCAGGGTGATGTTGAAGGTAAGCAAGATACCCACCAGCAGCAGCATAATGACGATGAGCAACGCGGCCGGCCGCCCGATAGCTATATCAAGCAGATTGACGATGGCATAGCCCACCAGACCGCCCCCCTTCCCAAAGCGTTCGGGGTGGGCAAAGGGGTAGATGTGTTGCGGAAATTCGAGCAGTACTAGCAACATCGTCAACACCAGCACAATGCCAAGCACATTGGTACTGGCAAAGCGGGTATCAGAAAGCCGCTCCTGGATAAGGATAGCCACCCCCAGAACCCCAAGCGCCACGGGCACAATAACGGCCCCCGCCCCAAACACCTGTTGCATCCCCAGAACGTAAATCGTGCCTATGCTCCCGGTGGTGCCCGTGAGAAAGAAAATGAGCGTGGCGAGGGCGATGAAGATGAGCGCCAGGGCAAAAAGTTCGCGCCGGTGTTCGGGGCGCAGCGAGAAGTTGAACAGGGTTCGCTTCTGGCTGCGCCGCCGGTTGCGGGTTGTCTGGGTTGTCGTTTTGCTTTTGCTGCGACTACCGGTTTTGTTGCTCCTGGCCCGTGCAGCCATCACACCTCCATAACGACGGGCAGCACCATCGGACGGCGCCTGGTTTCGCGGTAGAGAAATTCGCTCACAATATCCTTAATCTTGCGGTTGAGAAACGCGCTATCTATCTGGGTCTGGGCGTCGTGGTTACCGGTTTTATTGAGCGACTCGCGGACAGCATCTTTGGTAGACTCTATCAGGTCTGTGCTTTGTCGCATATAGACAAAGCCCCGCGAGACAATATCCGGGCCGGCCACCAGCTCGCCCGTCGTGGTGTCTATACTCACCACGACCATCAGAATACCATCTTTGGAAAGCATCTGCCGGTCGCGCACAACCACGTTATCTACATCGCCCACGGTCGTACCATCTACATAGATATAGCCAACCGGGGTTTTGTTGACGATGCCCCCCTTGCTATAGGAGAATTCCATAATCGTGCCATCTTCTGGCAGCACGACATTATCGGTGGTGAAATCTTTGCTCATCCCCATAGCCATTTTGCGATAGAGCATCTGGTGGCGATAGTCGCCATGGAAGGGGATAACGTAGCGCGGACGCACCAGCGCCAGCAACATCTTCAGCTCTTCCTGGGCCGCGTGGCCCGAGACGTGGACGCCGGCCCCGCTCCCATAGACGACTTCGGCTCCCAGGCGGAAGAGGTTGTTAATAACGCGGTTGACGGAAACTTCGTTGCCGGGAATGGGGGTGGCGGAGAGCACTACCGTATCGCCGCGCTTTATTTTGATGTGCTGATGATCGCGGTTGGCCATACGGCTCAGCGCGGCCATCGGCTCGCCCTGGCTCCCGGTGCAAACCACGGCTATTTCCTCATCGTGATAGTTGTTCATCTCGTTGGGGCGTATCAAGGTATGGTCTTTCACATGCAAAAAGCCCAGTTCGCGGGCAATACGGGTATTATTTTCCATACTGCGCCCCACCATGACGACCTTGCGGCCATACGCCTCGGCGGAGTCTACCGCTTGTTGTACGCGGCTAATGTTGGACGCGAAGGTCGCCATAAGAATGCGGCCAGGGGCCACGGCAAAGATGTTGTCGAAGGACTCCCCAACAATCGTTTCGCTTGGGGTATAGCCTCTCGATTCGACCCGCACACAGTCGGTAATGAGCAGCAACGGCTCGCGTTGCCCAAATTCGGTCAACTTCACAATATCGGTTGGCTTGCCATCTACGGGGGTGTGGTCAAACTTCCAATCGGTGAGGTAGATAACCAACCCGGCCGGGGTGGTAATACCAAAGCCAACCGCGTCGGGGATGGAGTGGGCCACCGGGAAGGCTTCCACGGAAAAGGGGCCCAGGGTAAATTGTTCGCTGTCGCTAATAGTCACAAGGGTGGTTTTGTCTAGAATGCGGTGTTCCTTGAGTTTGTTTTTCACGATCCCCAGGGTCAGGCTTGTGCCGTAGACGGGCGGGAAGTTGAGCCCTGGCAGGAGATGGGGGGTCGCGCCGACGTGGTCTTCGTGACCGTGGGTAAGCAAGATACCTTTGATACGGTCAAGTTTATCGCGCAGGTAGGTAATGTCGGGGAGCACCAGGTCTACCCCAAGCATATCGTCTTCGGGGAACATGACCCCGCAGTCGAGAATAACGATATTGTCCTCGTATTCGAGAACCCACATATTACGCCCGATGGAGCCTGCGCCTCCAAGGGCCAGTGTACGGATTTTATTTTGTGTCATAACTTTTACGATAGTCTTCGACTAAACTATTATTTCTGTCCGAGTAAGTAATCACGTGAACGGTACTCCTGTGGTATCTCACCCGCTTCTCTGGGTAAATATATCCAGACAGGAATGCGAAAGGTTTGTAAATAACGGCACAGTACCGGGCCGACCTCTTTCCATGCTAACCCACCAAGACCACATCCAAGGGCTGGTATCGCTAAGGATTGGATGCCTTCTTGAACGTAGTGTTTCTGAAGCCATTGTAATCCCTGTTCAATAGGGGGGAGTTCTGAACGCTCCCGCCAGTGGTGCTTGGTTGGAAAGAGCAAAAACCAGGTTTCTTTGCTGGTATCCGATATATCCGATGGTTCATCCAACAATTGAGAATCCAGTGATGATTCCCGCTTATATATGTATGGGCTCCCAAGTTTGAGCTTCTTTTCTCGGCACAGGTCTTGATAGGCTACATAGACATCTGGGAATTGGTATTTGGCCCGTGACGCAAGCCCTTTGCCCATAACCCCGACGCAATTGACGCTGACGGTGAGAGTTTGCATCTTGGAAAAGAACATATCTCCTTCAACCAGGGCCAGATTGCTGGTGAGATTCTGGACTTGTGAATTAAAGAACATATTTGGCTCAGAGATGACTGGAATGGCTGATTGTGGAAGAAGGGTCTGTACTGCTTCGAACGCTGCCTGGTTGGCCACATACACCGCCTGGATAAATTCAGGTTGTACCCTGTCTGGCACGAGGCATTCTGCCATGATTTTCCTTTTTGAGCCATCTTCTGCCCGCCACCACTCACCATTGATGACGTCCCATATATTGAGTACAGCTCTGGTACCCTCACTCACCGGGAGAATATCTGAGGCAAAACTGGCCGCATTGCCGATGGAGATAAACACGTTCGCCTGGCTCAAGATAGATTTCTTAATAGCAAGTATGGCGATTGCATCTTCCTTCCTTTGCTTGACCCGATAGAGCATCGGGTTACGCGCTTGAAAGTACAGATTGGCAAAGCTCCAGAGGCTTCTTCCATCCGGTGTTTGTCGTTGACGACGATTAGAGACTATCTCTGTGTCATAAATCGAAGTGTATTCAACACGGTCTTGCTCAACTCGTTCATGAGACAGGATACCATGCTTCATGATAGATGGCAGGTTCTTAATGTGTGTTATATAGTAGAGTTCTCGAATTTTTGAATTTCCCATACGCCCACCTACTCCTGACCACCTCGTATGGGTTCGCCTAAGCCATCTCGTTCGCCCATCCCATCCGTATCATTCAACGCAGCACGCTGTCGTATTTCGTCCAGCAATTCGTCGCGGGCCTCCAACCCGGCATAAATGGGCAACCGCGTGCCCCCATACGCCTGGGCATGCAAAAAGCGCAGCAGCGGATTGGCTATCTGGTGGCTCTGGTTGCTGGTGATAATCAGCTCGTCTACCGGCTCATCGCGGTCGTCGTCTACCCGCCGAACCGCACCAATAGCCTCCCACGGATACGTTATAGTAATACCAAAGAGCGCATCGAAACGCAACCCCGCTTCGGTGGGGGTATAGCTTGCGCTCCACTCTTCCAACAAATTCCACACCAGCAGCGGGGTGGCCACAATCAACACCAACATCAACAGGGACGGAACAATCTGGTTAATGCTCAACCCCTGGGCCATACTATCCTTCAAACTGCCCCAGAAAAAGCGCGGATCGTAGGTTATCTGCAACGTATTCTGAAAGCTCCAGATCGCAAAGGCCCAGATGGCCAGGGCAGCTATCAGCAAAATAATCGTGGTACGGCGACCATTGGGAGAAAGCTGGTAGGTCTTCATTTAAAACATACTCAACTGTTCTAGCCGATCATCAGGTTCGCCCGATGGCTCGTCGCCCGATGGCTGCGTTTCGGCTTCGGCTTCGGCTTCAGCTTCAGCCTGCGCCAGAATAGTGGGCAACTGGCGGAAGTCCTCTTCAATCAATACCTTGTTTTTGGGCTGATGCAAGCCTGCGGCCGGGTGCATCATGGGCACAATCAGCCGCCCATTGATACGGCGTGGTTGCCCATGAATACGCGATATACGCTCATTGGGCATATAGAGCGACATAGAGAAGCGCCCAAGCGTCACTATCACCGGCGGATCTATCGCCTCTATCTGGCGATACAGATATGCCGTGGTACAGGTTTGCACCTCGTCGGGTTGGGGGTCGCGGTTCTGGGGGGGGCGACATTTGATCACGTTGCCAATAAACACATCATCGCGTTGGAGGCCGGCCAGCGCCAGCAGTTCATCAAGATATTTGCCGGCCGCCCCCACAAAGGGCAACCCAAGCCGGTCTTCGTTATAGCCGGGCCCCTCGCCAATAAACATGATACGAGCGGTAGCCGGGCCAGCACCAGGCACAGCCTTTGTGCGCCCCACGTGCAAGGGACACCGGGTACACGTCTGCACTTCTTGCGCTATATGTTGTAGTTTCTCTTCTGGGGTCACGCTGGACACCTTTCTTGTTTCTGGGTATAGAACGCACCTTATTATAACGCATTAGCACACCCTTGTTCAAGCCAG
>DAOTUK010000252.1:0-5653 GCA_034437375.1 Chloroflexaceae bacterium | reverse complement strand
GGGGCGGGGACGGCGGCGTTCGGCGCGATATTTCAGTACCGCGATAGTGATGGCCGCCAGCAGGCGGGGGTCGGGATTGATCGAGTTCTCTACCACGCGCACTCCTCCCAATCACTATTGGTGTTGAGCATAAAGGCTACCCCATGCTCGTCCCAATGGATCAAGCGACCCTCCCGAACAATAATCACCGCCCGCGTACGGGCGACCTTCTCGTCGGTGGTACTATCGCTCAGGCCCCAGGCCGCATAAATCTGCCCATTGGTACGGCTAATCGTGCGCTTATCGCGGAACCCCAACCGCGCCGCTATTTGCTCGTTGCTCATGCCCTGCGCCAGCATCACCGCCACGGCTTGCTCGTTGGGCTCCAACAAGCCCATAGGCGACTGCTCATCCTTCTGGCGCACCTCCTGTACCCGCGACTCAATATCCGGGTCTATAAAACTGCGCCCCGCCACGGCATCTTTTAGCAATGGTACAATCATCTGAGGTAAGAGATAGTTGGATTTGCGGACGTAGGCGTAGTGGCTCAGAATGCCGGAGCGGCGGAAGGCGCGGTAATAGGCGTCGTCATCCTGGATAGAGTAAAAGACCACGGGCATACGCGGAAACTCGCGGCGAATAGCGACAGCCGCATCTATCCCATTCATCTCGCGTTCCAGTTGCACGTCCATCAAGATGGCGTCGGGCGGCCCTTCCAGGCAATGCGCCAGCGCCTCCTCTCCGCTGCCACAGCCATACACCACCTGTACTTCGCCGGTGGATTCCAGACCGGCGGCCAGGGCCGGGCGCAGGTTCTCGTTATCTTCTACCAGCAACAGATTCAGCATACTACACAGCCCCCATCGCGTATGCCCGTAAGCATACCATGGAGCGCACCGGTTCACAAGTAACCCTAACATGTGCTATACTGATTCTGGTTGGATAAACACGAGCACCTATCCAGAGGAACCGGCCCCTATGCTCAAACGATGGCTCTCGCACCCCCTTACCCGCAATCTCGACTTGAACGACCCGTTGATGACCCATCAGCGGCGAACGATTATCCAGCAAAAGCCCTTTCTCAAGGCCATCTACCATGAATGGTACACCGCGCTTGCCGCTGCCATCCCCGCCGGCCACGCGCCTGTGCTAGAACTGGGATCGGGCGCCGGCTTCCTGCACGACTACCTCCCCAACCTGATAACCTCAGAAATATTCCCCTGTCCCGACATCCACGCCGTCTTGAGCGGGCACGACCTGCCCTTTGCCACCCGCTCGCTCCGCGCCATCGTGATGACCGACGTGCTCCACCACATCCCCCAACCCCGCCGCTTTTTCCACGAAGTTACCCGCTGTGTGCGCCCCGGCGGGTGTGTCGCCATGGTGGAGCCGTGGGTAACCGACTGGTCACGCTTTATCTATACCCACCTGCACCACGAGCCCTTTCTGCCCGAATCACCCACCTGGGAATTTGCTACCAGCGGCCCCCTTTCCGGCGCAAACGGGGCCATGCCCTGGATACTCTTTGCACGCGACCGCACCCGGTTTGAGCAAGAATACCCGGCCCTGCGTATTCAAACCATCCAACCTATGATGCCCTTTCGCTACCTCGTATCGGGGGGGGTCTCGCTCCGCAGCCTTATGCCCGGATGGACAACGGGACTGTGGCGAAACGTGGAAACCAGATTGCACGCAGCTATGCCCAGACTGGCCATGTTTGCGTTCATTGTCATAGAACGTATTGATGTTAGTAACAAAGGGGAAACAAACGATGACCAGACCAGAAGCAATACGACAAGCTGATAGTACCGCCTACCACGCCTACCAGCACCAGCGCCAACGCCATTGGGATAACGTGGCCGCCATGCTGGACACCCGCACCAGTTGGGGTATCTACTACCACCAGCGCATGGAACACGTCTTTCAATTTTTCGTTGCCCCCAACCAGCGCGTGCTGGAAATTGGCTGCGCCAGTGGCGACCTGCTCGCCGCTGTCCAACCCGCCTATGGTGTGGGGGTAGACTTCTCGCCCGCTATGCTGCGGCGGGCCACACAGCGCCACCCCCACCTGCACTTCCTCTGCGCCGACGCCCACACCCTCGCCCTCGACCAGACCTTCGATGTGATTATCCTCTCCGATCTAGCCAATGATCTGTGGGACGTGCAGACCACGCTAGAACAGGTCGCCCGGCTAACCACCCCCCATACGCGCATCATCCTGAACCTGTATAGCAAACTGTGGGAATTGCCGCTCACCCTCGTGCGCCGTCTTGGCCTGGCCCTGCCCAACCTGCCCCAGAACTGGCTCACGGTTGAAGATATAACGAGCCTGCTCTATCTGGCAAACTTCGAGGTGATACGCCACGAGCAAGAAGTACTGCTGCCCCTGCCTGAATCGTGGCTCACTACCCTGGCCAACCGCTACCTGGCCCGTATCCCTCCCTTTAGCCACCTGGCCCTGACCAATGTCCTGGTTGCCCGACGCCAACCCCAACCAGCAGCGCTGCCCCAGGAGCCGCTCGTTTCCGTGGTTGTCCCCGCCCGCAACGAAGCCGGCAATATTGCCGCCGCCTTCGAGCGCACCCCTGATATGGGGCGCGGCACGGAACTGGTCTTTGTCGAGGGGCATTCGAAAGACAATACCTACGAAGCCATTCAGCAGGCGATGGCCGCCTACCCCCACCGCCAGAGCAAACTGCTGCAACAGCGCGGCAAGGGCAAGGGCGACGCCGTACGCCTCGGCTTTGCCCAATCGAGCGGTGACATCCTGATGATCCTGGACGCCGACCTGACAGTACCGCCCGAAGACCTGCCGCGCTTCTACGACGTGCTGGTGTCGGGCAAGGGCGAATTTGTCAACGGTGTGCGGCTTGTCTACCCGATGGAGCAACGGGCTATGCGCTTCTTTAACCTGCTTGGCAACAAGTTTTTCAGCCTGGCGTTTTCTGCGCTCCTGGGACAATCGGTCAAAGATACGCTTTGCGGCACCAAAGTGCTGTGGAAATCGGACTACGAGCTGATAGCCGCCAACCGCGCCTACTTTGGCGACTTCGACCCCTTTGGCGACTACGACTTGCTCTTTGGCGCGGCGCGGCTTGGCTTAAAAATTGTGGATGTGCCCATCCGCTACCGCGAACGTATCTACGGCACGACGAACATTCACCGCTGGAAGCACGGGTGGTTGCTGCTCAAGATGGTCACGTTTGCTTCCAAACGTATCAAATTCATCTAACCAGCGAGGACTCTATGACCCGGACAAGCCACACCCACTGGATACAGCGCATTGGCATGATCGCCCTGCCGCTCATCCTGGCCGGCTACTGGTGCCATGACCACCTCATCGTACCAACGCCCTTCTACCTACGCTACGACCCGGAACTCGCCTACTTTATGAGTTCGCTCACGCCCTTCAAAGGACATCTGTATGCCTTCATTGACCACCCCGGCACCCCTCTTGAGGTAGTTGGTACGGCTCTGCTCTTCCTGACCTACCCCTTCATCCCCGGCGGGCACGACGCCTTCATCATGTACCACCTCACCCACCCGGAGGTATTCCTGACGATGGGGCGGACGCTCCTTACCCTGGGGAGCATCGTCTGCGCTGTCCTGCTAATACGCCATACTGTACGGGTCACCCACTGGATAGATGCGCTATTTGCCGTGGCGGTGGCGGCCTCCTTCTACGCACTCCATCCAGAGGCTATCACAACACTGGTCTTCTGGTCACACAACTCAGTCGCCTTTCCAGGAGGCACCCTGCTGCTCTGGTATGCCTTCATCATCTTTCGGCGCGACGGGCCCATCCCGCGTTGGAAATTCTTGCTGATGGGTTTCTGGGCCGGCGTGCTGACCGCCACCCAACTCTACTTCCTGACCTGGATTATCGGCATCACTACCGCGGTACTGCTGCTTGGCGTGCTGGAACGGGCCCCATGGGGCGAGACATTCTGGGCCACGCTGCATGCATTCGGGGGGAGTGTGCTCGGCTTTTTCGTCTCGGTTATCCCTATCCTGCCCATCTTCCATACCTTTGTCGCATGGGTTATCGAACTGATCACGCATCAGGGATTGTATGGTACCGGAGCAGCCGGTATTATGTCACCAACGCAATTAACCACCAACATGAGTGAACTCGCCCAATCCAGACCACTCGTTTTTCTCCTGACCGGCCTCTGGTTCCTGATGCTACCCGTTATAGCCGTTCTCCACCGTTACCGTGGCCCTATTGCCCCCCGAATCTGGGCCCTGGCCGGCGGCCTGTCAATCCAAATAGGCGTGACCTTTCTGCTTATCCTCAAACATCCTCGTCCAACCTATCTCCTGTCCATTGTCGCCGTATTCCCGCTTATGCTGGCCCTGCTCCATACCATGCTCGGATCGAGCCACCGCTATACCCGCTACTTCTACCTGATCATGAGCATAGCTATAGGACTAACTCTCTTTATCAATGTACGAGGAAATATCGCATTTCATCAGCAAAACATTGCCTTGATAAACACCCAACACGCTATCAGCAGGTCTTTTATTGAATCATATGCCCAATCCATTGATACCCCACAGGACGAATTGACGATCCTGTGGTCATTTCATACCTATACCCATTGTCTATCGCTCCATTTTGGAAATGTCTATACCAACCTCGAAAAGAATGCCTTTGCCAGAGAACTAGATACCCTATGCCCCCAACATGGATACATAGAAATTCGCACCAACCTGGTCTCACGTCCCGATGGGACCCGTATCCCTGTTGAGCAAACACCATGGGACATACTTATTATCAGCGCAGGCTACCACAAATATTACACGCACTGCCTGAAACTCGGCACAGTTTCGCACAATGCAGATGGCACACTCATCTTTGTAACACGCCAGAATCCGTAACCCACACCGATATTTAGGAGGAATACCCGATGATCAACCCGCCCCCGACCCACTGGATACAGCGCATTGGCATGATTACCCTGCCGCTCATCTTTGCCGGCTACTGGGTCTATGCCCATCTCATCGTACCAACCCCCTTCTACCTGCGCTACGACCCCGAATTTCCCTACTTTATGAGCTCGCTCACGCCCTTCAAGGGGTACCTCTATGCCTTCATTGACCACCCCGGTACCCCCTTTCAAGTCATCGGTACGGCCCTGCTCTTCCTGACCTACCCCTTCATCCCCGGCGGGCACGACGCCTTTATCATGTACCACCTCATCCACCCGGAGGTGTTCCTGACGATGGCACGGGCCCTCCTGACCCTGGGCAGCATGGTCTGCGCCGTCCTGCTGATACGCCATACTGTGCGGGTCACCCACTGGATAGATGCGCTGTTTGCCGTGGCGGTAGCCGTCTCGTTCTACGCCGTCCACCCCCAGACATTCAACACGCTCATATTCTGGTCGCACAACTCGCTCAACTTCCCGGCTGGCACACTGCTGCTCTGGTATGTCTTTGCCGTCTTCCGCAGTGACGGGCCCATCCCGCGTTGGAAATTCTTGCTGATGGGCTTCTGGGCCGGCGTGCTGACCGCCACACAGCTTTACTTCCTCACGTGGAGTATCGGCATCACTACCGCGGTACTGCTGCTTGGCGTGCTGGAACGGGCCCCATGGGGCGAGACATTCTGGGCCACGCTGCATGCATTCGGGGGGAGTATGCTTGGCTTTTTCGTCTCGGTTATCCCTAT
>DAOTUK010000251.1:0-6616 GCA_034437375.1 Chloroflexaceae bacterium | reverse complement strand
GCCCCCACCCCCACCGCCACCCCCTTTACGCTCGAAGGGGTATCGCTCGTGGGAGCCAATGTGCGCGCCGGGCCCGGCACAGACTTTGACGTTATTGGCAGCGCACAACAGGGTATGACGGTCACCCTCCACGTGCAACACGAAAACTGGTTTCAAATAACAACAATGAATGGAGACGAGGGGTGGATGGCCGGCGATGTGCTGGACATTCAACCGGAGGTGGTCAACGCCGTACCAACCGCAACACCGGAGCCATAATGCGGGAGTGCGACACGTTGGCGTTGGGTAGCCCGCCGCCCCGCCGCCGGCACTCTCACACCACCCGCAACTCAAGCCGCCAGCCGGTACGCTCTGTAAATGTCGCCCGCGCCTGGCGTAGTACCTCCTCGTCCACCTCGCCCTTGTAGCGCACCAGCACCCGCCGCTCCTCGGTATATACCGACGGCTGTTTGACAAGCGTGGCCCCCGGCGGCAACATCGCGCCTGCGGCCCCCTTCAACGCCTCCTGGTTGGGCTCCGGATAGGCCACAACCTGCCAGCCGGTCTGTTCGGCCAGTTGGGCAAAGCGACTGGCATAGCGCTGGCAGGCCACGTCCGGGAAGGTAAAGCGCAATGTGAGGATACCCTGTTGCTGGTCGGCGCTCACGCGATACAGCCCCGGCTCGTCGGAAAAGAGCGCCCGCGCCACCCCCGACGCCGTACTATGGTCAAGCCGCCCATTCTGCGACGCCCCCACGGGGGACATATCGGCCGCCGGCGGCGGCAACCGTACCCCATTGGCCGGTGCCCCCACCCGCACCACCTTCTGCTGCTCGCCCACCTGCGACTCCAGCAACACATCCAGCAACCAGCCGGTCTGCTCCAAAAAATGCTGCTCTATCTCCGCCACCTGCTCTGGCGAGAGCGGCCCGCGACAGCGCACCCGCACGACCTTGCTATCGTGAATAACCGACACTTTCGTAACCTGCACCGTATCGGGCAAGCGCGACACCGCCGCCCACTTCAGTTCGCCCTGGTGGGGACGCGGCGCTATCGCCACCTGAACCCCCGCGCTGCGGGCCGCCGCCTCGATACGTTCGGCATACGCCACCCGCGCCGTATCTGGAAAGTGAAAGTACAGCGTGACATTGCCCGTGTGCGGGTCGGCGCTGCGGTGGTAGAGGCCGGGCAGGTTGCCAAGCTCCTGCTCAATCACCGAGAGTATCCAGGATTGGTCATAGCGCAACGCCACATTGGCCGCGCCCGCCGCAAGCGCAGCGCGGTAGTCCGCTCGCAACCAGTAGGTGCTATGGGGGTCAAGCAGCGCATCGCTATCGTGGCGGGTAATAATCTCCGGGTGCATATTTACATGCAGCGCCAACCCCGTGCGCCCTTCCAGATCGTCGGGGGCCAGGCCAAGCAGAGCGGCTATCTCATCCAGGCGGTAGGGTTGGGTGGGGTGCATCTGCTCCACAAGCGCCGTGATGGGGTTGAGACGCTGCCAGCGTTGTGCGGCGCGGGCCAGGTGGGCCATCTCCTGCTGCGGGTCGGCGTCGTCGGGCAGAGGATAGCGCGGCCAGCGGCCAATAACATCGCGCACAATACCGCGGGGATAGCGCTTGCGCTCGCCCGCCCCGGCCGGCAGATGCACATACACCGCGTCGGTGCGGCGGTCTATACACAACGCAGGGTACATACGGTCACGCTGCGCCAGATGCACCAGCAGCAACGCCCCCGCCCGCAGCGCAAACTCCGCCGACATAGCCCCCGCCCCATCCGCCGCGGCTATCTCCTCTGGACTGAGAACCCGTACCATGGTGGTGAGCAGCGCATCGGGCACAAAATAGTGCTGGTTCTGCCCAATCGTCTGGCGTACATGTTCCTCTTCTTCCGCGCCGGCCACCCCCCCATACCAGACCAGGGCCAACTCGCGGATACTCACAATCTGGGCCATCGTGCCATCTGTCACCGCCTGCCACAACGCGGGCAAATCGTCGGGGAGCAGGGGGCGCGCATTCCCGATGCCCACCCCCACGGGCGCTGCTTCAGAGGGCGCGGCCACCTCGGCGCGAGGGGAAGGGGTATGGCATTCTAGCATACTCCCCTCGTCGGGCAACACAATATCGGCCAGGCGGTGGAGTCGCTGCGCCAGCGCCGTGCGGCTCTCCGGGTCGCCATGCACCAGCGCCACCTGACGCGGCGTGACCATTTCCACAAAGGAGGCCAGTTCGTTGACATCGGCGTGGGCGCTCAAGCTATAACTGCCAAAGTGACAACGCACCGTTACGGTCTGCTCCCCTAG
Organism: Chloroflexaceae bacterium; assembly: GCA_034437375.1. Taxonomy (GTDB): domain Bacteria; phylum Chloroflexota; class Chloroflexia; order Chloroflexales; family Chloroflexaceae; genus JAAUSY01. The sequence goes on along the minus strand of DAOTUK010000251.1, from coordinate 4,335 downwards.
CGTGAGCGTGCGCGTGCCGGGCGCGGCGTTGGCCAGAGACAACAACGTGCGCCCCGGCGACTCCTCATCCTGATAGCCGGTAATCAGGATAGAGGCGCGTTCCTCTTCGGCCAGGTGGGCCGCGTAGAACGCGCTGGGCCCACCCGTCAACATACCGCTACTGCTAACAATGCAGGCCGGCTGGTCGCTCTGCATAATCTGTTCGCGCTGGCGCGAGGTCGTGACGGGGCGCACGTTGCCGGTAAAGAAGGGTTGATAGCCGGTGCGGATCTGCCGTTGCAGGCGCGGGTTGAGCGCTTCGGGGATAGCGGTATAGGTCGTACAGACAGTGCGTACCAGACCATCTACATAGATAGGGAACGATGGAATCATCCGCCGAAGTTGGGCCATACGCAAAATAAGCAACACTTCCTGGGCCCGCCCAAGCGCAAAGGCCGGAATAAGCACATGCCCCCCCCGCTCGATACCCGCCGCGACGGCGCGGGCCAGGCGCTCCTCCTCAGCGCGGCGGTCGGGGTGGTGGCGTGCGCCATAGGTACTTTCCAGGATGAGCAGGTCGGGGTGCTGTAGGGCCGGCGGCTCTGCCCCGCGTATGGTGAGATGGGTCGCCATACTAATATCGCCGCTGATGAGCAACCGCCCGTCGGGCGCATCTATGCCCAGACAGATAGCCCCGGCCACATGCCCGGCCCGCGAGGTGGTGAAGGTGACGCCGGGTAGTTGCGGCACCGTCAGCGTGCCGGTGCGCGGTAGAGGATAGATAGCGTGCATGGTTGCGGTTACCAATTCTTCGCCATACAGCGGTACTTCCATCTGCTCGGTGGCGCGGCGGCCCATCACGGCCAGCGCATCGTGCAACATCACATCCATAAGCTGCATGGTGCTGCGCGAGGTGTAGATAGGGGCGGCGGGGAACGCCTGGTGGAGCAGCGGCACCGCGCCGATGTGGTCGGCGTGGGCGTGGGTAACAAATATCGCCACCACCGCTTTGTCCTGCAAGAACGCCAGGTCGGGCAAGCGGTCGGCGTCGGTATCCATCCGGATACCCGCATCTACCACCACCCACTGCTCCCCTATCTGCACAGCCAGACAACTGGCCCCAATACGAGACGCACCACCAAGAAAATGGATCTGCACAAACTCTCCTCTATCCTATTCAGCGATACCATACCAGGGAAGGCGCACGAGCGTTCATTGTCGCCCCATTATAGCAGGTGTTTGTCAGGGACGCATTTTTGGGTATCATGATAGGTACGGCATTCGAGCGCTATGGAGCATACGAAGAACTGATGTACCCTCCAGGGGAAGTAGCCGAGAAACTTGGCATTAAATCGAGCACGTTGCGGAAGTGGAGCGTGGAGTTTGCGCCTTTCCTGAGCACGTCGGCGCGACACGCCATCACGATGGGCGGGGGCGCGTCGGCGCGCCGCTATACCGACCATGACGTAACCGTGCTTGAACGGGCCAGAGCTTTGATGATAGAGTATGGCACCTACGACCTGGCCCGCCGGGCGCTACATGACGAGTTTCCCCGCCAGGTTGCCCCCGCCTCCCAGGAAGATGCACCCGATACCGTGGGCGACTCGGACGAGGACGACGAGGATTATGCCCTGAGTACGCCACGCACCAGTACCGAGGAAATGGTACTGGCGCTAAAAGCGCTACGCGCCTCGTTGGAACACGCCTACTCCGAGGCCATTGCGTCCAGGGATGCCCAGATAGAGGCCCTCTCCGTTGCGCTCGACGCGCAGGAACAAACCCTGACCGTGCAGCAACAGCAGATTGCCGACTTGCAGGCCGCGCTAGAACAGGCCCGCCAGGAACGCGCCACGCACCAGCAGCACCTCTCCTCGTTGCTGGTAACGCTACAACGGATGGCGCGAAAGGCCCCTACCCCCGCCGCTACCCCGCACCCATCACCATCCCCCGCACCGTCGGAACCTTCCCCCCAATCTCCACCGCGTCGCTGGTGGCACCGGCTCTTTGCCCAACCAGAGCGCCCCTCTCCCCCGCCGCCAGAACCATCTGCCCCACCGCCGCCCCCCCCGACAGAGCCGCCCCCGGCGCCAGGCAACCCCGGCAATAATGACGACTTGCTGCATAGCCTCCTCGCGCAGGAGACGGGCGGGCAAGTGGAGCCATAACCATACCATACCATACCTTACCTTACCTTCCGTTCCAGACATCTCATGCACAGCACAAGACCTGGCCGGTGATTCAGCCAGGTCTTGCTGAGGAGAGGAAAGGAAAGAGAAGAAAAGCGGTTATCTACTTTTTCGCAACAGCCGGATGCCCAGAATAATCATTACAACGGGAACGATAATAGCCATACTGATGCCAATTTTATTGAGCAGAATTAACCCGCCAAGCCCTATCATAATGAATCCCAGTCTGCGCCAGCCTTGCTGCCGTCGCTGTACCGCGCCGGAGGCTTTGTGCTGGTGGGGCGCGCTGGCGGGGGCCTGGGTGGCCGTGGGGTGTGGCGTGGTATAGTGCATCGAGGCGTGCGCCTGGGGTTGGGGATCAAAATCCAGTTTGATTGTTTTGCCGGTTGAGGCGTACCCCGATGGGATGGGTTGGCCGGTCTGGGGATCAGAGGTTGCGGGTTGGGGCGGGGTGGTCGCCTGTTGTTGTTGGTAGGCCCGGGGCGTCGGCTGCGATACGGTAACGGTGTGGTGACCATGCACATGGGGCCCCATCTGCGGGGGGGGCGGGGTCTGGTCGGGCAAGCGATTGCGTGGCATCAAGACCCAGAGCAGGATATAGACGGGAAAGCCTACCCCGCTCGTGACGGTCACGAGCACAAATATCAGACGGACGATAATGGGGTCAATGCTAAAGTATTCACCCAGACCACCACAAACGCCTGCTATCATTTTGTCTGATCGGCTGCGGTTCAGACGTGGTTGCATAACAATGCTCCTTCGAAATAGCGACCGGTTCGGTCGGTTCAACAGTTCCTGCTTTCTGTACTGGCGATATGACGAGGCTCTACCGGGGATTGTTGCACGTTATTGCACCAGTACGCCAAAATGCATGGGGTTCTGGTTGACCCACTGGTCGTCATGCTTTTGCCATACCTGGTAGTCGAGATGGGGGCCGGAGGATTGGCCGGTTGAGCCAACGTGCCCAATGAGGTCGCCGGGTTGTACCATCTGCCCATTTGCGACAGCAAAATCTTCCAGGTGGGCATAGCCGGTTTTATAGTGCTGGTTTATCACCCACAGGTGGTTGCCGGCCGGCCAGGTATTGCGGCTGGTTTTCACGATGCCGCTATGGGTGGCGTAGACGGGTTGGCCCTGCGTCCCTTCGGGGTCGGCTTCGCCATCGTTGTCGCCATCTACGGCCAGGTCTATTGCGCCCCACACGTTGGCGGGGGCGTGGGTACCTGTGCCATACCCCTGCGTCATCACGGTGTTAGCTACCTTGAGCGGGTTGCCCTGGGGGCGATCGTTGCCGATCATACCGCGCCCTTGCATGGAGCTAATCCGCCAGGAGTCAACCAGTTGCTTGACCACGTTGGTATAGCCATTGACATCGTTTTCAATAGAGGGGGCGTAGACGGGGATAACCTCGTCAAGCGTGGTCATACCGCGCCCTTCGATATATTCATCGTCAATCAGGCGGTACCAATCCTCTATACCCTCCTCCCACGAGCCATAGTCGCGGAAGCGGCCGTAGCAGGTGGGGTAGCCGGCGCAGATGATGTTGCCAATGTTATGGGTAGTGGTGCCGTCGGATTTTTGCCCGGCCCAGTTGGGGTGGGTACCGGCTGTGCTTTCGTGGACAAAGAAGGCCAGGGGATAGGCGGGGTCTATGTTGTAGCGGCGGCCTAGCGCAACCCAGGTTTCGCCTGTTCCCGCGGCCGGCGAGCCATAGCTTTCCAGAATAGAGTCAACCTGTTGGGCGCTCAGGCTACTGCCGCCTTGCAGTTGGTAGTTGCCAATGGCCAGGGGCGGCGCGGGCATAAAGGGGTTTGCAATGTCCAGCGCATTGGCGAGCGGTTGGGCCAGCGGGCCAAGCCAGCGGCTTACGGTTGGGTGGCCATCCTGGGGCCAGAAGAGAAATAGCACAGCCACGCTCAACGCCGCGATGAGCAGCGCGGTTGCGATGGGGTGGCGGCGCGAGAGGGCCCGCGCCTGGGGGATGGGTGCGGAGAGCAGCGCACGCGGTTGGGTCTTGAGGGCGCGTACGGCGTGGTAATATTCGGCCTGGCGGCGGGCGGTGGCGGTGTCGTCGCGGCGGTAGGGCATCGGGCAGACGGCATAGCTCTCACCGGTTATGTCACCATCGTCATCGTCTGGGGCGCGGCGGCGGGGCGTGCGGGGGGCCGCT
>DAOTUK010000250.1:0-28258 GCA_034437375.1 Chloroflexaceae bacterium | reverse complement strand
ATCTCCGCCTCCCCGCATCTCCGCCTCCCCGCATCTCCGCCTCCCCGCATCTCCGCCTCCCCGCATCTCCGCCTCCCCGCATCTCCGCCTCCCCTGCCTCCCCGCGCCGGTTGTGATACAATGAAGGGTAGTATCCACCAGAAAACAAGGGATCGTGGTATGAATCTGGAATATGCATTGGAGCATCTGTCACAACTGTTGCATAATCCCAATGCGACTAATGAGGAGATAGAGCAGGTTTTTCTCGAATTGATGGGCGATGACCTTATCTCTATGGGCGGGGATTACTTTCGCCAGCGCGGGCGGGGGATGTTTATTTTTGACTTGCGTGGCCCGCCTGGGTGGCGGCGCGGCGATATGCCCACGCTCTACTACCTGACCCCGCAAGATTATGCCGAAGCCGGCGGCGATACTGAATACATCGAGGATGACGTGTACCAGTATAACCCGCAGAATCAGGTGCCGGTTATCTTCCTCTACGACGGACGCCAGAGCGGAAAAATCATCTCGAAGGATTGGGGCATACGCGCCGCTGCGCCCTAGCCAGAGGCAGGCGCGTTGTTTTCTAGATAGCGACAGAATGCCCGGAGATCGTCGGCTACCGCCGCAAAGCACGAGGGCAACATAGCCGCAAGTTCCGCAATCCGCACCGGGTTCAGGTGCGTAGCATACAGGTTGCGGATAACGTGGCGCAATCCGCGGTACTCCTCCAGGCCGGTGCGGGCCGTTTGATTGAGCACAACGGGACGAACGCCCGATACCTCCGCACTCATCTGGCGCAGCAAATCGCGGTGCCACTCGGCCCCCGATGGAATACCCCCATCAACATGGCGTGCAATCTGCTCAAACAGCCGTTCAACCGCCGTATAAAATCCGTGCAGATTGAGCGCAATGGCATCGAGATAGTCTTCATCCTCTTGCGCGTGCCACTTCTCCAACTGGCGGCCCGTCCGCTCCACCAGTTGCTCAATCTGCCCCAACTCTTCGCGGATACGGGCCGCCAGTGCTGCATAGCCGGTGGTTCCCATAGATAACCCTGATAATCCTTCTCCTTGCTCCCTACTCCTATCCGGTGTATCCAACCCAAGCGCCGCAGCCGGCTGCATCGTTTGTTCGACCACTGCCAGCAGGCGCGGCGAGGCATGTTCCGCCGCAACCAGATCAACCGATATATCGGGGGCAAGGCTCAGCAAGCGCGATACTGCGTGGTAGTAGTGGTAGTCCCGCAACCCCCACACAATCAGGTCTACGTCGGAGCGTTCGTCAAAGTATTCTGGGTGGAGCAGCGACCCGAACACGCGCACCGGCCCGGCCCCAAACTGCGTTTGCAGCAACTCGGTCGCCGCCTGTGCAACGGTACATGCCCGTTGGTAGCGCCCCTCGTTCTCACTCACCCGCGCCCTCCCCCTCTGTGCCAGCGGGCCGCACCGACGGCAACACAAAGCGGAGTACCCGATCTTGCGAACGGTCAACCACATACACGTGTCCATTGGGCCCCACCGCAAGACCACTGGGCGAGTTGAGCGCCGCTATATCGCTGCCCGGCCCGCCCCAACTGAGCAGCACATCTCCGCGCATAGTCGCGGCAAGCACCCGATTGTGGCCCGGCACACTCACATACACGTGCCCGTCCCGGCTCACGGCTAGAGAGGGGTCAAGGTAGGTATCGGCGTGCCACCCCCGCACCCGCCACGTCACCACCTGCGCGGGCGATACATCGCCATCTGGCCCCCTGGAAAAGACCTGTACCCGCCCATTCCACGTATCCGCCACGTAGACATTGCCGGCTGCATCTATCCCAATACCCGTTGGCTCATTAAAGCGGCCCGGCTCCGACCCCGCATACCCCCACTGGTAAAGATATTCCCCATCGCTATCGGTCACAACCACGCGCTTATTGCCAGTATCGGTAACAAAGATTTCGCCATCCTGGCCCACCGCAATACCGCGCGGCCCGAAGAACCCCAACGGGTTAGCCTGGTTAGCCTCTTGCGTGCCGCCGGTCATAAACGCGCGGCGGCCACTCCCCATATCCGTGTCCCACGTCCCCCAGGATGTCACCCACTCCCCATCCGCGTTCAGTTTGACAATCCGCGCATTCCACGTATCGGCTACATAGATAAAGCCGTCTTCGTCTACCGCAACCCCGCGCGGCTCCATAAACTGCCCCTCGCCGTTGCCCATGCTGCCGATGCGCTGCTCCAATTCGCCATTGGCGTTATAGACCAGAATACGGTGGTTCAACGTATCGGCTACATACACCTTCCCATCGGCATCCACCGTCAAGCCCGTTGGTTGCAGCATAGCATCTTGCTCGCCAAGCGCCTGCTGCGCCAGCAGATGGACAAACGGCGTATCGCTGCCGGCGGCCCCTTCTACCTCTGATGCCCCGCTCATCAAATCGTTGCGCACCCAGACTTCCATGGAGCGCGAACCCGGCCTCAAGGCGGAAGGCAATTCGCGGTACAGGACAAAATTTTTGAGCGTATCCCAATTATGCCCCTGCAAGGGCCAGAGCAGCGGGGCCCAGGGTGCGTGCAACCGTTCGGCTATATCATCGCCACAATCGGCTAACTTCTTCCGCCCCCGCGGACTTTGCGCCATCCAGCTATTGAAATAGTATTTCTTATAGCCCGGCTCGCCTGGCGAACACTTATTGCCCTCTGGAAACCACCAGTTTAACGCGCCGCCGTCGCCATAGGGTTGGACATAGTTTTCGCTCAAGACATCCCGCACATTGTCATTCACATGCGGCTTGTACAACATAACCACCGGCGCAAGCGTCGTTTCCCCGTTGGGCAGCGTAACCTGGAAGGTATCGGCGGTCGGGTTGGAGAATGACTCATACTTTTTCCAGTTCACCTCTTGAAAATTGCGGAAGTACCATTGCAGCGGCCACGCCAGCGACCCCTCGCCCTGTTCGTCGCCGCTATCTACGATAATAGGCATAGACAAGCCACCGGTAATATCATCGTCGCTCCGTTCCAGGCGCGTGAGATTGATGGACAGTTCCTCAATATCGCGGACATAGCGCGGCACGTCGGGCGACGTTTGCGTATATACCAGCAACTCGACGGGCGTATCGGGATGTTCATAGACGGCAAGCCAGGTAGCCCGCAGCATATACGCCCCCAACACCGTCGCAAAGGTGAGCGCCGTAAGCGATAGCAAGACCCGCATACCAATGCGGTTGCCCAGGGTGAGCAACCCGAAAAAGATAGCCCCCGCAATGATCAGCGGCACGAGGCTTTGTACCAGCGAGGCCTGGCCCTCCTGGCCCTCGCCGGCCGAATAGTAGCGCCACAGAAATACCAGAAAGGCAATGAGCATAACCAGCACGGCCGGCGGCACTATCAGCAGCAACCCGCCGCGCCCGCCCGGCGCGGACTCCGCGGGGGCCGTATCTACCGTGCTGAGCAGGCGGCCAAGAGCCCACGCGGCCAGCACGTTGCCCGGCAGCGCCATATGCACCAGCAACCAGGGCATCTTCTCGCCGGCCCAGGAAAAGATGACAATGGCATTGAAGTACCAGAACACGAGCAGCAATGGGAAGAGCACCGCCGCTAACCGTTCTGGCGATAGGGGCGCCCGCGCTACAGGCGCTGCTGTTGCCACCTCCTCCGCCCCGTCGCCATCCGCGGCGGCGGTCGCTTCTGTCCCATCACCATCCACAGCAGCAGTCGTTTCTTGCCCGTCGCGCTCTGGTGTGGCGGCCCCATCCGACCCCGCCGCGACCTTCTCTGCTTCGGCAGACAACGCCACATCCGCCGGCACAGTCTGCCCACTGGCCGGCTCCCCCGTGGCCCCATCAACTACAAACTGGGTGGCGTGGCGCGTGAAGAGGTAGATCGCCGCGCCAATACCACACACCACCCCCAGAATTTCATACAGCGGAAGTTGCATCAGGTAGTAATACCAGGGTTGATCGCCCCGCGCATACTCATGCTGGCTCCCAAGCCAGTAGGCAATACCCGCATACAGCCCATCCAGTGCGCCCCGAAAGTGCGAAAAGAAGGTCGTATATTGCACCACGTAGAGCGTTACCAGAACCCCAAGCGCAAGCCAGAGCGTGGTGCGCTGGTTTCGCCACAGGTCTACAAAGCGGGGTATCACGATTTGCTCGCGCGGCCACACCCTATGGCACAGCCACCCCACCAGCAGCGCCGACGCCACCAGCAACGCCTTCTCCCCTAGATAGAGCCCCTGCCCAATGGGGAGCGGCGGATTAAGCACCATCAGCACCACGCACAGCCCAAGCAACGAGGGTAGGACAATATTCATGTACCGCGCATAGGGGCTTTCGGCCAGCAGACGCAGCAATAGAAATATGCCGAAGATGAAGAAGAGAATGTAATATAGCTCGTGGGTGCCCACGGCCAGCGCAAGGCTGACGGCCAGCAGATAGAGATAGCCGGCGCGGCCGCTCTGGAGGTAGCGAAATACGCCGACCACCATCCACAACTCCCAGAGCACCATCAAGCCGTCGTGGCGGGCAAAGCGCGTGAAATAGAGCAACGACGGCGAGAACCCAAGCAACACCGCCGCAATAAAGGCCCCCCGCTTGCCAATCAGAGGCCGCAACATCCAGCACGAGGCGACCAGGCCAATACCGGCCAGGGCCATGGGCAGGCGGGCCTGGGCATCGCCATCGCCAAAGAGAAAGAACGACAGCAGCGTCAGGATATAGAGCGATGGGCCGTGGTAAATGGGGTCGTAGCAGTAGGTGGTTGAGGTGGAGGGTATATCATCATTCGGATTCGGGTCATAACAGCTAAACCCGCCATCGCCGGTGTAAAATTTCCAGCTTGACCACGCATGGATACTCTCGTCGTGGTGCATCGCCATTGCGCCAAGCCCCCACAGATGGGCCACCACGCTAAGCACCACCAGCACCACATACGCCGCAATCTCCCCATTTACCCACACCAGCGGCCGCCGCAACAAGGAGGGTTCCTCCTGCGCTACCGCGGGTGGTGCCGCCTCTGGCAAGGGTATCGTCTCGTCAGTTACGCCTGTATCCTGCGCCATACGCTTCATCGTTACTCTTCTACTCCTCTTCCGTTGGCATCAACAACTTCGCCCCGATACCCGGCCCAAGCTGATCGGCCAGTCCTGGCCGCACAGCAAGGATAAAATCAGCCGAACCAAGCGGCGCATTCGTATCGCGGTAGAGCAAGAAATCCCACAGATCTAGCAAGGTCTGATCGTCAAGCGGAGCGCGAAGTATCCGCGCCACCAGCGACACCTGTTCTAGCGGGTCTGTTTGCCAATCTCCCCGCCGCTGCAAGCGATAGACCGAGTCTTCCGGCAACCACCACCGCAAGGGGAACTGGTGGATACGGAAATCGGCTAGATATTCGCGGTTCTGGGGGTAGTTATCAAAATTCGATTTAAGCAGAAAGACTACTTGCACCTCGTCGCCCGGCGGCCCGCGCATCTCTGGCCCTGTGCGCGTGGCGTTGGGAAAATCGCGCAGATACCATTGCCAGATTGTCTCGTTATCGTAGATAACCGGTATATCAAGCCCGCCCGTCCGCCGTATAGACGCCTCTTCCAGCCGGCGCATAACCCGCATGACATCCGGGGAGGTCTGGGTATAAATCATCATCTCACGCGGAATATCGCCGCTCTGGTAGGCCAGGCGATAGCTACTGCGTATCGTGTACCCCGCCCCCAGGAGCGAGCCGCACAGCGCCAGCATGACAAAAGCCCACTTCCACCCCCAGTTAAGCCCCGCCGCAATCAGGAGCATGAGAAACAGGACGCCGACCAGTAGCACTATCACAAACCCCGATACGCCCGCTTTCTCGTTGATGGTTTCCAACGAGTTGAGCACCACATAGTTTAACCCGGCCACGGTAGCGAAAATGCCCACTGCACTCATGGTCAAAATGCGGTAGGGGCGCGTTTTCCACTTCCCCCCATCCAGCACGACAAAAACCCACTGGGCCGCATATGCGCCCAACAGCGTCAACGGCAACACCAGATGGAGCGATAGCCAGGGCATCTTCTCGCCGGCCCACGAGTAAATACCAAGCGCCGCAATAACCCACCACGCCAGAAATGTGACGGTGTACAGGTGGGGCTCGTTGGGACTATCCGCCCCGCCGCGGTCGGTCAACGGCACCGCCTGGCCAAGCCGCCGACACTCGCGCACAATCCGCGCATAGCGTACCCACCGCCCGGCTACCAGCACCAGGCCAAACGCCGCCCACACCAGCGCCAGCGGCTCGTACACCGCCAGAATAACGCCGTAGTAGTGCATGGGTTGCCCGCCGCGCTCAACCTCGTGCTGCGCCAACCAGTACAACAGCGACCCCACTACCCCGGTGATGCTGCCAATCAAGTTGGTAAACAGCGCCGTGAAGAACAGCAGATAGATAGCCACAAACAAGCCAATGGCGATAAGCCAGCGCCACCCTTTTGTCAGGCTGTGGTAGGTTTCTACCACCGGGTTGCCGCGCGCCAGCGCCGCCTCCCAGGCTGTCTTGCCCTGCGCCACCGGCTGTATCAAGATAAGCCAGATGAGCGCCACCAGACCAAGCAACGTAACGGCCATAGCCGTAAAAATAGCCGGGTGGTAAAAAAAGACCAGCACCTTGCCAAGGTACTCCGTGAGGTTCTCAAATAGCGACTTGCCCAGGTAATCATCAGCGCGGTTGCGTATTTGCAATGCGAAGGTGTTGTCGGCTGTTTCCAGGGGCGGCCAGTCAAAGATGGGGCCCGGCTCTTTTGTCTCAATGGCGTTGGTGTCCGGGTTGCGCACCACGTTGCCGCCGCTGCCTATCTGTGGCTCGCCGGGCAAGACAAAGACACACGCCGCCACCGCCACCGCCATAGCGGCCAGTACCCCGATAGCGGGCTTGAACGTATGCCATAGGATAACCAGCGCCAGGGGTGCGCCCACAATCAATACGAACAGGTAGCTTGTCTCCTGGTTGACAAACATAAACCCGAACGATGCCACCGCCAGGTAGAGCCAGCGGGACTGCCGCGAGACGGCATAGCGGGCGATGCCCACAAACATCAGCATTTCAAATGTGACTGAGTAAATATCGTGCCGCGCAAAGCGCCCGATGTAGAGCACGACCGGCGATACAACCAGATACGCCGCGGCTATCAGGGCCGCAGGACTGCCCAGGATACGCCGCACGAGATAGGGCAACACGGGCAAGACCGAGCCGAACAGGGCAAACCCTAGCCGCGCCGTCAAGTCGTTGTCGCTAAACAAGAAATACATCAACGCGCCAATGTAATACAGCAATGGCCCGTGCATCAGCGGGTCGTGGATATACCCTTGCCCATCGTAAATCTTCCAGGAGTAGAAGGCGTGCAACGTTTCGTCGTGGTGCAGCGACCGATCACCAAGCAACCACAACCGCGTGAGAACCGACAGCACAAAGAGCGCCAGGTAGGCAAGCTGTTCCAGCGTGAGGATGTGCCGGTGATGGGTAGCGGCCAGGCGTGGTGCGCTGGCGGGCCCGGTGGTTCCTGTCATGGTCTGCGTCTGCTGCGATATATCCATAATCTTCAGGGTGCTGGCTCCAGTCGTAACCTTGCAACCGTATGGTGCTCTACCTGCGGACGGCTCCATACCATCGGGTGATAGCCGCCCGTGCGCCACGACGACACCATATCGCTATAGTGCGGACTGGCCGGGTGGCCACTCTGGCCCCCCGGCATGATACTACAACTTGCGTTCCAATTGCCAGTATCGCATATCATCCGGTAGGAGGGCGCAAACACCATAGGGGCGGTTGTTGCGCGTACGGGCATATACCCCATACAGATGGTATCTACATCGCCCCCGATAGGGAATTTGCCGCGATTGAACAGCACACTGAGCCCCGGCAACATCCCAAGCGGGTGGCGCAACGCCAGGCGGTGTATCTGCCCATACCGCCACTGGGCCGGGTTATCGCCCAACTGTTCGCACAGGTAGGCTACCGTTCGTGTCATACTTGTTTGCAGAATACCATTCCAGGTACGCCCGTCGTCTAGCCAGGGGTCGGAGCGTTCGGGCCCAGGGGCCGCGGCAATGCGGGCCAGAATAAGCGGCAAGGTACGGCGCTCTAGAAAGCTATTATACGGCAAGATGCTAAAGAACCCGATACCGGCCTGCGCCCCGCGCAACCGCTCCAACCGCGCATAGGCGCTTTGCTCGAGCAGCGAGCGCAAGACCGCGTACACGCTGGCCGCCGTACGCTCTGGGGTAAGCGAGCCGTCCCACGCCAGCAGCATATCGCGGGCCTGTTGCTCAAGCGCCCCCTCCAGGGGCACATCAGCCATCAAGCGGGCCAGTTCTAACCCCGGCAGGCTCACCACGTCCTGCTGCATGCTGCCAAACGTCTGGACATTATGGCGCGGCGCGGCTACAAGCAACTGGCGTATACGGGCAATGCGATAGCCGCTAAACCAGTCGCCCGATAGGGGGTAGGGGTAGCTATCGTCGGTAATGCGATTGTTTGCGGTGGCTACCATCCCCTCTGGCGGATCGTATAGCGACGGCAACTCGTCGTGTGGAATAGCCCCCCGCCACTCATATTCCCCGCTCCACCCCGGCACCGGTACCCCCGCATCGCCCGCGGCGCGTATCGGCATATGTCCGGCCAGCATATACCCGATATGGCCGGCCTGGTCTGCATAGACAAAGTTAATGGCCGGGGTATTCCAGTTGCGCAACGCTTCCCGAAATTCGCCCCAGTTACGGGCCCGGTTGATGTCCAGGGCCGCCTGGGTTACCCGCCCCGGCTCAAGCGCTGTCCAGCGCAAGGCGATGGCCTCGTTGGGGGGCAGCGCCGGCACAAGCGGGCTATCGTCTGGCGCAAGTATGGGCGATACGACCGGCCCATGGTGCGTAATGCGCACCTCTTCCACCACCGGCCGCCGCCGCCCCCGCACGCGAATTTCCTCGCGCACTACCTGCGCCTCGCGCCATCCATCGAGCCACTGGTAGCGCAACCGATTGGCCGGATCAAACCGCTCAAGGTACAAATCCTGCACATCGGTCATCGCATTGGTAATGCCCCAGGCAATATCGGCATTGTGGCCAATAATCACCGGCGGCATCCCTGGGAAGGTAACCCCGGCCATGGCTATGTCGCCCCCCTCTAGATGGACTTCATACCACATAGAGGGCAGCGATACGATGAGGTGGGGATCGTTGGCCAGCAAGGGGTTGCCGCTTGCGCTGCGGCTCCCGCTCACCACCCACCCATTGCTGCCCTGGCCCCCCGCGGTGCCTACCAGCGGTAGCCGCGCCCCAACCGTGACGGGGTGCGTTGGCAAGTAATGATCCTGCATCTGGGCCAGGCCATCTTCCCCCACCATGGTTGCCATACACTGATGGAGCAGGCGCGTAGCCCAGTTGGGCGTCAAATTCAAGGCCAGTATTTTGCTCCACACAATGACGTCCGCCACATCCCACGGACGGGGACGGTGGCGCAACAGGGTAAACTCAAGCGGTAGCCGCCCGCGCTGGTGGGCTAGAAAGGTATTGATACCGGCTACATAGGCCTCAATAATGGCGCGCGTTGCGGGCGCTAGTAGCGCCACTTCCTGGCGAGCCACCCGCCCGAACCCAAGCACGCGCAAAAAGCGGTCGGTGTCGAGCGCGGCGGGCCCGATAAGTTCGGCCAGTTGCCCATGCCCCGTGCGGCGGTTGACCTCCATCTGCCACAACCGGTCTTGCGCATGCACATAGCCTAGCGCCAGAAACAGATCGTGGGTGTTGTGGGCATAAATATGCGGCACACCCCAACGATCGCGCAGCACCTCTACCCGGCCCTGTAGGCCCGACAGCGTGAGAACCCCCGTCGTTTGCGGCAACGAGCGCCGGAGCGCAACCAGCAACCCCGCCCCGCCAAGCCCGATAGCGGCCCCCGCCGCAAGCCCCACACCCTGGACGACCCGTGACAACTTCATACGAACCCGCTCACTTCTTCAATACTTGCCCGCAACAATATGAAGTATTGTAGCATGGGATGCACAAGCCTGCACTTCACCCATCTACACACCGGTCATCCCAGGGCAAGAATACTTCTATTACCGTCCCCTCGCGCCGCCGACTGGCTACCTCTAACCGCCCCAGATGTTGCTCTATAATTTGCTTACTCAAGTAGAGGCCCATACCCATGCCCCGCGTCTTATTCGAGCGGAATGGCTCGAAGAGGTGGGACAATTGCTCATCGGTCATTCCGACGCCCGTATCGGCAATACGCACCACACACACCCCGCCTGGGAGCCCGCGCGGGTCGGGTACCCATTGACACCCCATAGTCACCTTGCCCCCCTCTGGCATGGCTTCGTAGGCATTGAACACCATCCCCAGAAAGACCTGGCGCAACGCATCCGGCTGGCAGAACACGGGGGGCAGGCCGCTATCCAGTTCCATGACCACCTCAATGCGTTCATCCGAGACATGCTTTGCCGCAAGCTCGCGCACCTTCTCCAACAAATCATTCATGTCTATACACTCCCACGTTGTCCGGGGCGATTTGTAGAGTTGCGTCAAGCTCTTTAACATTCTGTCCATATGGTGCAACCCATCCTGCGCCATGCGCAGACACTCTTGCACCCGTAACGACAACGCCGCATCCTCCTGACACAGGTTCAGGCTACCCAACACCTCCTGCAAGGGTGTGCTGATGTCATGCACAACTCGCGCCGTCAGGTGTCCCAGAATGCTACGCTGATCTTGCAGCAACAACTGCCGCTGCAACTCTTCTTGATCGGTCACATCTACCCATTGCTCAATGTAGTGGTATATTTCGCCCTCTGGTTCACCCACCGGTATGCGCGTGACCTCATACCAGCGTTGTTGTCCGCTGGCCGCCGTACATAAGACGCGCATGGTTCGTTGCCCCCGCTCGGCACTCTGCCGCATCATCATAGGGTGGCGCATCTCTATGCGCACTTCGCCGCGCTCTTCCAACTCTTCCCAAATATCGGGCAAATTCTCGCCCACCACGTCGCGGGGATGTCGCCCCACAATGCGATAGCAGAACATGCTATTGGCCGACAGCAGCACTTCCTGGGGATCGAGCAGCACCAGGCCGTCTGGCAAATTGTCAAACATGAGCCGCAACAGATTACGGCTACGTCTCAACAGGCGCGTCCGATCATCAACCATCGTTTCAAGCGACTCAGAATGCTGCCGCAATTGCTCCATCAACCGCATATTGGCACACGTCGTTGCCACGACGTTGGTAAACGTGGTCAACATAGACCACATATTCGCCGAGAAGGCGACATCGTCCCCCGACGTTCGCACCAGTACGACGGCGCCAATGGCGGTACCACTATGGACAAGCGGTAGCGCCATAAACGATTGGCGGGGGTTTTCGGGGGCATCCGATTCAGTGGCTATGGCATTTTGTTCCCAGGCCTTGCGGGCCGCCATACTGGCTTGCTTGACCAGAATTTTACCCTGGGCCCCACTTATCCCCGGCGGGGTGCCCACCAGCGATAACAGACGATTATCCCACGACAGGAAGAGAAAGCCGTAGTCAACCCCAAAAATACTTTGACTCTTTTCTAACATCATCGCCGCCAGATCATCAAACGAGCGTTCGGCGGTAAGAAATTGGCTCATTGAGAGCAAGGCCAGCGCTTGCTCGCGGCGGCGACTTTCTTCAAAATAGCGCCGCGAGGCCCCAAGCGCTACCCCGGCCTGCGCCGACACGCCTTCCATCAACAGCATATCCCGGCTGGTAAAATGATTTGGCTCTGGATGATGCACCGTCAAGACGCCAAGCATCATTTGCGCTTGCCGAATAGGCAAGACCAGCGCACTGCCCGTGGCCTGCCACTCCTCATAGGGTATCCACCGTTTATCGCGCGATACGTCGGCAAGGACGACGCTGCGCCCTTGCCGCAAGGCCCATCCCCCCAGGCCCCTATCAAGCATGGCCCGTGTAATGGTGCTTGTGATTTGTTGTACTTGCCCATTACGCAAACTCATGGCCAGATCAACGGAGTTGTCGGAACCAATCAACACCACGCTTGCATGCCGCACATCCATGTTTGATACCATAACATGCAGCATCCGCTCGACTATCACGGTCGGCTCCAGGGTTTCCCGAAACTCTATCGAAAGCTGTAGCAATAACGAGGTGCGCCGCAATTGCTCGTCTACCAGCATACCCTGCGCGTCCTCATCCGCCGATTGGGGCGGGGGTTCCCCCGATTCGTGTGCGACGGTTTGCGGGGCCGTAGCCTCGCCCGCCGCGGCTTGCAATTGCTCGTTGTGCTGGTGCAATCGTACCACCATATCAACCAGTTCAGTCGCCGAAAGGCGCTCTAGATCTTCCCGATTCATCCCACTGCTCCACAAACATATTCACCAGGAAACATGTCAACAAAATATATCGTAACACTTACGACGCCAAACGTACTAAGAGGTGTAGCGTCGCCTATTACCTTTGTAAGGGGTTGCGATTTTTCTATAGATAATATACTATACAAACAGCCGCTTTTCCATTATATAATAATACACAGTAAACCTGTTATCGTGAAGGGCTGGTATAGGCAAGTCTCGAATATGACAGCGACAACAACGTTTAGAATAGGAAAGAGCTACAAAGCGCCATAGCGCCTGCAAAAAACAGGCCGCTATGGCGTCTCATCTTCGGCTTTTTGCAGCGCCACAGAGCGCGGAAAGGAAGACAAAACAATGGCTTCACGACAAGAACAAATCTCGGAGGTGCTAGAACGTCTCATCTCCAATGCTGGCAGTGACGTTGGCGGGGTAGCAGCCGTGGGTATGGATGGTATTGTTCTCGTGTCCAAGATGTCTGCTGATGTGAATGCAGACCGTGTGGGAGCCGTCGCCGCAACCATGATGGGTGTGACCCGTCGGGTTTCTGGAGAACTCAAGATTGGGATGCCGAAAGAAACGATTATTGATGCGGACGGAGGCCTGTTTATGGTCTTGCCGGCCGGCGACCAGAGCTTGCTGGCTATCAATCTGCGCCAGGGAGCAAACCTGGGTCTGGTACGCCTGGAAGCCCGCGAAGCATCGCAGGACATTGGCAAAATTCTCTAACGATGGTTTTGGCTCGATACTCGATAATATAGCGGGGCGGATGGACACCCAGACCAGCACCGAGTAATGTTTAAGGAGGGTAGCAAGTGGATCAGGAACGCGAGAGCTGGAAAGTAAAGGAAGAAGGGGTTTTGTCGGAGCTTGTGACGTTGATGAATCTGAGTGCCGAAGAGCGGACGTTGCTTGGCGGGTTGCAAGAACAGGCCCGCGCGATGGCTCCGAAGATGACCGAGGCGTTTTATGCGCGCCTCACCAAACACCAGAATACGAACGAATACCTGGAAGGACTCAGCACCGAACGGATGCATTCTATGCTTGGCGAATGGTTTATCCAATTGTTTGCTGGCACCTATGATGAGCAGTATGCCAAGCAACGAATTAACATTGGGCAAATCCATGTCCGGATTGGGTTGCCGGTACGATACCCCCTGGCGATGCTCGACATTATTATGCCCTATGGCGAGGATGTGGCCCGCCAGAGCGCCCAACCTGATCAGGCGGTGGCCGCCTTTCGCAAGCTCATGGCGCTGGATGTCGCGGTGTTTAACCAGGCCTACGAGAACAATCAACTCAAGCATCTAGCTGAACTAGTGGGCGGCGAACGCCTGGCCCGTCGTCTGTTGTCCGGTGGGGGGTAGCGCACCGCCATCAGACGGGTTCCGGGTGTTGGCGCTCGGTAGCAGCCAACACCCGCAGTATCCCCTATATGCCATATGGCGTATGGGAAAAATAAGCCACCTGGGAGATAACGCTTATAGCAGATATACCGTATACTAAACCGCGGGCAACCTATTACACACGCTATCCGTAGAGCTATAACCAGCTATCGTACGACACTACCGCACCAGCACGCAAAACAGCTTCCAGACCACGTTTAGTATAGCAACAAAGAAGACCGAACCTATAGACTACCAGTGCAAACTGTATTTCGACGTAATCTTACCATAAAGGGCAAAAATTATGGCACTTGAAGGATCGCTTCAAGATATGTCGTTGAGTGACCTGTTCCAGGTGTTCCGAATGGGGCCAAAATCTGGAGTACTGGTCATCAACAAGGAAGAAGACCGAGGCGTTATCTACGTCTCTGAAGGGCGGCTGATTGATGCATTCATTGTGCGCGGCGCCAAACGTTCTGTTATCGCCACCAGTGATGAAGCTGTACTCCAAATGCTTGGTTGGGAGGACGCCGAATTTGTCTTCCGCCACGAAATTGCAACCGACCAGCGACCAGTCCGCATTGAACATGATGAAGAGTGGCTGGTGCTTGAAGGGATGCGGCGGCGGGCCGACCCGGTGCGCTCTATGCCCTATCACACGATCACGCTCGAAACAGAACTCCAACTGGCTGCGCTGCCCAGTAGCGCGGAAAGTGGCGTGAGCCTGGATGTGGATCAGTGGCGCGTGCTGAGCCAGGTTGCCAGTAGTCTCAATCTCAAAGCTATCTGTGACGCCACTGGCATTGCTCCTGATAAAGCCATTCGTATTGTTGCTGAGTTGCTCTCTATCGGGCTGGTAGAGGTTGCCCCCCCCTCACAACCAACAACCTCGGCCAGCGAACCAGAAACACACGATCTCAACGATACCGAAACCAGAAATCTGGAACTGACACTTACCAAGTCCGGGCTCCCCCGCGATATGGCCGAGAAATCAACGCGCCCGACAATTGGACGTGGCTTGATGAGTGCTATTATGCGGCGTGTCCGTGATCTGTAACACAGGAGAAATCTAAGGATGGAACAACTCAAAATCGTCGTGACGGGAAGCTATGCCGCCGGCAAAACGCAATTCATCAATTCGATCAGCGATATTGAACCTGTGAGTACAGACTACGCTACCACGCTAGATGAAGAACGCGAACTCAAAACGCATACCACCGTGGCGCTTGACTTTGGGACGATTGCGATTAACGATGAAGTGACGCTCTATCTCTTTGGAACCCCTGGTCAAGAACGCTTTGACTATATGTGGGAACATCTTGCAACTGGCTGTCTTGGATACGTGGTTATGGTAGATAGTTGCCGCCCGGCCAAGTTTGCCGAGACAATCAGTTTGATGAAACGCTTTCAAAAGATTACCGACTCGCCCTACCTGGTTGCGGCCAACAAACAGGATGACCCGGCCGCGCTCCCGCCGGCCTATGTCCGCCGGCGACTTGGGCTCCCAACCTCCATTCCAGTGCTCCCTTGCATCGCTTCAGACAAAGAAAGCGTCAAAAATATCTTGCTAACCTTGCTCGAACATGTGACAGCGACGATGCCCGTTACGGAAGAAACGTAGCACACAGGAGAGAGAAAACCCGTCCTATCGTAACATTGCTTGCCAGAGAGCACCCAAAACCTGCCGTTAATAGGGAAAATATATCAATACACTCATGAGCAATCACAAGTGAAAGGGAACAAATGAGTAATCTCAACTTTATGGTTTGCCCCCACGATACCGCAACTGACCCCGACCGATGGTTTCGGTTTGTTCAATACCTGGCCCAAAAACTCGACATCCATATCAATTTTGAGCTTTCGCTGGATTTTGCCGACTTTCACGCTCAAGTAGAAAAGGCGGACATCGCCTATGCCAACCCGACCGATACGCTCAAGTTAGTAAGCGCAGGACTTTCCGCCCTTGTTCACCCCTCAAATGTACATGATGAAGTCGTCTTTGTCGCCAACAAAGACCTTGAAAATCCCACCCTGGAAACGCTCCAGGGTGTTGAAATAGCCAGCGTTGAAGCGCTCCAACCGACCAAGCTCGCGCTGCACATACTGCACGAACGCAATATCCAACCCGCCGGTATCCAGAACCACGAATCGTGGACGGCCGTCGTCGGGAGTATCTGGCGCGGCGAATCAAACTATGGCTTGCTGTACAAGGACACCTACAACGAGCTGTCGGAACAGGGCAAGAGCATGATCAACGATTTCTATACCTCCGACGAGCGCATTGCCTTTCACAATATTCTAGTTGGCCGCAATGCCGAGCCGCAGAAAGATGCCATCCAGCAGACATTGCTGGCGATGCACTCGGATGAGAAGGGCAAAGATGTGATGCAGGAATTGCGCTTTGAGCAATGGTTGGCCACGACGCAAGATGAACTGGACGCGATGAAGAGATTGATCGAAACATACTAAATCGGTATCCAACCGTTGCTGACATACCGCGGGTCAGGGTCTCCACAATGCAGAAACGCGCCTGGCTCGCGGTATGCTATATCGTGAAACCATAAAGAAGAAATCTGAACTGTATCGGAACGAGAAAATGTTAGGAAAGGAAACGCACCATGAGCACCCTTCATTTGTTGGTTTGTCCCCATGACACCGCCAACAACCCCGACCGGTGGTATCGTCTGGCGCAGTACCTATCGCAAAAGCTGGAAGCCCATATTACCTTTGATATTTCGCTCGACTTTGCCGATTTTCATGCTAACCTCAATCAGGCGGATATTGTATATGCCAATCCATCCGATACGCTGATGCTGATAGAGCAACACGGTTTTGCGGCGCTGCTCCACCCGGCCAATGTGTATGATGAAGCGGTTATTGTGGCGAGTAACGAGGTCGCCAATCCGAGCATAGAATCACTCAATGGCCAAACGGTCGCCAGTGTGGAATGTATTCTGGCGACGAAAATAGGGTTACACTATCTGGCTTCCCACGGCATCAAACCGGCCGCTATCCAGAATTATGAATCCTGGACAGCCGTCATTAGCGGCATCTGGCGTGGGGAGTCTCAGTATGGGTTTATTTACAAGGACACCTACGACGAGCTGTCGGAACAGGGCAAGAGCATGGTAAGTGTCTTTGCGACCACCAACGAGCAGGTGGCTTTTCACAATATTGTGGTTGGACGCAATGCGCTGGCGCTCAAGGATGCGTTGACCCAGACGATGGCGGCGATGCCAACCGACGAAAAGGGCCAGGAGGTTCTTGCAGAATTGCACTTTGAGCAATGGGTTCCGACGACCCAGGAACAATTGGACGCGATTAAACGGATACAAGAAACGTATTAGCGCTCCGGGCCAGGCATCAACGTTCGCATACATTCGAGCCTGTTGCCTGTCCTTGCTGGCGCTGGACAGGCAACGCCCACCTGGCACCCGCATACCGTCCGTCTGTCCACAAGTCACCATCCATTAGCACCCGGTAAGGAGGTGTATTCCATGCCCAACCATACCAACCGTCTTATTACTGAAACGAGCCGCTATCTCCAACAACATGCCCATAACCCCGTAGACTGGTACCCCTGGGGGGCCGAAGCCCTCCACCAGGCACAGACGCAGGACAAGCCCATCCTGCTGAGTATTGGATATAGCGCGTGCCACTGGTGCCATGTGATGGAGCACGAGAGTTTTGAGGACGTTGAGACAGCGACCCTGATGAATCGCCATTTTATCAATATTAAGGTAGACCGCGAAGAGCGCCCCGATATAGATGCGCTCTATATGGCGGCGCTGGTGGCGATGCGGGGGCAGGGGGGATGGCCGCTCAATATCTTCTTATTGCCCGATGGAACGCCCTTCTTTGCCGGTACCTATTTCCCCCCGGATGGCAAGGCGGCCCGCTATGGTATGCCGAGCTTCAAGGAAGTTCTGTCTTCGATAGTTCAGGCCTACCAGAGCCGCCGGCATGAACTTCAGGACATTGGACAGAACATTGTGGCCCATCTCGACCAGCGCGCCAACCGGTTTGCCAACCCGCCCGGTCACACCGCCCCGGCCCTGACAACGGGCTTGCTTGACCATGCGTTTGCCCACTTGCAACAGGATTTTGACCCGACGTATGGGGGCTTTGGTAGTGCGCCCAAGTTTCCCCAACCCATGAATCTTGAGTATGTATTGCGCTATGCCACCCGTACCGGCCATGCCGAGGCACTGGCGATGGTAGAGCAGACGTTGACGCAGATGGCGCGGGGGGGCATCTATGACCATATTGGGGGCGGATTCCACCGCTATAGCGTAGATCAGGCCTGGAAGACGCCCCATTTTGAGAAGATGCTCTACGATAATGCGCTACTGGCCCGCCTGTATACAGAAGCGTACCAGGTCACCGGTACGCCCCGCTATCGCCGCATTGCTGAAGAAACGCTCGACTATACGATACGCGAGATGCGCCACCCCCAGGGCGGTTTTTTTAGTACCCAGGATGCTGATACCGAGGGGCAAGAGGGGCGCTATTATACCTGGACGCTCGATCAGATACGCCAGACACTTGGCGCTGATGCACCGCTGTTTAGCCAGGTGTTTGGGATAACGGCCCAGGGCAATTTCGAAGGCACCAACATAGTCCACCAACCCTATCCTATCGAGGAGATAGCCCGCATTACCGGCACAACGCCCCAATGGCTTGACGAGCTTATCCAACGGGGGCGCACGCTATTATATCAGACGCGCCTGCAACGCCCCCGCCCGGCCCGCGACGAAAAGATTTTGACCGCCTGGAATGGTATGCAACTGCGGGCCCTGGCGCTGGCGGCCGCGGTGTTCCACCGTTCCGACTACCTGGCCATAGCACAGCAGACGGCCCAATTCCTGCTCACCCATCTGCGCCGTTCCGACGGCCGCACCTTGCATACCTGGAGCGATACCCCCAGGCCCACCCTCGCTATTCCCGGCTATCTAGAGGACGACGCAAACCTGGCGGATGGGTTGCTAACCCTCTACATGGTGGATGGTGACGAGCGCTGGCTACGCGCGTGTATCTCGATAACCGATTCCATGGTACACCTCTTCTGGGACTCGTCGCTCAACGGATTCTATGATACCGCCACCGACCACGAACAATTGATCATCCGCCCGCGCGATATTCCCGACAACGCAACCCCGTCGGGCTCTTCTGTCGCGGTAGAACATTTGCTGCGTTTGTCGGCGCTGACCGACAACGATACCTACCATGCCCATGCCCACGCCATGCTTGCCAATCTCACCAATGTGTTGCGCCAGGCACCCGCCGCGTTTGGTCGCCTTCTCTGTGCCGCCGACTTCCTGCTGGCCCCCACCCAACAACTGGCCCTGGTCGGCGACGCGGCCCACCCCACCATGCAGGCCATGCAACGGGTGGTGTACCAAACCTATCGCCCCTATCTGGTTGTGGCATACCAGTACCCCGATACCCCCGCTGTGCCCCTCCCACTGCTCCAGGAGCGCCCCATGATCAACCAGCAACCAACGGCCTACCTCTGCCAACAGGCCACATGTAGCGCTCCCATCACCGACGCAGATACCCTGCACCACCAGTTTGAATATCAAAAACCCTCTACCCCCATAGGAAGATCGCCATGAATACCATGAATAGTAATGTAGATGCCCCGATCCTGTCCGAATCCACGCCTTCCTCCCCCCATACCTTCACCACCAGTACCGCCCCTATGACGATACTTGGCATTGGCAGTAGCCCACGGCCCCACGGAAACTCAGATATGTTGTTGCATCATATGCTCAAGGGAGCCCGGAAACTTGGCGCAACGACCGAGGCTATTCAACTGCGCGACCTCACCATCCAACCCTGCATTGGGTGTGAGAAGTGCCGCGAAGATCAACAATGTACCGGGCTTTCCGATGATATGCAAATCATCTATCCCAAGATTATCCAATCCAGCGGCTTGATATTGATTTCGCCAACCCATAATTACAATGTAACCGCCTGGATGAAAGCCTTTCTGGATCGTCTATACTGCTTCTATGTCTTTAACAGCAAAGAACGGGTCTGGGATTGGTATAGTATGCTCTCGAACCAGAATAGGAAAGCGATTATTGCGACGGTTGGCAAACAAACGCGCCGCGAAGATATGGGCTTTACGCTCGATGCGATGCGCTTGCCGCTCGAATCGCTTGGCTATGAGATTACCGGCGAATTTGCCATCTTTGGCCTGTTCGATGCCGGCAAGATAGCCGAACAACCCGACGTGCTTATTCAAGCCGAAAATATCGGGGCGAAGTTGTGTCGTATTCTGCGGGAAAAAATGCTTGAAGTTGGGTAGGCCCACGCACCAACAACCAGACCAGCCGTTGCATGTCTTGCATGTTGTGCAGCTTTATAAACCGGTGCCTAGCGGGGCGTCGCGCTATTTCGAGGAAATAGGCCAGCGCCTTACCCAGGAGGGCCACCGGGTTACCGTGCTTGCCACCACGGCGTTTGATCTCGAACATCTCTGGGCCCCTGGCCGCCGCAGTCTTTCGGAAGGCTACGACACGCACGACGGGGTGGCGGTCTATCGCCTGCCGGTGCGCCGTCTGCCGGCCTCACGGGTGCTCTACCCGCTGGTTCGCCGCTTGATGGTAGAAATCTCCCGCCTGCCGGTGCCTGCCGCGCTCACAGTGCCGCTGCTGCATCGCCTGGCGACCCTCACCCCCCGCCTCCCAACGCTGCCCGCGCTGTTGCAATCGCCGCTGCTGGCGGACGTGTCCCTGGTGCATACCACCAATATTACGCTGGACTTTGCCATTGTGCCCGTACTGGCGTGGGCCGAACAACGCCATATTCCCCACCTGTGTACCCCCTTCACCCATCTGGGAGAGCCCCACAACAAAACCGTGCGGCGCTACTATAGTATGGCCCACCAGATAGAGATACTCCGGCGCAGTGCGCTGGTTATTACGCAGACGGGCCTGGAACAGCGCTTTTTACAGCAAGCCGGCCTGCCCCCCCACCAGATGCGTACCATCGGGGTGGGGGTCACCCCCCAGGAATTGGCCGGCGGCGACGCGGCCCGCTTCCGAGCAGCGCATGCTATTCAGGGTCCCATAGTGTTGACTATGGGGGTTGCGGCGTATGACAAGGGCACCATTCATACACTGCAAGCGCTGCAACAGCTCTGGGAGCAGGGGATAGCCGCTACCTGGGTACAGATAGGCCCACAGATGAGCCATTTCAACACGTTTTACCGGACATTGCCCCCCGCTCACCAGCAGCATACCCGTGTGCTTGGCTATGTTCCCGACCAGACGCGCCGCGATGCGCTGGCCGCGGCGGATGTGTTTGTATTACCGTCGCGTACCGATAGCTTTGGTATTGTCTATCTGGAAGCGTGGGTGTATCGTGTGCCGGTGATTGGGGCCTGGGCCGGCGGGGTGCCAGATGTGATTACGCATGGGCGGGATGGGCTACTGGTGCCGTTTGGCGATGTTGCGGCGCTGGCCGACGCTATTGCGCGGTTGTTGCACGATAGGACACTGGCCCGGGCGCTTGGCGCTCTGGGGTATGCGCGGGTGCGCCAACGGTATACCTGGGAGCATATGTATGCCCAGGTGCGCCAGGCATATCTGGACAGTCTGGGCATAACGTAGCGGGCAGTGGGGCGACGTAATACCCGTGACGGGTGATACGTGAAGCGAGGCCCGGTGATGCGAACGCACACCATGCCACGGAATAAATATCCGTAATCAACCCAACATGGTATAAGGGATTGCCTGGACGCGCTGAGCAGCGCAGAGAGACGCAAACATGCAGAGCGAGGGAACAACCTACCCTCTCGCTCTGCATCGTCTGTGACCGCTCTCAACACTCGCCAGCGACCTGTTCAGGGGCGGCGTGGGCCCCGCTACAGATCGGTCTGGACATCTCCGCTTAGTCGGCGTGTGCAGTACTCTGGTCGCTGACAAAAAGATTGGGGCGAACGCGCAGCATCAACCCCAGGTCAACCAGCATATGGAAGAAAATAACCGTCCATATATCGCGGGTGAGCCAGAAACAAAGGCACCATCCGATCACCAGGCCTATCTCGTTGATAAGCCGATAGCGGCGTATTTTCAACGAGAGGGGCGTATCTTTCAGGTGGGGCGGCAAGATGCGGAGCCAGAAGAGGGCGTGGATTGATCCGCCATAAAGGACAAAGAAGATGGCCCCAAGCACAAACCCGGCCACGTCGGCGTACGCTGGCAGGACGAGGGCGCCGGCATGGCCGCCGAGGATTTCGCCCAGGCGATAGACGGTCGCAAAGGCAAAAGTTTCAAACACCCCGTTGCCAACCATAAAAATAATAGTTGGCCACAAACGAACCGGGCGATTATCATAGCTTGCAACGATGGAGTAGATAACCTGCCCAACCACCAGGGTGATGATGAGCCAGACGACAAGCCATGGTCGGGCTATCGTCTCACCGACATTCCATTGACCAATCCAATCGCGCAGAAAGAGTACCCCCAGTACCGCGGAAATCCCCCAATATATGAGAACTGGCCCCTCCAGGCGTTTTGTCACCTGTCGTTCGTCGGTCAAAGCCTGCGATAAGTCGGTGCTCATGTCTACGTCCATCTGTAGCTCCTTTCTCCTCTATGCTGGCTCCCGTCGCTCACAAAAACCATACCGTATGTCCCTGTTCCCCACAACCGGGTGGGTAATCCAACCGGTTCGTATGCCCCGGATATGCCCATACAGCACCCCAGACGAGCCGTACAACCTGGTACGGCCATGGCCCTATGACCAACGCGACCGGATCGCTTGCACGCTGGTATTCCTATGGGTGTATTCGGCGCAGCAACGTACCGCTTCTGTGAGATACGCAGAAGATCTTTTTCAACACTTAGAGTTTAACATATGAGTACAATTTTTTGCAATAGGAATAATGGGGGGAAAGAAACCCGCCAGCCGCCAGAGAGAACCAGGACTGTGCGCAAGGAGAGGGGACAAACTACCGTTATGATACCAGAAACCACGGCATTACAAAGACCTATTTCATAGCCTAGACCCTCCGTTCTACCACAATTTTCAAGTTGGCAAATGCTGCGCCAATAAAGACCAGGGCTGTCACAGATGGAAAGAGCAGGGTACCAATGAGGCCCACCGACATGGGCACTTCAAATAAGACGGTGCCGCTCTGGTCTTTGACGGTGACGCTCATGGCGTTGCCTTCGCGCAGGATCTGGACAACTTTAGAGACGAGCTTATCGCCGGCAACGGTATATTCTTCAATACGGCTACGGACCGTGGGCCCGGCCCCTTCCTCCGCTGCGGGTTCTTCCCTGGCAACGTTGTGCCGGGGCGGTTCGTCATGCTCGTGGACAGCATCGCGTCGAAATCGAAATCGCTCTTCACTCATACCAAATCTCCTTCAAGCCGCGCTGGTGCGGTGCGGTTCGACATTCAGGCTACTTTTGCTTCAACTTCTTGGCTTCCAGGGTTGCATGCATATCGAGGTAGCGAAGCCACCCCACCGCCGTAAGTATCCCAAGCTCGTTGTGGGCTACCGCGCTGGTGTTATCAACCCCTGCTGCCGCCAATTCATGCGCCAGTTGGACCGTTTCGGCGCGGGTTTCGTTGAAGGCGGTGCGCAAATCGTCCCAGAAGAGGGCGATAGAAGGGCGGTAGCTATCGTACTCGTCCATCAAGGGCGGCTCGCCCAGGAGTGTACGCAACCGTCGCTGGCCCCACCGCTCGATACCAATAATATGGGCCAGGCAATCATAGTTTGCGTAGCTGTCGCTGGCCGCGGCAATCTGCTTGTCCAACGCTCGCCCCGTCTCTTCCATCTTGCCGGCCATCTCCGGCAGACTCACCGCTCGCGCCGGTTTATCAAACACCAGACGCCCGACAACATGCGCAATATTATATTTTACCGACACCGTACCACCTCGCTGCTATGCAGAACTTCTCCCCCGTCTTGCTCTTACCGATACGCCGCCAGGTCGCGTTCTTCAATCGTGGGCATAAAGCGCGACATTTCCACCATCTTAAACAATTTTTGATGGTGGGGACTCAAGTTCATAGCAAAGAGCTTGTACCCCGATTTGCGGGCGCGGACAACAAATTTTAATAAGACCGAGATACCGGCTGAGTTGATAAAGGCCACCTCGTCAAAATCCAAGACAGTGATGGGACGCATATCGGTACAATCTTGCTCAATGGCGGCGGCTGATACGGCGTCAATGCTGTTTGTGCGAATATGCAGCACAACCACTTCTCCAAACTCTTCGCGTCTGACAACATCGCTCATTCTGATTTGACCTCCCGATAAAACCGTAATCTGATTGATGTCCCCTCCTTCGATGAATCAACCTCCCAATCATCCACCAGTGCGCCGATGAGGTACATACCAAATCCTCGCAGCATACCCTCTTCCAGGTTGTGCTCGTCTACAACTTTGCGCGAGGTGTCTACCGATTCGGCGCCGGTGCCCTGGTCTGCAATGTGGACTTCAAGGTGTTGCTGGTCTACGCGAAATTCAATAGCCACCAGTTTGCCAGGCATGCCTTCGTTGCCGTGTTCGATAGCGTTTGTCACAGCTTCACTGATGGCCAGCTTCAAGTCTTCAATCCGTTCTGCGGGAAAGTCCAATGCTTCGGCTATTTCCGCCGCACTGGCCCGCACAACGCGCTCAAAAATTAAGTTGGAAGGAATGTTGACTTCGACACATTCCATGTTGTCCATACCCTTGCATCCTTTCAGCAGTGACTTGTGGTCTGACAATTCAACATCAATTTTGTTTGTGAATTCCTCTCAGATTGCCCTTTGGTAGCAAGCCACAGCCGCAACCCCATGATGCCAGATTGTGGGCAACACGACAAGTGCCACGGCCCTGACCAGATGATACCACGTTTTTCTATGCGGTGGATCGGACGACTTGCTGCTGATTCTGGTTCTGGCTTTTGCTCCGGGCTCGTACTCGTGCTGGTGCTTGAGCGGAGCTTTGCCGCATGAGATGGTCATAGCGGCGCAGGTAGGCCTTCCCAAGCGAGGTATTGCCAATTTGGAGATAGCATGCGCCCAGGTAGTAGAGGGCTTGCGCGTGGCGGGGGTTGCGGCGCAAGACTTTCTCAAAGAGGGGGATGGAGCGGGCCGGCTCCATCAATTCCCGGTAGCACAAGCCAAGCATAAAGTTGCTTTCGACATCGTCGGGCCATTGTTCAAGCACGTGGGCAAATTCTTTTGCGGCCAGGTCGTAGCGCGAGCGGCGTACGTACATATACCCCAGGTCGTAGCGCAGGGAGTGGCTGTCTGGGGCCAGTTCGACGGCTTTGCGCCAGGCGGCGAGAGTCCAGTTTTCGCGCCCCGATACCATGTACATAAAGCCCAGAAGGTAGTGGGCCTGGGGGTCGTGGGGCAATAGTTGGACGGCGCGTTCGAAGGCGCGGACGGCGTTGGGGTGCATGCCCATGTCGTAGAGCAGTTTGCCCATGCTGAGAAAGAGCATACCGTTATTGGGGTGCAATTTGGCACATTCAAAGAGCAGGTCGTAGGCTTCTTTGGGGCGCTTGACCAGCCGCAAGACGGTGCTCATACGCAGGCGGGCGTTGACGTAGTGGTCGTTCTGGGGCGGCACTTTGCTATATTCGTCTATGGCTTCTTCCCACCGCCGCGCACGGGCCAGCAGGTTGCCAAGCAGGTAGTGGGCGTAATATTCCTGGGGCCGCCATTGGAGCAGGGCGCGGTAGATGCGTTCGGCTTCCTCTTCATAGCTTTGTTGTTTCAGGTCGTGGCTAAGGCGGTAGTACCATTGGACAACTTCGTCTTCGCTGCGGGTAATGAGTTGTTCATCTTCGACGGCGGGCGAAACGAAGGTGGGTTCGACGCGGAGCGCTTCAGAGAAGCAGCGCTGGGCCAGTTCGTGCGCGCCGTGGCTCTGGTGCATCAATCCCAGGTAGTAGCGAGGTTCTGCGGCGTAGGGTCGGGCGTTGCAGGCGTTGGAATAGTGGATGTAGGCCCGCCCGGCATCTTCCAGTTTTTGGTAGCAGCGCCCCAGAGAGAAATGCGATTCGTAGAGGCTCGGGTTGTGTTCCAGCGCTTCTTTAAATCCGTTGATAGCGCGATCAAGTTGGCCGCGGGCGGCAAAGGCGACGCCCAGATTATAGTGCGCTTCGGCCAGTTGGGGGTCGGTCTGGACAGATTCGAGGTACTCGCGCATAGCGCCCTCCCAATCGTCCTGGAAGGCGAGCGAATTTCCAATATAGAGGTAGATGATAGCCCGTTCGCGGTCGTAGATCTGCGCTTTTTCTTCGCCATCTACATAGGCGGCGATAAGGGCTGCTTTAAAGTGTTCAATAGCATCGGCGTAGGCCGCACGGAGATATGAGCGGATACCCTGGCTAAAGGCTGCTCCCATACGGGTACCATCCACAAAGCGTTCGCTACCTGTGAAGGTATCCAGATCCAGCGGCATGAACATTAACGGTTCGTTTGCGGCCATAGTAAACTCCACACAAGGGCTTTCACCAATCTCGTACATTTCCATTTCAGGGGCATTATAGGGTAGAGAAGGGTGTACAGGGCCGCGCTGTGACGGCCCGCACACCCCGTTTCCAGGATTGCCCACCCCTCCGTAGCGTCAGGGAGAACAGCTACTCGCTTTGAAATACCATTGTATCGTGAGAAAACCAAAGCGTCAACGGGTAGTAGCGAATTGGCCATGTTCAGAAATAGCGTATCGTCCTGGGGGCAACGCTATCAGTTGTGCCTGTCTGTGCGCCATCTCTGAACCAAATATCGTTGGTGTGCGCGGCAGTGTGTTTTTGGATAGTACTATATTGTATCTTCTGCTTATTAAACGCAAATTTGACGTTCCTTTGCATGTCTTGGTGCGGGTGTTTTCTGTTCTACCCTGATGCGCGATACTCCTCAATAGTTAAACGTAGTTCCTGGCTCAGTTCGCGTGCCAGACCGCGCCCGAAATTGGCTTTGGCCTCTTTGCCGATGTCGGCAAGCAAGGCATTCCAATCGTCCGGGTGGGCGTCTGCGGGCGGGTGGGGGAGTTGGCGTTCTATCTGGTTCCAGAAGTCGCGGGCCCGCTCTACGCCCAGGACATCGTTGGCGATAACGCGGAGTTCGTCGCTGAGGTGAGTAAATCGCCGCCGCAGGATGACCATGGTGATGTCGTCGGTCTGGATGGTGCTCTGGCTCCAGCTTCGCAGTCGGTTGAGAATCAGGCGCATGAGGGTGCGTGGTCTGACCTGGTGATTGTCGCGCAGGAGGGCGTGGAGCCGTTCGTAGCCAAATTCCTCTTCGTCGGGGCTAATAGCTTCGTTGACGCCATCGGTATAGAGAAAGAGGCTGTCGCCGGGCTGCATGGAGATGATTTCCTCGTCGTAGTCTATGTCGGGGTCTACGCCAAGCGGGAGGCCGGGCATTTCAAATTCCTGCACCGTAGTCTGGTTAAAGAGGAGCGGGTAGGTATGGCCGGCGTTGGCGATATGGACATCCCCCGTGGTGGGGTTGAGCATCGCGTAGAGCATTGTCACCATGCCCTGGGGGATGTCGGTACAGACGCCCTGGTTGACAGCGGCCAGCGTGGGGGCGGCGGGGTCGCCGCGTCGTGCCTGGTGGCGAAAGACGGTGCGGGTCACAGCCATACGCAGCGCAGCGGCCAGGCCTTTGCCCGATACGTCGCCAATCATGATGGACTGTTGGCCCTGGTGCGCCAGCGACAGAAAATCGTACAGGTCGCCGCCCAGTTCGCGGGCGGGCAGCGAGGTGGCGCTAAATTCCCATCCGGCGAGAAAGGGGACGGCGGCCAGGAGCAGACCTTGCTGGATGTCGCGGGCCAGTTGCAGATCTTTTTCCAGCTCGGCCTGGCGGCGCAATTCTTCTTCGGAAGGTTGGGGGGGTTGGGGTTCTGGTACGGGTTCCTGATGGTTGCTGGTGGTACAGCGGGAGAGGGCGACTCGCGTTACCGAGTGGCCCAGGAGTGAGCTAGGGAAGCAGCGGCGTCTGGTGCTTCGTGGGGTTGCTATTGAATTGATCGGTGATTTTGCCATAACACTTGTTCTATCTTTGTGCTAAGAGTTTTAAGTAGCGTTCGCAGGTTTCGCGGAGCCAGGCCACGGCCACCCCATCCAGCAGCGTTTCGGGGGCATAGGGGGCCAGTTTGGCCAGGGTGTTGCGATATTCCCTGAGCGCCATATCGCGCCGGTTCATCTGGCGGTAGACGTCGGCAAGGTAGAAGGAGATCAAGGGCGCGTCGGAGTCGAGGTAGCGTGCTCGCTCAAGCTGTTTTGTGGCGGCCTGGGCTTGCCCTTGTTGGGCGTACAACATGCCAAGCAGCACATAGGCTTCGGTGGTCAAAGAGTTGAGTTCCAGGGCGCGTCGCGCTTCTGCGACGGCGGTATCTAGCTCGCCGCGGTTGGCGTGGGCTCTGGCAAGAAGGGCGAGCGTTTCGGGCGCGAATGAGTCGTGGAGCGGCAGGTTTTTTAAGCATTCCAGCGCTTCGTCGGCCTGACCGGCGTCCAGCAGGGTGCGCCCCTGTTGCAGGGTAACTGTAGTTGTGGTTGGGGTAGCCGAGGTGGTGGGTGGGGGT
>DAOTUK010000249.1:0-51773 GCA_034437375.1 Chloroflexaceae bacterium | reverse complement strand
TTGAGCGGGTGTTGCATTGGACGCTTCAGACGATTCTACGCTGGCCGCTGATATTCTGGTTTTGCTTTGTGGCCAACCTCGTGGGGGTAGTGTTTGGAGGGGTGTTCTGGTATGGGCCGCTGTTGCTCGATTCGCCCTGGTGGGCGTGGCCCTTTAGCCCCGATTGCCCGCTGGCCGCGCTGCTTGGGAGCGTCGCGCTGCTTGGGGTGCGGGCCAACCGTCCGTGGTGGTTTTTCTATGCCCTGGTCGCCTTTGCTGGTATGAAATATGGCGCGTGGACGGTGGCGTTCTGGCTCCGCTTCTGGAGCACGTGGGGGGCGGTAGATATACTTTCGCTGGTGCTGTTTGTAACACACATTGGCTTGTTTATTGAAGGATTGTTGTTTGTGCCCTACGCCTACCCCCTCTCGCTGGCCGGTCGTGTGCTGGTTATCGGGGTCTTTGCCCTCTCCGTTGGCGTAGATTATGGCCTGGGCTATCATCCTCCGCTTGGTGGCTATGTGACGGTGGAGTTTGCCTTCTGGTTGGCGGCGGTGCTCACGCTGCTATGTGGGGTGGGGTTATTGTTGCTGCCGCGGCGCGTTGCACGTTTGCCGCTCGTATGATATGATAAGTCATCGTTTTTGATGGAAGCGGATAGGGGCGTTTTCGCTCATTAGAAAGGGGCACGATGGCTATGGTAGGTGTGCGGGCCGGGGCGCAGACAGACGGTGGGGGGGGGAGTAGGATTCCCCGAAAACAGGTCATCATGGCCCTGCTTCGTCCTATCACAGCGCTGGTAGGGGTGCCGTTGCCGCCGTCAAATGACCGGATGCGTCCCCTGGAAACCGGGCTACAGCACGCGGCTGCGCCTCTCGCACTGGCCACCGTGCCAGCCCTTGGGCATCTGGATATTGCCCAGGCCCGGGCCCTCTCCCGCCGCGATGGGTTGGCCCTGAGCGTGACCTATACCTACGCCTTTAGCCTGCTTGGTTTTGCCGAAGCCATCCGCCGCTTTCGTGGCTATCCCCAGGATTTTACCCGCAAGGTGGTGCATATTGGCGCTGGTATGTGGGTGTTTGGGGTATTGGCGCTCTTCGACACATGGTATATTGGCGTTATCCCCTTTACCACATTTATTGTGTTGAACTATCTCGCCTATCGCTTTCGGCTCTTCGAAGCGGTTGATACCCACGATAGCTCGCCGGGCACTATCTATTTTGCGCTGTCGGTTGCGCTCCTCTTTGGTGCCTTCTGGCGCACCAACAGTCCGCAAGACCGCAGCGCCATTGCGGCCGCTGGTGTGATGGCGATGACCTGGGGCGACGCGCTGGCCTCTATCATCGGGCGGCGGTGGGGACGCCATCGCTATACCGTCTGGGGCGATACGCGCTCGTTCGAGGGGTCGGCGGCGATGTTGCTGGCCAGCGCCACGGCCATTTTCCTGACCTTGCGTCTGGTGCCGGGCTCGTTGCTCAGCCCGCAGAGCACGCCGCTGCGTCTGCAAACATGTATGGCGGGGGCGCTGGCCGGTGCGTTGACGGCCACGGTGGCGGAAGGGATTTCGCCGTCGGGCAGCGATAACTTGAGCGTGCCCTTGCTGGCGGCGCTGGCCGTGCTTGGGGCCACCGCGGCCAGCGAAGCATAACAATGTATTATTCTCTCCCCATATCTTGACATTTGCTGCGTCAAACGTTCTTGCACCTGGGACGGGTTTCTGCTATGATGGTAGACATAGGGTTTGATTAAGTAGTCTGGGTATGGTACCTGAATACAATGTATTCAGGTTAAAGTTTTTTCAGGAAGTATCGTTATCCATTGTCAAAGACGACATGTAAGGGAGTATTGAATCTTCTATGGTTACTATGATGCATTGTCGTCGCTATGCTATCCCGATACTAGACCTTTCTTTCGCCAAACAGCGAAAGGTTGCATTTTCCTATCGAAGGAGGTATCGGTGAATAATGTCCGTATCCCCATTCTCAAGGTTGGAGATGTGCTTATTGCTTCCATTCAAGTCGCGCTCCATGATGCCTCGGCCGTACAGTTTAAAGATGATCTCTTACAGAAAATCCATGATACCAAAGCTCGCGGGGTCATTATAGACCTGACAGCTATAGATGTGGTAGATAGCTTTATCGGGCGTATGATAGCCGACATTGCGGCAATGTCGGGATTGATGGGCACGCGCGTGGTGCTCACTGGCTTGCAGCCGGCGGTGGCCATTACCCTGGTTGAACTGGGGCTTGAATTGCCCAGTGTCTTGACAGCGCTAAATCTTGAAAAAGGTTTAGAAGTGATGCGCCACCAGAGCCAGGTAACCGACGCTGCTGATGAGGAGAGCAGCAATGGCGCAGGCTAAAGCAGCGGTTATCCGCAGCGACCTGGATATTGTCATCGCTCGTACCCTGGCGCGTGACACGGCCAAGGCGGTTGGCTTTGGCCCCATTGACCAGGCCCGCATAGCAACCGCCGTGAGCGAATTGGCGCGGAATATCTTTCTCTACGCTGGCTCAGGGAGCGTGACCGTGCGCGAGTTGGAGCAAGGTTCGCGCAAGGGTATGGAGATTGTGTGCGAGGATCAGGGCCCGGGTATTCAAAATATAGATGTTGCGATGCAAGATGGCTATAGCACGTCGCGGGGGATGGGGATGGGCTTGCCGGGTGCCAAACGCCTCATGGATGAGTTCGATATACGAACCCAGGACGGTATAGGCACCACCATCACCTGTCGCAAGTGGCGTATGTAAGCGTACGTTGAACACGTAACCGGGCCTAACCGGGCCAGTGGATACTCCCACTGGCTTTTTTCTTTGCAATATGGACAAAACCAATTCTGAAACGCCAACCACATGGAAAGAGCGCTGGGCCCATGTGCGGACAATTGCGGGCAATATACCGCGCTCCTTCAAAATTTTCTGGGAGGCCGACCGCGCCAGCACCATTGGTATGACACTGGTGACGCTGTTGTCGGCGGTGTTACCGGCCGCGCAGGCGTGGGTGGGCAAGCTGATTGTAGATACGGTGGTACAGGCGTTGGCGGCGGGGGTGGCCCCAGATGTGGGATTGCAAGCCGCGTTGCCCTATCTGCTGGTCGAGTTCGGGTTGCTCACCATGAGTTCGGTGATGAACCAGTGGCGCCGCCTGCTTGAGCATGTGTTGCATGCGCGTCTGGGACATACCATCAATACGCGCATTATGCGCAAAGCTATGGCGCTCGATCTCTCCTACTTCGAAGATTCCGAATTTTACGATATGTTGCAAAATGCCCGCCGCCGCGCCGATGTGAGCGCCCTCACCATCGTCAATACCGGCTTTCTCATTATCCAGAATATCATCACGCTGGCCTCGTTTGCGACCATCTTGCTCTTTTTCAAGCCATTGATTGCGCTGTTACTATTTGGGGCCACCATCCCCGCCTTTATTGCCCAGACCAGATATAGCAAGCTCTACTTTCGCCTGCTCACGTGGCGGGCGCCAGAGTTTCGGCGTATGCTCTACCTGGAATTGCTGCTGACTGTGGATGATACGGCCAAAGAAATCAAGCTCTTTGGCCTGGGCGAACCGTTGATGCAGCGCCACAACGATTTGTTCTGGTCGGTCTTCCACGAGGATGCACGACTGGCGCGGCGGCGTAGCCTTATTAGCGTGGTGTGGAATGTGCTTTCGACCAGCGCCTACTATGGGGCCTATGCCTGGATTGTGTGGATTACCGTCCAGGGCACCATCTCGCTTGGCGATATGATCTTGTACCTGACCGTATTTCGACAAAGCCAGGCCACCTTTCAGGGCCTGTTTTACAATCTGGGGCAAATCTACGAAAGCGGCCTGTTTATGGACAATCTGTTCTCGTTTCTGGCGCTGGAACCCAAGATACAGTCCGGCGGGAAGGGCTTACAGGTACCACAGCCACTGCGCCACGGTATTGAATTTCGGGATGTCTCCTTTCGCTACCCTGATCAGGAACACTGGACGCTGCGCCACGTCAATTTGCATATTCGGCCGGGCGAGACTATCGCGCTGGTGGGGTCGAATGGGGCCGGCAAGACCACACTGATCAAGCTATTGACGCGCCTGTACGAGCCAACCAAGGGGGCTATTTTGCTTGATGGAAACGATTTGCGCGATTACGACTTGAACGATTTGCGCTTGCATATCGGGGTCATCTTTCAGGATTTTATGCACTACCAGACGACGGCAAAGGAGAATATTGGCTTTGGACAGATAGACGCGCTCGACGATACCGTGCGGCTTGATTCCGCCTCGGAGCGGGGCGGGGCAAATGCGGTGATAGACGATTTGCCCCAGGGCTACGATACCATGTTGGGGCGCTGGTTTGAGGATGGGCGCGAATTGTCGGGGGGGCAATGGCAAAAGATTGCGCTTGCGCGGGCCTTCATGCGCGATGGGCAAATACTGGTGCTGGATGAGCCGACCTCGGCGCTGGATGCGGAACGGGAGTATGAGATCTTCCAGCGCTTCCGCGAACTGACGCGGGATAAGACGGCGTTACTGATTAGCCACCGCTTCAGCACCGTGCGTATGGCCGACCGTATCGTCGTGTTGAAGGATGGGGCGGTTGCCGAAGCGGGCACCCATCAAAAGTTGCTGGAACAGGATGGGGAATATGCCCACCTGTTCGAGTTGCAGGCGGAGGGGTACCGCTAGGCGGGCCGCAAGACGGTTGTCAGGTATGGTATGATGGGGGGCATGCAGAATCGTATGGATTTGCCAGGGACAGTATCCGCTACGACCAGCAGAGCGCACGAGCCATCCTACCTCGCGCTCTACCGGTCGGGCGCATTGCAAGAGCGCGTTGCGCAAGCGCAGGCCAGCCTGTCGCAGTGTCGGCTTTGTCCGCGCGACTGTGGCGTAGACCGGCGCGAGGGCGCGCGCGGGTTTTGCCATACGGGGCGCTATGCGCTGGTTAGCAGCGCCTTTCCGCACATGGGTGAGGAGGATTGTCTGCGGGGGTGGCATGGCAGCGGTACTATTTTCTTCTCGCTCTGCAACCTTGGCTGTGTCTTTTGCCAGAATTTCGATATTAGCCATGCTGGTATTGGGCAAGAGGTGTTGCCAGCGCAACTGGCCAAGATGATGCTGCAATTGCAGGCGATGGGGTGTCACAATATTAACCTGGTCACGCCGGAGCATGTGGTGGCGCAGATCCTGGAGGCGTTGCTGGTGGCCGTGGAACAAGGCTTGCGTCTGCCGCTGGTCTACAATACGTCGGCGTATGATACGCTTGAGACGTTGCGTTTGTTGGATGGGGTGGTAGATATATATATGCCCGACTTCAAGCTGTGGAGCGCAGAACACGCCCGGCGCTATCTGAACGCCAGCGACTATCCAGAGGTGGCCCGCCAGGCGTTGCGGGAGATGCACCGTCAGGTAGGCGATTGGTTGCTGGATGAGCGGGGTCTGGCGGTGCGTGGGGTGCTGGTGCGCCATCTGGTCATGCCCGGCTTACAGGAAGATAGTATGGCCATTCTGCGCTTTCTGGCCGAGGAAGTATCGCCCCAGACCTACGTTAATATCATGGCCCAGTATCACCCCTCTGGGAAGGTAAGCGGCGAGCGCTATGCCGAAATAAACCGCCGCCTGCCCAACAGCGAGTATGCCGACGTGCTGCGGGTGGCGTATGAGGTGGGGCTAGAGCGCCTGGACAATCGCCACAAACAGTGGTGGATGGGGTACAAATTCGGGTGAACACAGAGAGAACCACGGATGCACACGGATGCACACGGATGCACACGGATGGCTGTACCGAGCCTATCGGTGTTTATCCGTGTCTATCTGTGGTTGTATCACTATTCAGACGGATTTGGTATAAGCTAGGGAGTATCGGCGGGCTCGATGAGCGCCTGCGCGGCTACGATGATGCCATCCTCGTCGGCATAGAGCCAGTGGCCGGGGGTAAAGGTGACCCCCGCAAAGGTGACGGCGATGTCTCGGTCGCCCGCGCCCTTTTTGACGCTCCGGAAGGGGTTGGTGTTCAACGCTTTGACCCCGATAGGGATGCTGGCTATGGCCCGCGAATCGCGGATAGCGCCGTAGACAACCAGGCCGGCCCATCCGTTCTGGTGGGCCAGGGCGGCCAACTTGTCGCCCACCAGCGCACAGCGCAATGAGCCGCCGCCATCTATCACCAGAACGCGCCCCGCCCCGGCTTCCTCAATCGCCTGGCGCACTAATAAGTTATCCTCGTGGACTTTTACCGTGGCTATCTGGCCACAAAAGGCCCGCACCGCGCCATAGTCGCTGAACAGGGGGGTGGCGACGAACACCGCCGCGGGGGTCTGGTCGCACAGGTCTGCGGTTTGTTTGTTCATGCTCTCTCCTCCTCTGGTTTCGCATGTTGCTTGCTGGTCTGCATTGTACCATACCTGTGGTATAATCAATCTGGCCTGGCATGGAGCATCACTTTCCGTTTTGATGTAACCTTCTGGCCCGTGCGTGCATCTATAGAGGTGGTATGTCAAGCCATAAAGGGTTTCAAGCAGAATTTGTAAAGCAAGAGGTGTACTATGCCAATGTATGAATATGAGTGCAAAGCGTGTGGGACGAACTTTGATATGCTCCGGAGCATGAGCCAGACCGATGATGATATTACCTGTCTGCACTGTGGTAGCCCGAAGATTTTGCGCAAGTTGTCGCTTTTTGCTTCCCATAGTAAAGATGGGGTAAGCGCTTCGGCTGCGTCGGCGTTTGCGGGTGGCGATAGCTGTAGCACTGGCCTGTGTGGTTGCAGCGGTTCTTCCTGCTCTTTGTAGGAATGTCTGCGGTACTCTTTGAACAACCATAGTTTGTGCGTAGTGGCAGTGGGGGATAAGGCACAGCGGTTCCTATGAACTGCTGTGCTGTATGTGTTTGTGCCCCGCTGTGACTGTGTACTTACCAGGTAAGGATATTACCTATGCAAGTGATTATTTTGACGGCGGGGTTGGGAACGCGCTTGCGTCCGCACACCTTTAGCAAACCGAAACCATTGGTCAACGTAGCCGGCAAGCCGATGCTGGCGCATATTCTGGACAGTTTGCCACCGCTGGTTATTGACGAGCTTGTCTTTGTCACCGGCTATCTCGGTACGCAAATTGAGTCGTTTGTGAAAAAGCACTATAGCTACCCGACGCGCTTTATTGAACAGGCGGAACTGCGCGGCCAGGCACACGCCATTCATCTCACGCGCGAGGCGGTAGCGGGGCCGGCCCTGATTGTGTTTGGTGATGGTATCTTTAGCACCGACCTGTCAAAGCTGAACCGCCCCACCGAAGAGGGGGTTATCTTTGTCCAGGAGGTGCAAGACCCGCGCCGCTTTGGGGTGGCGGTAGAAGAAAATGGCTTGATTACCCAACTGGTTGAAAAGCCCGACAAGCCCGTCTCCAATCTAGCGATTATCGGGGTCTACTATGTTCCCGAAGTGAGCCGCCTGATGGAGGCTATAGATTATATCATCGAACATAATGTACAGACCAAGGGGGAGTTTTACCTGACCGATGCGCTTCAGCTTATGATTACCCAGGGTGACCGCTTCCGCACAGAGCAGGTAGAGGTGTGGAAAGATTGCGGGACACCGGCCGCGCTGCTCGACACCAACCGCTATTTGCTAGAGCATGGGCGTAGCTATGTGGGCAATATGACGCGCTCTATCGTTATTCCGCCGGTCTATATCTCCGAGCAGGCGCATGTGGAAAATTCGGTTATCGGGCCCTACGTCTCGGTGGCCGCTGGCGCGACGGTGAAAGACTCGCGGGTCAAAGATTCCATTATCAACGCGGGGGCGTGTATTAAGACCGTGACGTTGCATAATAGCCTGATAGGGGCCGAAGCCTTTGTAGATGGCACCTTTCAGGAATTGAACGTTGGTGATGCTTCTGAGATACGGCTAGTTGGCGGGCTCTAGCGGCGGCGGTATCCCCGGCCCTCATGCGTTCTGGTCGGGTTGGTGTGTCGGGGGATGGCGACTGATAAACCATACCATAACCGCTCCGGTCAGAGCGGCATAGGCGAGCAGTCCCACCAGATTGCGCGTGGTGCCCCAGAGCCCCAGAGCGCCGCTCAGGAACCAGCCGGAGGCGGTACCAACGCCATTGGCGACCACCCACCACAGCCACAGCAACCAGTCGAAACGGGCAGGGGGTGGGGGTGGAGTGTTCATAGTTTGCTCCTCCTTTCAGAGCCTTACCGCCTGTCGTTGGTATCGGATAGGGGTTCGCGCCCAAACTTGTCCGAGAGGCGGTAGATAGTCACGGCTTGCGTGGGGTCGTTGGGCAAGGGAAACTCCTGTACAATAGTGCTTACGTCGGCAAAGGGGCGCAGGATACGCTCTGGCACGCGCTCATCGAGGGATACGGGCGGGCCGAAGCCGAGCTTTGCGGCCACCAGCCGGGCGTAGATAGCCAGTTTGTCGAATATGGAAAGCTCGTGGTGGGAGGGGGCCGCGCTCAGCGTGCGGCTAT
This sequence comes from Chloroflexaceae bacterium, assembly GCA_034437375.1. Taxonomy (GTDB): domain Bacteria; phylum Chloroflexota; class Chloroflexia; order Chloroflexales; family Chloroflexaceae; genus JAAUSY01. The sequence goes on along the minus strand of DAOTUK010000249.1, from coordinate 43,335 downwards.
AGAATTCAATGTACCCGGCCACGCCCGGTAAGTCTACAATGTACTCCACCCCCTTTTCGCGCAGGTAGCTATCCATCTGGCGCTGCTCAAGTACCGGGATAATCTCATGATTCAGCTTGCCATCTATGTTCAACACCACGCGCTCGCTGTAATATTGAAAGACGCCAGAGTTCTGGGCCGCCAACCGCGCATCGGGGGGCAGGTTGTGCGCTATCCAGCGGGCGGCGCGGTACATAGCCGGCTGTGCCAGGTAGGGGGCGTGGCGCAGCGTTTCGACGTAGGAGCCAAACAGCACGCTGTTCAGCAGCACGACCCCCGCCGCGACCAGCGCGGCCAGGCGCGGGCCAGCGTTCGCTCGTATGCGCTGGAACCAGCCGGCAGGCGGGGCAGGGTCGGTTTCGCGGGGGCCGCCAAGCCAGGCCCACAGCAGCAGTACCACGACGATACCCACCCCCACATAGTAGCGCGGGTGGCCCTGCTGTTGGAGGTAGGCGTAGTAGAAGGTAAGCCCCGGCGCGTAGAGCAGCAGCGGCAACAGCCTGTGCCGTTGGGCGGGGGTGAGGGCCCACACCAGCGCGACCAGCGCCGCTACCCCCACCAGCAGGAGCCAGGGCGGCGCGTGGGACAGGTCTATGGCCGGCTGGTAGGCGACCAGTTGCAAGCCGCTGCTAAAGGCAAACGATTCGCGGAAGCTGTGCATATAGGAGAGGGCCCGCCCGCTGCTTGGGGTGAGGTGGCCAAATAGCAGATAGTTGCGGGCAAAGTAGGGCAGCAGCACAATAAAAATGGTTGTGGCGTAGGCGGTGGTAACCAGCGGCATACAGCGCCGCCCCACCACCTCGCGCCAGGCCAGCACCAGCGCGATGACCCCCGCGGCCAGCATACTGTCCAGGCGGGCCAGGATAGCCAACCCGGCCACCCCACCCAGGAGAACGCCGCCAATGGTATCGGATTTGCCGGGTTCGCGGGCTACCATACCCCACCACAGCAGTAGCAGCAGCAGCAAAGCCAGCGATGTTTCCATAGCATTGACGCTGACCCGGATAAAAAATGGGTTGAGCGCAACCATCGCCAGACCGGCCAGCGCGGCCCAACGGCGCGTTACGGCCCGCAGCAACGCATAGAGCGGCAGCAGGGCCAGCGTATTGAGCAACGCACAAATGACGACGTTGGCACGAAAGCCGAAATCCAGGCCGGAGGGGTTGAGCAGGTAGGGTAGTGCCCCGATGGTGAGCGGGTAGAGCGGGTGGAAGCCGTTGGTGGGGTGTACGCCGTCGGCGGTAATGCCGTGGCCCAGGGCCCAATGGCGGGCAATGTTGGCGACCATCCAGGCGTCATCTTCCAGCAAGATGAAGAGCATATCGAGTGGCAATAGCGCAAAGGCCAGGCGTAGCACCAGACCGGCGGCTATCAGGAGCACCTCCGGGCGGTAGTGGCGCAATGTGTGCCTGGGGGTCAATCGCGCATTTCTTGCTGGTTGCTGGTTACTGCCTGCTGCCCGCCGCACTATCCGTCCCTGCTGGCCGCATCGGCCTGGCTACGGGCCAGCGCGAGGGCGCGTATTTCTTGCGCCCCGGCGGCCCGCAAGGCCTGGGCACACGCTTGCATGGTTGCGCCTGTCGTGAGAACGTCATCTAGCAGCAGTACGCGCGCGGGTGGCGATTGGGGATGCTGCCAGACAAAGGCGTCGCGTACGTTGTCCAGACGGTCGCGGGCGTCCAGTTCCATCTGGTGGGCGGTGTCGCGGCACCGCACTAACCCGTTTGTGTGTAGGGGAATACCGCTCACCTGTGCCAGGCGGTGGGCCAGCAATTCGCTCTGGTTAAAGCCGCGTTCGGCGAGGCGGCGGGGGTGGAGCGGTACAGGGATGATAGCGTCGCAGGGTTGCGGGTGGCTCTGGAGGTGGTGGGCCAGCATGTCGCCAAGCGGTTCCGCCATGCGCCGCACGCGGTTGTACTTGAGGGTATGAATAGCCTTGCGTAGGGCCCCTTCGAAAAGATAGGCTACGCTGGCCCCATCCAGCAGGGCCAGCGCGTCGCCCCCCCGCACCGGCGGCTCGTGGGCGGGGTAGGGGCGTATGCTGGCGCGGCACGCGGCACACAGCAATTCGCCGCTCCGGCCACAGCCGGCGCAGCGGTCGGGGAAGAGTAGCCCAAGCACGCTATCAGAGAGTGAACGAAAAAGCGTGGACACGGCCCCTCCTACGGGCAGCAAATACGCACATCAATAACCCGTTCAACCAGTGGCGTGATGGTTTCGCGTACCTGGGCCAGTTCCATATCGGTCACTTTGAAAGCCACCAGGATATTTGACGGGTCTTCACCGGCAAAGGTGCCAAACGAGAGAAAGTTGCCGCCATTATCGGCTATGGCGTTGGATAGGCGGGCCAGTTGCCCGTGCGTGTCTGACATGAGCGCGGTCACGCGCACGCCGGTGCTGCGGGCGCCCATCAATTCGAGAAAGATTTTGAACAGGTTGGTTTCGGTGATAATGCCAACAACATGGGTATCACGCATCACCGGTAGGCCGCCGACTTTGTTGTCGGCCATAATGCGTGCCGCCTCTTCAATCGGGGTATCCTCGGTAACGGTCAACACATCGCGGGTCATAATCTCGTCAATGGTGATCTTGCTCAGCAAGTAGTTGAGCTCGAAAACGCTCAGACTGGTTGCCCGCGAGGGAGAGGCGCTGAACAGATCTTCGTCGGTGACAATACCCACCAGTTTGCCATGTTTGTCTACCACCGGCAAACGGCGGATGCCCTCATGCTTGATGAGCTTGAGGGCGTCGTGCATGGGCATGTCGGGGTGGGCAAAAATGACGGGGTGGGCCATACGCTCGCCAACTAACATAGGAACCTCCGGTCTTTCCAGGGAAGCGGGACAGCGGGCGAACCACGAAGCGCGCGGCCCCTTCCCACAGGTATGCCGTGATTGTATCACATATTTGGGAATGTATACCAGCGCCGCGTGATCGGCGGGTGTGCATATGTTTCTGTGCCTGGGAGCGCGGGCATCTTGCCCACCCCGGAGCAGAGGCGGGATGTCTACGCCCCCAGGAGATGACTCCATACGGGTGATACCGATACCGCCCGGCGTCCCAAACGCGCTAGAATGGTATCTCGTCTTCGGTGTCGTCTTCGCCTACCGGCTGCGGCGCATTGCGGGCCGGGGGTTCGCTGCGCTCTGGTGCGGCGCTGCGGGGGCGCTGGTCGGCGTAGTCGTCATAGTTGCCGCCACCGCCACCGCCGCCCCCGCCCGAACTATCGCCGCCGCCCCCGCTCAGCATAACCATGTCGGTAGCGGTAATTTCCAGGTTGGCCCGGGTGACTCCATTGCGGTCGGTATAGACATCTGGCGGCCGCAAGCGCCCTTCAATATAGACCTGGCGTCCTTTAGAAAGGTACTGGTTGCAAATCTCCGCGAGCCGATCCCAGGCGCTCACCCGGAACCAGATGGTTTCTTCGCCGCCGCTCCATTTGCGGTTGACCGCAACCGGAAAGCTCGTCACGGCGGTTCCTTGCGGCGTATAGCGCATCTCCGGATCGCGGCCCAGGTTGCCAATAATTTGTACTTTATTCAATCCAGCCATGTCTGTATCCTTTCAGTAGGTCAATTTCCCCATACTATTGTAGTACTGATGTTTCACTATGTCAAGAAGGGCTTGAAGGTTGTCTGGCCACGTTCGCCCGATACCGCTTCAACCATACCGCTAATCGCGCCCATTTCGACGGCCTCTTTGGCCTGGCGAATAGCGTTCATCACCGCGATAGCGTCGGAGGAGCCATGCGCAATGATGGTGATACCGCGTACCCCAAGCAGCGGTGCGCCGCCGTGGGCGCGGTAGTCGGTAATACGGCGCAGGCGTTGGATGGGGTAGAGTCCCGCGCTTATCAGGCCGGCGCTGCCAAGCAGGGCCCCGGTGGGGGCCCGCCAGCGCCCATGGCCGGGGTAGAGCGAGAGTATCACGGTGGGCAACAACCCAAGCACGACGCGCACCCACAGGTTGCGGCGAAACTCCGTTTTGATCGTCTTTTTGGCAAAGGATACCACGGCCTCGCCCATCTTCAACACGGTGTTGCCCACAAAGCCATCGCACACCAGCACATCGCAGGTATTGTCTACCATCAGGTGCTTGGGTTCGGCGTTGCCAACAAAATTCAAAGTACTCTGGCGCAGCAGGACGTGCGTTTCCTGTACCAGTTTGTCGCCCTTGCTATTTTCTTCGCCATTGGCCAGCAGCGCTACCCGTGGACGGCGTATGCCCAGGGTGCGTTCGGCATAGACGCTCCCCATCAGCGCAAATTGAAAGAGGTATTCGGGTTTACAATCGGTGTTGGCGCCAATATCCAACATTAAGACCGGCTGTTCCACACTGGGTAGAAACCCGGCCAGGGCCGGGCGGTCTATGCCGGGCAAGCGCCCCAGGATGAACAATGCCCCGGCCATGGAGGCTCCTGTGTGACCGGCCGAGACGAAGGCTTTGGCGTGGCCATCGCGTACCAGACGCAAGCCAACTACCAGCGAGGAGTTAGGTTTGCGGCGCACAGCCTGGACTGCGTGTTCGCTCATGGTAATCACTTCGGGGGCGTCTACAATCGGTAAATCCAGGCCGCGGGTCTTATAGTGGGATAGCTCGGCGGCGATGCGTTGTTGGGGGCCGACCAGGACAACCGTACAGCCATAGGCCCGCGCGGCCAGGACAGCCCCTTTGACTGTTTCACGCGGGGCATAGTCGCCGCCCATAGCATCCAGAACTATTCGCATTGCACTCCTTTAGTCGGGTCGTGTTCACACAAAAAACCACGCATTAGCATATCATCAGCAGCAGCATGCGTCAAACCTGGAGGCGGGTTTTTGAGCATTGACCAATTGACAGACACATAACGCCTCGCTATAATACCATGTACTAACATATTCCATTTTCCAAAGATGAAAATAGCATAAGTGAAGAGGAGCGAATCGTATGAAACGGTGGCGACTGTTCGTCGTAGGTCTGGTATGCCTGTCCCTTCTTGCGGCGTGTGGAGGGGGCGGGACGCCAGCAGGAAACAGTGGTACTTCTGGGCAACCAGAAGCGCAGGAGACGGAACAGCAAACCGGTGGCGGCGAGTCTGCTGCGGATGACGAAGCAGGCACGGACGACGAAAACGGCGCGGAAGAGGACGCAAGCGCGGAAGAGGACGCAAGCGCGGAAGAGGACACCGGCTCAACCGATGGTATCACCCTCGTTGATGCCGTGTTGACGAAGGAATTGGGCGAGAACCAGGAACCGCTGGAACCTACCGAGGATTTCTACCCCGACGAGACGATTAACGTTTCGCTTGAGTTTGAAGGCCGCCCCAGGGAGGGGCTAGTGTCCGCCACTTTCTACTACCGCGACCAGGCGATTGCCGATGCCGAAGTGAACTTTGCCGACGCCAATAGCGGCGTCATCTTCTCCATTGGCGAAAGCACCTTTGCCGGCTTTAACCTTACCCACGATGACCCCTTCCCCCTTAGCAGCGAATATTCCGTTGAAACGTTTGTCAATGGTGAGCCACTCACCACCGTTCCCTTTGCGGTTGTGCCGCCAGAAGACGCTATTCCCTCCGAAATAGGCGAGGTAGTGCTTGCCGAGGGCGCCGACGACAACCAGGAGCCGATCAACCCCACCGAGACTTTTGCCGCCGATCAAGAGGTGTATCTCGTCGGGAGCGGGAGCTTTGGTATAGCGACGTGGATACAAGCCGACTGGTATGTAAATGGTGAATTAGACGAACAGGGTACGCGGTCGCTGACGCTAGAGGAGAATATCGAGGACACCGGCTTTTTCTTTTCCTTCGTGCCCGACGGCGGGTGGCCCGAAGGTGAACACGAGGTTGTGCTGACCATGAACGATGAAGAGGTCGGCACCTATCCGTTTACGGTTGAATAACTGAGGATTGCGCGACAGGTGCCCAACGCTAGAGGTCACGCACGGCCGGCACTCCCCCAAGCGTGGTTGCCTCGGTCACCGACCGCGCAATGGCCTGCGCCAGCACATCTGCGGCAACGCTACCCAATATGGCCAGGTGCGGCGGTTGTCGCTGGCCGGTCGAGAGCGCAAACACCGTATCGCCATCAAACGGCGTGTGGATGGGGCGTATCGTGCGGGCGAGGGCGTCCTGGGCCATCCGCGCCATATGCGTCGCTTCGGCTTTCGTCAGGCGGGCATCGGTGGCGACCACGGCCAGGGTCGTATTGGTGGCGGCGTAGAAATCGCTATTGCGCATATTGAGCATGCGGTGTACCTTCTTCTGGCGCAGCAGGTGCATAGCGTTGGCAAAGCCGCCCCCCGCGCGGTCGCGCACGCCCGCCAGAATAGTGCCATCCTCGCGCCACACATCCCCGAAGGCATTGCACACGGCCAGCGCCCCCACCACCGTACCATCCGCCAGCGTCTCGCTGTATGTGCCCAGGCCGCTCTTCACGGCGTTTTCGGCCCCAAGCACCTTGCCCACCGTGGCCCCCATACCGGCCCCCACGCACCCTTCGGCTACCGTCGTAGTGGCATTGGCGCACGCCGTATAGCCCATCGCGGCATCGGGCCAACGGTCGGCCCGCCCGATGCGGAGGTCAAAAATAACCGCGGCCGGTACGATTGGCACGCGGGTAATACCGACGTTATAACCGAGTTTTTGCTCATAGAGCCATTGCACTACCCCCGCCGTTGCCGCCTGCCCAAAGGCGCTGCCGCCACACAACGTAATCGCATGCACCTCGGCGACGGTCGCTTCCGGCCGCAGCAAGTCTGTCTCGCGGGTGCTGGGCCCGCCCCCGCGCACATCAACCCCACAGATAGCCCCCGTGCTCGTCAACACCACCGAACAACCGGTGATGGCGTCGGGGTCGTCGGCGTGCCCGACGCGAACGCCGGGCACATCAGTAATTGCCGAAGCCATAGCACCTACCCATCACTTATCCCTCCCCGCGTAGCAGGTATATCTGTTGGCGCTCTTCTGGCGTCACCAGCGAAAACCCGTCGCCACGATAGAGATATATTACCGCCTCATCCTTCACTTGTAAAATCAAATCGTTGGCCCCGTCGCTGTTGACATCTTCCATATGCAACGTGACCGGGGTTAGATCCTCGCCCGCCCCGAACAGGTAGGGCCCGCTGAGGGTACGCATCTGCGAAAGATCGTCGCCCGGAATTTCCAATACCATCACCTGCCGATTCAAGTTCATCGCAATGAAGTGGGTCATCATGTCACCCTGGACGCTGTCTACCTGCGACGTGAGGTGGAAGGTGCGCGGCCGCCCATAGCGCATATCGTCTAGCTTGACGTTGGCCCACACAAACACATGACTCATCAGCACATAGACCGCCAGTAACGCCAGAATTCCCGTCACGAGATAGATAAGCTGCCTACCGCCACTTTCTGGCAGCACCACCAGGGGTTGCTGCATGTTTTGAATTTCACGTCGTACCGCCATAGCTCATACCTCCCTGAGAAGCCCGGATTCGTGCGACACCACCACCGCCGGGTATCTACTATTTGTTATCAGAAATGCCTGTGATTGAGGTACATCTCTGCATTTTTAGAACATTCGCTCTTTTGTTCTAGAGTATACCAGTAGCGGGAGGGTTTGTCAAGAACACTTTTGCTAATCCGTGTTCACATTTGGGGGGGTATTTTCTGGGAGCGCGGGCATCGTCCGTCGTGTTGGGGAAAAACAAAGCGGGGGACGGTCGCCCCCGCTCCACCAGACAATGCCAAAAACGTCAGGAGAGGTCGCCGCCGGCGATCTGGCGCACCAGGTCGGTGATGGACAGGACGCCCACCGGCTTTTTCATACCGCTCGATTCATCTACCACCACCACCCGATGGATCTTTCGATCCATCATCATCTTGCTGGCATAGCGCACAGTGTCGGTATCTTTCACCGTTACCACGTCGGTCACCATAATGTCGCTGGCTTTCAGGTCTTGCCAGTTTTTCCAGTACTGCTCATACAACCGCGCATTGACCAGATCGGTGCGCGAAATAAGCCCGATCAGGCTACCGTCGCTGTTGATAACCACTAGCGCACTGACATCATTTTCGGTCATCTGTTGCGCCACTTCCTGAATAGGGGTATCTTGCTGGCAGTGTAACACCCCCGTATGCATCACATTTTTCACAGCACGCTCCATTGGGTACGCTCCTTTCCATCTATCACACCATCTCTATCACATCTTCAATTGGCAATGTGTTCGAGCAATCAATCGGGCGCTGTCCTGGCATTACAAGCCGTGTGGGCTTGCACATAATGCAAGGCAGTGTACTATGAAGTATGACCCCACGTCAATGGGGGCTATCAACGGTCAATGGTCGCTACTCCCGCTCCCACCGCGTTATATTCCAGGTCACGGGGGCTATCGGGTCGGGGCGAATGTGTTGCATGGAGGGGACGTTCAAGGTCAGCGAGAGGCGCTGGAACAGCGGGAGGGCGGGCAACTCGCGGGTAAAGATTTGCTGCTGTTGCTGGTAGGCTGCGCGGCGCTCGTCAACATTGTGCGAGGTGGCAGCCGTACGTATGGCCTGGTCGGCTTCGCGGAAGCACCAGCCGGAAAAGTTGTTCCCTTGCCAGTTGTTGGTATCGCTTGGCACAGCCCGACACCCCCACAGCGCCAGACCGCCCGGTTCGGGGCCGGCGATCCAGGCAAACTGGGCCAATTCAAAGCGGCGTTTGAAAAGGGGCCCCTCCGGGTCGTAGAGCTCCTGCACCGGTACCTTGTTCACAACAATCTCAAGCCCGATAGCGGCCATATCTTCGGTAAAGAGGCGGGCAATTTCATCGCGCAGGGGCGAGTTTTCGGTGGTTAGTAGCGTCATCGTGAGCGGGGTCGTACTATCGGGGCGCTCGCGGATACCGTCGCCGTCGCTATCGGTAAAGCCCATCTCCTCTAGCAATCCCCGCGCCTTGTCGGGGTCGTGGGGGTAAAGGGTCAACTCCTCTGGCGGGGCGGCGGCCCAGTTCTCTGGCACGATCCAGCTATCCATCACGGGGACGTTCCCATCGAACAGGGTTTCGACCATCGCCGTGCGGTTGGTGCCGTAGGCGATAGCGTGGCGCATCCGAATATCTTGCAGCAGGGCCACGTCCAGGTTGAAGTCGAGATGTTCCCAGATAGGCGTGGCAACATAGGTCACATCAAACCGGCCCTGCGCGGCGTCTTCGGCAAAGCGGGGCAGCATTTCTGGGGACACCTGGTCGGTCATAGCAACGTCCAGGCTGCCACTGGCCAGCGACTCGCGCAGCGTATCCGTATCATCAACAAAGACAAACGACACCACGTCGGCCTGGGGGGCGGGGCCGCCATAGTAGGGGTTGCGGGTCAGGCGGATGGTGCCTGGTTCGCGCTTCTCTAGCATGTAGGGGCCATAGCCAATGGGCATCAAGGCTTCCTCGCGCTCGGCAAGCGGAGCGGTAGCGCCAACGATGTCCTGCCAGCGGTGGCGGGGAAGCGGTGTCCAGGAGGTCAGGATGTAGGCTGTGGGGTCGGAGAAGTCGGCGGTCGAGGAGAAGGCCCGCGTAAAGTCAAGGCTGAGAAAGGCGCGGGTGGTATGGTCGTCTACGCGCTCGTAGCGGTCTATATCGCGCACGCGCGTACTGGCTTGCGACCCAAGCGCCCCCTGGCGAGCCAGTTCATAGGCAAACACCGAGTCGTCGGCGGTGACAGTGATACCGTCTGACCAGGCAAGGTCGGGGTTCCAGTGGTAGGTCACAGCAATTTGCCGGGCCGTGGTAAAGGTGCCGGTGGGGGTGATACCCTGCGATTCGGCCAGGGCCAGCACATCGCCTACCAGCACATCGCGCGTCTTTGTCACAACTACCGTTCTGGTGACAAGCCGGGTTTCGGTGAGTGCCTGCGTAGCGGTGGGGGTGAGCGTGGCGGTGGGGGTGAGCGTGGCGGTGGGGGTGAGCGTCGTCGTCGGCGTGACCGTGGTCGTCGGCGTGAGCGTGGTCGTCGGCGTTAATACCTGCGCGTGGGTTATCACCTCTGTCATAGATATGCGTTGCGTCTCGGTGTATTCCTGGGTCATCGTAGTGTGGTAATTCCCGCCCGCATCTACGCGCACATCCACAGTCAATAGTTCAACGTCACCATTGTCAAACGAGGGGATACGCTCCAATACGCCGGTAGTGGTATAGGTGTACTGGAAGGGCAGCAGCGGCGCGGGGAAAAGCAGTTCGCTTATCGGGGCGGTAATGCGTTGATCCACGGCGTCATCGTAATAGGGCAACAGGTCGCGGGGCTCGTCCAGCAAGCCAATGCGAAAGCCCGAACTCTGGATAACCTGGGTAGGCGATAGGGGTTCGGTACTCTGTGGTTGGGCGGTTGGGGTTGGCTCGTTGGGGAGCATCCCCGGCGTTGCTGGTGGTTCGACGCCGCCTTCTATCTGGCAGGCCCACAGCAAGAGCGAGAGCAACCCGGCTACCACCACGACCAATACTCTGGAAGAGGGACGTACCATAGGCCAAATCCCCGTATAGCCTTTCATCGTATCCACCGTCCGGCCCGGCTCAATGATCATGACCGACCATCAGCGGGCTTGTTTCGCGTGATTGGGTATGGTTGTGGTAGGGGGCGTCCATATAGCCCGCTTTGCCGTCGAATCCACAGTAGGGGCACACGCTCCAGGTCAGGTCTACTACCCGGTTGCAGGAGGCGCAGCGGCGGCGCAGCATGGTATGGCAGTGGGGGCACAGGATGAAGTCGGATTCGATGGGACGCTGGCAGGTGGGGCAGGCAAAGCGCTCTTCCACATCGCGCCGCAAATACTCTTCTTCCAGCGAGCGCTCATACTTTTCGGCAAGCGTCTGGCGCGGCCGTAAAATCATATGCAGGGGAATGCCCGCAAAGGGGATACACAACACCAGACCCACGGCTAATACCTGTACCGAAATATCGTCGCTCCGCATGCGAATATCGCGGTAGGCCCACAAGACCGAGGCCGCCCACAACAAGAGGAAATATGACCCAAGCAGCACCCCGATAATGTTCAAGATGGGGTGCAGGTTGGTTATGAAATCTTGCACAAGCTGCATAGCTTCCCTTTCATCTGGCCTGCTTCATACCAGTAACGGGTAATGTGTGAAGCGAGGCTCCGTGATACCAATGCACAATATACCACGGTATATCTATAGATAATCAACCGAACCTGGTAGCACTACCGCTTTTCCTTGCTCAATTAAACGTACCATAGCCCGTCTCTCACACCTATGACTGCCGTTTATGACAACCGTTGCGCGTGCTGCCGTTCCGTCCGCTCCCCGCTCCCTGGGGGGCCACGGGGCCGGGGGGGCATTATTGGAGCGGCGACACCCGCGGGAGTAACGGTTCAACACAGGATTCAATCTCCTGGGCAATCTGCTCTACCGGCTGGCGCGCGTTGAGCTTGCGCCAGCGTTCTGGCTCACGCTGCATCAATTCCTGAAAGCCACCAGACACCCGCCGATGGTAGGCCAGGTCGCGGGCATCCAGGCGGTTCCACTCTGGCGGGGTCGAAGTGGCGGGGGGCGGGGCGCTAGACTGCCCACTGGCATACGACGTGGTGGCTTGCTCGCGCCAGCGCTCGTGGCTCCCGCGCTTGCCCTGCTGCTTACGCTCCAACCCCTCTTCTACTGGCATATCAAGCAGCAACGTCAGGTCTGGTTGCAAGCCGCCGGTTGCTATGCGGGTCATAGCTTGCAGTTCGTCCAGGTCGCGCCCCAGACCATAGCCCTGGTAGGCATAGGTCGAATCGGCGTAGCGGTCGCACACAACGATGCCGCCTGTGCCCAGGTAGGGGCGGATGAGCTCCTGTACCAGTTGGGCCCGCGCCGAGAGAAAGAGCAATATCTCGGTAGTCGGCTCCATTTCGGTATGCTGAAGATCTACCAGGATACGGCGTATCATTTCGCCAATGCGCGTACCGCCCGGCTCGCGGGTAAGGATAACGGGGTAGCCGCGCTCTTGCAGGCGATGGTAGAGCAACCGCGCCTGGGTACTCTTGCCGCTTCCCTCAACCCCTTCAAATGTAATGAACAGGCTCATAGCACTATCACAAACTCGTTTTGATGATTATTGAACATCCCATTATACCCCGAAACGTTCTGTGTGACCACTCATACCAGGGATGCGTGAAGGGTGATACGTGAGAGGCGGTACCCCCTATCCCCTATCCCCTATCCCCCGCTCCGCCTAGCGATAAATGCGCACCCGCCGGTGGGGCTCGCTGCCGGCGCTCTTCGAGCGCAAGTTGTAGCGGTCGGCCATCTGGTGCTGCAAGCGGCGGATGTAGCTATTTTGCGGCGGCATCTCCACCGTATCGCATTCGCCATTCATAAGCTGCGTAATGGCCGTTTCCGTCTCGACCAGCACATCTTCCAGCGATTGGGTATCGGAGGGGAAGGACAGGATGGACGACTGATCGTAGTGCGCGTTGGTATACTCGTTGGCCAGGTGAAAGATGTTCGACAGTTGCCGCTCCATCTGGGCCACGGTATTGTTGCGCAGTACGTAGACCGGCACACCCTGCGCCTCTGCCTGGCGCAACCGTTGGGGACTGCGGCGGTAGTAGTTCTTGAGCGTCATCACCAGCGTGGCCTCCTCCATATCGCGCACCACAACGGCGGGCACGCGCAGATGACCGATGGCGTCTTCCAGCCGGTTGCGGCTCACGCCAAAGGGAAAAATGCGCTGGATGTGGGCCTGGTTTTGCGGGTAGTTTTGGTGGTGGTTGTTGCTGCCGCTGCCGCTACCGTTCGGCTCGGAGCGCCGGCCCGTTCCTCTGGTGCTGCGGCGCTGGCCAAAGGGCGGCTCGTCGCGGGTGGGCATCACCGAAGGCGACGTAACAAGTACTTCGCCATTATCATCGCGGTGGCGCATCTCCGGCTTCACCTCCTCACCATAGAGCAGGCCATCTATGGCCTGGGCCACGTCGCTATAGACCGCGACTTCATTCCAGCTTTGTATTTCGACCAGGACACCAAAGGTGGGGGGCGACTTGCGTTCTAGCACGGTTTTCTGGGTGCCGCGGCGTCGGGCCTCGTCGTCGCCCAGGGTTACGGCTTGAATACCGCCAATCAGGTCGGACAGGGTGGGATTGACCATCAGATTGTCCAGGGTGTTGCCGTGGGCTGTGCCTATCAATTGTACGCCGCGCTCCGCAATCGTCCGCGCGGCCATCGCCTCCAGTTCGGTGCCTATTTCGTCTATCACAATCACCTCTGGCATATGGTTTTCCACGGCCTCTATCATAACGGCGTGCTGCTCTGAGGGCCGCGGCACTTGCATACGCCGCGCCCGCCCAATACCGGGGTGGGGTATATCGCCGTCGCCGGCTATCTCGTTGGAGGTATCTACCACCACCACCCGCTTGCGCAGGTCTTCGGCCAACACCCGCGCCGTCTCGCGCAGCAGGGTTGTTTTACCGGTGCCCGGCTTGCCAAGCAGCAAAATGCTCTGGCCCGTCTCAATCAAATCACGGATGATAGAGACGGTGTTATAGACGGCCCGCCCTACACGACAGGTCAAGCCGATAATGATGCCTTTGCGGTTGCGTATCGCGGAAATGCGATGCAGTGTTCGGGGGATGCCGGCACGGTTATCTTCGCCAAATGCGCCAATGCGCGAGGTCACATACTCGATGTCTTCGGGGGTTACTTCTACGTCGCTCAGAAAGATCTCGGATGTGGGATAGCGAGCCTCTGGCAGGCGGCCAAGGTCTATCACAATTTCCAGCAGATCATCGGATTCGTTGTCGTCGTGCCGTACCGCGTGCTGAATGTGAAGCGGCAATGCTTCCAGCAGGAGATCGAGATCATTGCTTACGGGGTGTTGTTGTAACATAGGAATTCGTGTCCTCCTTCGGTATGGAGATGCTCGGCACAGAAACCGGGGCATCAAGCGATTTGGTTTCAAAGGCCGGGACAAGCCGTGAACGGCGTACGGGAACCACCGTATTTTTGACCAGCAAGGCTTCTTCGCTCGTCGGCTCAAAGCCGAGATTTTGAATAGGCACCAGCAGTTCTTGCTGGTATTCGCGTAAGAGCAGGTAGACCGGGCGGGCATCTATAAGCTGCGCCAGGCCAAACCGCACCACGTCGGCGGTGATGTCGCGCATGGCGGGGTGCATCAGCAACGAGAATACATGCGCCGCTGGCCCGCTCAAGACGTGCAGATAGGCATGCAGGTCGTCCTGGGGGCCGAGCACCCAGGCGCGGCGGCGGTTGACTTGCCAGCGTTCGGTAATGGGGAGCATCCAGGCCCGCGGGGTACGTACCTCAACCTGTTGCACCAGGCGGGGGGTTACGGCTCCGTAGAGCTTGTGGATAGCCCAGGCATCGCGGCGCGACTGTACGCGCATGGGGGAGAGGGTGGTACCCTGATCCCAATCGGGGCCAGAGAGTTGCAGCGTATAGCGGTGGGTATAGGTTTGAAACCCCAGTTGGCGGAAGATTTCGCGCAGATCAACCTGGTCGCGCCAGATAGCGGTATAGAGTCGTTGTACGTGGTTTGCGCTTACCGCAAAGCAGAGCCGCTCGATCAGGCGGAACCACAGGTCGTGGTCACTGGGCAGGCGGTTATCGTCGGGGCCCTGCACCGAGAGGTAGAGAATATCTTGCTCCGGGCGGCCATTTCGTGCCTGTGATTGCACCGCAGCACTCACCCCGCGGTCGCGGTAGACCATCATGGCCCGTTCGCGTCCGACCCCTTGAAATAAACACCGTAGCGAAAACCACAAGGGACGGTGGGGTTGAACTAGTAAGGCCTCGTTGTACAGCACAACCTGGGTACGGGGCTTGCGTCGCAGCGCCCATAAATCGCCAGGTGCAACAGCTCGAATCATAAACAATCACAGGCGACAAACGACAAACAGGGTCGTTTATCCTAAACCCTATGGCTACCGTTATAGTTCCAAAAAGTACCGATGCATCCGATCATCAGACGTTAGTTCGGGATGAAAAGTTGCAGCCAGCAAGCGCCCCTGTTGCGCCACGACCACGGACGACTCATCGGGCAGGTGGGCCAACGCGGTCACCCCCGCCCCCACCGTGTCAATAATGGGAGCGCGGATAAACACGCCCCCTATCGGAGTCTCGCCCAGAACCGGTACCGCTATATCCGCCTCGAAGCTATCCAGTTGGCGCCCAAAGCCATTGCGCCGTACGGTGATGTCCATCACATCCAGGAGCGGTTGCCCCTCTAGCTGACCTTCTACAATGTCACGCGCCATCAAGATAGCCCCGGCACAAGTGCCCCACACGGCCAGGTCGCGCCCGGCCCGCTGGCGTATCGGCTCGAACAGGTGGTACGCCAGCAGCATCTTGCCGATAGTCGTACTTTCGCCACCAGGAAGAATCAGCCGTTCGATACCGTCGAGATGTTCTGGCAGACGCACCTGTCGGGTTGGGGCCCCCAGGCGTTGGAACACGGCTTCGTGCTCTTGAAAATCGCCCTGGAGCGCCAGAATACCAACCGTCATCTACCACCCTCGCCCGGCCAGTAATTGCTCCTGTGGGATGGCCCCTATCTCTATCCCCACCATCGCTTCGCCCAGGCCCTTGCTCACTTCGGCAATGATAGCCGGGTCGTTGTAATGGGTGGTTGCTTCGACAATGGCCCGCGCACGGCGGGCCGGGTCGCCCGACTTAAAGATACCGCTGCCCACAAAGACGCCATCCACGCCAAGCTGCATCATCAGCGCCGCGTCGGCCGGGGTAGCGATACCCCCCGCCGCAAAGTTGACCACCGGTAATTTGCCGGTTTCGGCTATTCCGCGCACCAGTTCATAGGGCGCTTGCAAGTGTTTGGCAGCCCCAAACAGCTCGTCCTCGCTCATATTTTGCAGCCGCCGTATTTCGCCGTAGACGGTGCGTGCGTGGCGGACGGCCTCTACCACATTGCCGGTACCGGCTTCGCCCTTGGTACGCAGCATCGCCGCGCCTTCCGTCAGGCGGCGCAGCCCCTCACCCAGGTTGCGACACCCACACACAAAGGGCACCTTGAAGGTATGTTTGTTGATGTGGTGCTCCTCGTCGGCGGGGGTCAACACCTCGCTTTCGTCAATATAATCTACCCCAAGCGCCTCTAGCACTTGCGCTTCGACAAAGTGGCCAATCCGCGCCTTGGCCATGACGGGAATCGTAACCGCTTCTATAATGGACAGGATGCGCTCCGGGTCACTCATCCGCGCCACTCCCCCATGTGCGCGAATATCGGCGGGCACACGCTCTAGCGCCATCACCGATACAGCCCCCGCTTCCTGGGCAATACGAGCCTGTTCGGGCGTCACCACATCCATAATGACGCCACCTTTGAGCATTTGAGCAAGCCCTACCCTGGTTTTCCAGGTAGACGTTTCCATTGTACCCCACTCCCTACTAGACAAAGGTACTTCTTTTTGTAGTACCGCTCTGTTTCTCTATATTTTACCATAACCCGGCCAGTTGTGTTGATGAGAATGAGGTGATACCAGTGACGAGTGATGCGTGACGCGAGGACAGGGGATGCGACCACCCACGATGCTACGGAATACAGAGGGGTAATCAACCGAACATGGTATGATACGATAGTACGACAGCGGCAGAAGCGAGCAGCGAAAGGGAAGAGACAGCACAAGCGTGAGCACCCGCCCCCCCGCCCCCATCTGGCAACCCCTGGTAGCCGAGGCGCACGCCTGGGCCGCGCCCCTGCGCGACCCTATCGCCTGGGCGCTGCTGCTGGCCCTGGCCTTGTTCCTGGTGCTGCGGGCCGCGTTGCCGCTGCATATTGCGGTAGATGTGGGTATCCACGAGGGCTACGGCGGCGATCTGCCCCACCTGGCCGGCTTCAATACGCCAGAGCACAGCGAGCATGGCTCCTATCGCTGGACAAAGGATGGGGCGACGGCGCGGGTGCCGGGCGTGGGGCGGCGGCCCCTGCTGGTGCGGCTTTCCTTCCTACCGGTTGATGCCGCGTTCGCCGACGTAGCCCCGCGTTCGTTGGAGGTGTGGGCGGGGGGCGAGCGGGTGGCGGTGGTGCCGGTGCGCCCCGCTGGCGCCCATACCACGCTGCTTGTGCCGCCGCGACTGCTGCACGCGGGCACACTGGCCCTCACCATCCACACGGATACCTTTACCCCACCCGATGACCCGCGCCAGTTGGGTACCCCGCTTGACTCGCTCCGCGTCGAGTCGGCGGACACCTTTTCCCTGGCCGCCCCCGACTGGGGCGCGGTGGGGATGTGGCTGTGCGCGGTGGTGCTGCTGCGGGCCCTGGCCGGGCGCTGTCTGAGCGCGACCTCGCATGGGCGGCGGTGGGCCAACCGGGCGCTGGACGTAGCCGCGCTGCTGGTGGCGCTGGCCGCCTGGTTCGACCCGCCGCGCTGGTCGTTTGGGGCCTGGCCCGCGCTCGAAACGCTGCTGACCTGTGCGGTGCTGGCGTTGTTGCTGCGGGCCCTGGTGCCGCGCCTGGCGGCCCGCCTGGCCATACCGCTCAACCCCGCGGCGGTGGGCGTGCTCATTCTCCTGCTTGTGCTGGCGTTTGGTATGCGCTATGGCGGGCGTATCTACCCGCAATCTATGCCCGGTGACATCACCTTTCATACGCACCGCTTCATTGGGGCCATCCGTGATGGTACCATCTTCCTACGGGCCCGCAACCGGGGGGTAGACTTTCCCTACCCGCCCGGCCCCTACCTCACGCTGGCCCCCGCGGCGCTATTGTTGCCCCACCCGCCGACCCTGCTTGAGCGGGGGATGACGCTGGTAGATAGCGTTGGCGTGGCGCTGGTGTATACGCTGGTGGCTGTGTCGCTGGCCCCCGCCCACAGACCATCCGGGGAGCACAACCGGCTCCGGGGCGGGCACGATGCCCGCGCTCCCAGGATACCGCCAGCGTTCAAGGACACGATACCTGCTTGTGAAAGTCGCCCCCCCGCCCCGCGCATACCTTCGTACCAGCGGACGGCGCTTCTGGCGGGGGCGTTGTACACCTTCACGCCGGCCGCTTTCTGGTTGACGTGGTGGTCATTCGATACGCACATAGCAACCCAGTGCGCCGCGCTGCTGCTCGTGACCGCGCTTGTGCTTGTGGCGCGGGGGGGACGTTCGCGGGGGGCGTTGCTCTTTCTGCTGCTCAGCGGTATTGTTCTGGGCCACTTTGGCTTTTTCATCAACACAACCTTGCTGATGGGTCTGGTCATCGGGGTGGCCTGGTGGGCCAGGCGGCGCGGCGCGGCGCTCTGGCGACCGCTCCCCCTGGCCCTGGCGACCGGCGCGGCCATCGTCGTAGCCCTGCTCACCTTCTATAGCGCCTATCTGCCGCTCTTCGCGGCCCACCTTGGCGCGGCGGCAGAGGGTGGTCTGTCGGCGGTGGCCCGCCGTGAACCTGTCACACGCGGGGTGCTGTGGCATACGCTGTGGCACGATGGCCTTATCGGGCATGTCGGATTCTTCCCGTTGCTACTGCTGCCGGTGGGGGTGTGGTACCTTGCGCGGCGCAGGGGGCGACTTTCCCCGCTGCTGCTGCTGATGGGGGGCAGTCTGCTGGTGAGCGCGTTCTTTGCGGCGTTGCCCTTCCTCACGCTCTCAACGCAGAATACGCGCTGGCTGATGTTTTCGGCGTGGGCTATTGCGGTGGGGGCCGCGCTGGCTGTGCCGTTGTTGTGGCGGGCCGGGCGGGCCGGGCGGGTGGTGGTGCTGGCGATGGGGGGGGGTATCGGGTGGCTTGTGCTGCTCCACTGGCTCGGGCCCATGCTGTGGCGCATTCGCCCGCCAGAGCCATTTTAGGGAACCATTCCCCGCTGGATACACTATGGCCCCCCTGGGAGCGTAGACGTTCTGCCGACCCCGGAGCGAGCGAGACGCTTGCGCTCCCAGGGCTGGAGCCCCAACAGTGAACCCGTATCCCATGTAGACTTTTTGCCCTATACGCGGTATCATAGCAAGTGTCAGGAACCGTTGAAAAAGTAGATGGATAAACGAGAGCATAGCACCGTCCTGGTTGGTTCAGGGTAGGTATAGGGCCCATCCCCAGGAACCCTTCTGCTATGAGTCGCCAATCTGTGCTATAGATAGTAGTTGTATGAACACGATACATCATCCGTACCATCTGGACATGAACGAAACTTCCGAAGACCTTGCGTGGGACGCCTTTCTGGCTCGTACCCCAGGGAGCTCATATATGCAAACAAGCCTGTGGTCGCAATTCAAGGCCAGACGTGGATGGCAACCAAAAGGGCTATGGGCCAGAACGGGCGTATTCCATGGGTGGCGGCCCCTGCGCATACTCGTCCGGCATGGAAGCTCGATTGTCGGAGGCATGCAAATACTCGTTCGCTCGCTCCCGCCCCCCTTGTTCGGTACGATGGCGCAGGTTCCTGTAGGCCCTATGATGGCCAAGAACGATAACCAGACCACCATTACCGCCCTACTCACCGACGCCTTGATGCGCTGTATCAAAACCCACCATATCCAGTACCTTATTATGCAGGTTTCCAACCGCGATAGCCAGGTTATCACGTGCTTGCGTGACTATGACTTTCGCCCCAGTCCGATCAAATCGGGCCTTGCCGCCACTATCACCATTGATCTGACCCCTACAAGCGACGATATTTTCGCTGGTATCAGCAAGTCTACCCGCAAGAACATTCGCCGAGGCGAAAAGCGTGGCCTGACTGTGCGGCTTGGCACAGAAGCGGACATCTCCACCTTCTACCGCCTGCACCAGAAAACAAACCAGCGACACGACTTCCGCATCCTCTCACAACAGTACTTTACAACCATGTGGCAGATCTTCCACCCACACGGGTATGTACAACTCTTTGTAGCCGAATACCAGGGCGAACCCGTTTCGGTACGCTGGTGTATGCTGTTTGGCGATACCTTCACCACGCTGTATAGTGGTTGGTCGGGAGCTTACAGCAAACATTTTCCCAATGAGGTGATGCATTGGACGATGATGCAATGGGCAAAAACGCATGGCTATCGTGTCTACGATCTCTATGGGCTAGACCTGGATGTCGCCCGAAGATTGGTACAGGGGCACGAATTGACCGAGGAGCAAATGCTGTCATGGTCGTCGTTTAAAACACGCTTTGGCGGCACAGCGCACATTTTCCCCCCCGCGTATGAATACATTGCTATGCCCCCCTTGCGCCAAATTAGTCGTTCGCCCCTCTTCTGGAAAGCCTTGCAACGGGTGAAACTGCGCGGAACAAACGTTATCTTGCGATAATAGGTTTGTACGGATATGCGGATACGAGAAGCGGTTGAGGAGCAGTATGCGATGAGTCCAGACTACCAGGTGCATATATCAGACACAACCCACGATCCGGCATGGGATGCCTATGTCACGCGCATGCCCGGTGGGTACTATGAGCAAACCTCCGGGTGGGCCAAGGTGAAAGCCCACAACGGGTGGAAACTCCACGGGCCCCTCGCCCGGTTTGCTCCCATCTTTACCTGGCGGCCTGTCCGTATCACCATCTGGCACCAGGGCACCCTGGTGGCGGGGGTACAACTTCTCGTGCGGGCCTTTCACCTGCCCATGCTTGGCCATGTGGCCCATATTCCGCGCGGGCCCATCTTTACCTATCAAGACGCCGCCCTGGTACAGATACTGGTTCAAGCTATACGCGATGTTATCCGCCAGCAGCGTATTATCTATCTCTTCTTTGAAGTACCAGATGGCAATGACGAGCTTGTGTCCCTACTCTCCCAGTACGGCTTCCGACCAGCAGTAATCAAATCGGCTGTTCGAGCGACGCTGCTTATTGATATTACCCCCGAACCAGAGCAGATACTGGCGAATATGAAAATCAACACGCGGAATGCTATTCGGAGATCAACGCGCAATGGTATAACTGTGCGTGAAGGAACCGATGCCGACCTCCCCTGTTTTTATCAGAACTATCTCGCGGCCACCCAACGCCGATCTTTCCGGCCCGTTGCATGGCAGTTCTTTTCCGACCTCTGGCACTTCCTCCATCCTGCGGGAATCATCCATATGCTCGTTGCTGAATATGAAGGAACATCTGTTACCCACCTGCTCTTTTCCGCCTGTGGCGATAGAGTTAGCGCCCTCTATATAGGCTGGAATGGGATGCACCGTCATCTGCTCCCAAACGAAGCGGTGTACTGGAAATTGATACACTGGGGCAAGGCCCATGGCTACGCCTATTTTGACTTCTACGGTATTGATATACGAGTTGCCCATCAGGTACGCACTGGAACTCCATCCTTGACGGAAAAACGGTTTGCCTGGAACTATTTTAAGCTGCGCTTTGGCGGCGATGTCATCGTTTTTCCCAGAAGTTGCGTATACACGGCAAACCCATTGTTGTCCCGTCTGATACGTTCGCCGGCTTTCTGGAAAGTGGTACGCATGTTCCCCTTACGGGGACGAAGCAGAATATAGCTCCAGGACAAACAGATTGGAGGTGCTCTTTGGAAACCATTATCAGCCATATAAACAAACCCGTACGTTTTGCGTATGAACAGGCCCGTGGCCGCACATTCTGGGATTATTACCGGCGCTTTTTGCGCGAGGATAGCGAGGGGGTAGCGCCTGAAACGACTAACCAATTACTCATCAATCTGCTCACCCATTGTCAGAAGGCGGTTCCATACTACGCAGACATCATGCAGCAGATTGGCACCGATTTTCGGGCCGATCCGCAGGCCTATCTAACCCACTTGCCCATTTTGACCAAGGCGATTATCCGCAATCAGGCCACGCAACTGACCTCAACAGACCTGCACCAGCGCAAGTGGATGTCCAATTCTTCTGGGGGCTCTACTGGTGAGCCATCCCGGTTTATTCAGGATACCGATTTTAATGATCGCTCACGGGCTATTACTGCCTTGTTTGCGCGCTGGTTGGGTAAGGAGGTGGGCGACCTGGAAATCGCGTTGTGGGGGTCTGAGCGCGATATTTTTGCGGGGCATGCCAGTGTTGTCAGCTATCTCAAAAACCGCATGTTGTATAACAAACTCTTTCTCAATGCCTACCATATGAGCCCGGAGAAGATACGCGGGTTTGTCCAGACCCTGAATACGAAAAAACCGGCGTTGATTGTGGCCTATGGCCAGGCGTTGTATGAAGTGGCCCGCTTTGTGGCCCAGGAGGGTATTGCGGTTGTGCCCCAACGCGCGATTATCTCAACGGCCAACACACTCTATCCCTTTATGCGCGAGACGATAGAACAGGTGTTTGGTTGTTCGGTGTATAATCGGTATGGTTCACGCGAAATCGGGTCGGTTGCTTGCCAGGTATCTCCCGATAGCGGGTTGTATGTTGCGCCGTGGGGGGCGTATCTTGAGATTGTAGATGATGCGGGCAAGCCGGTGCCGCCGGGTACCGAGGGGAACATTCTGGCGACGACTCTTGGTAACTTTGCGATGCCCCTGGTGCGCTATGCGATAGGGGATCGGGGTATTTTGTCCTCTTCCAACCGTATTGGCCATCGCTATGGGCAAGTTTTAGCGCAGGTGCTTGGGCGCAATGAAGATACTATCCGGAAAGAAGATGGTACCATGGTAGATGGGGGTATCTTTACGGAATTGCTGTGTCATAAGGAATGGGTGTGGCGGTTTCAGCTTGTCCAGAAGAGCTATACGCATCTGCTGTATCGTATAGCAACAGCCAATGACCAGTATCAGCAAGCGGAGCTTGATGAAATTGTGTCGAAAACAAAGCAGGTCATGGGCCGGGCGTGCGAGGTGACGTTTGAGTTTCTGGACGATATTCAAACCTCCCCTTCGGGTAAGTTTCGCTACACGATATCTGAAGTAGATCCCTGATAATGGCCGGGGGTTCCATAGTCGTATGGAGCCCCGGTTGGGGGAGGGTGTGCCCTGGGGATACTGGCGTTTCATCCTTATCTGACGACGATGAGACGCTCGTGTTCCCAGGTTCTGTTTTTCTTCTGTTGAAACGGGTATGCTATGTCTGGAACCAGGCTTTGACAGTGGAGCATTCAGGGAAAGGGTACTGGGAATGGGCACGATTGTATTTTTGGGCCGCACACTGCATGTTGCCGGAGCCGAACGCCAATTGACCGCCTTGTCAATCGGGTTGCATGAGCGGGGTCACCGGGTTGTGGTGGTGACGTTTTATGCTGGTGGTGTACTAGAGCAGGAGTTGCGTCAAGGGGGGGTGGAGGTATGGTCGCTCCGCAAAGCAGGCCGGTGGGATATGGTGGGCCCCTTCTTGCGATTGCTGGTCTTACTCAAACGTGAACGTCCGGATGTGTTGCATGGGTATCTCAAAGGTCCCAATCTTCTGGCGTCGTTTGCCAGTCTGTTGTTTCCTGCCATACGGGTTGTGTGGAGTGTGCGCGGGTCTATGGAAAAAGCCGACGATTACCTGGGGGAGATTATTCATCTTGTGGAAGGGGGCCTATCGCGTACCGCAGATATTGTGGTTGCAAATTCGTATGCGGGTCGGGAGGAGATGCTGGCCAAAGGGGTGCCACCGGCCAAGGTCGTGGTTATTCCCAATGGTATTGATACAAGGCGGTTTGCCCCCGATAGGGCCACCGGGCAGCACGTGCGGGCCGCGTGGGGGGTGCAAGCAACGGAACGGGTGATCGGGATTGTGGGACGATTGCACCCTTCAAAGGGGTATACCATCTTTTTGCAGGCTGCGGAACAGGTAGCCCGACTGCATACGGATGTGCGCTTTGTTTGTGTTGGCAAGACGGTTGATAAAGCCTATCTTGAGCAACTGTATACGCTTGGTGCGCCCTTGCAGCGTTCGGGCAACCTGATCTGGGCCCATGAACGTTCAGATATGCCGGCGGTCTACAATGCATGTGATATAGTCGTGATGCCGTCGTTAGCGGGGGAGGGGTTCCCCAATGCTATTGGGGAAGCAATGGCGTGTGGTGTGCCGTGTATCGTTACCGATGTTGGCGATATGGCCTGGATTGTTGGCGATATGGGGCTGGTTATCCCTGCTGGCTCTGTCGAGCATCTGACAGAGGCGATGATCACGATGCTGGCGCACCTTTCAGATTATCGCTCAGATCGTATCCGCGCGAGAATCATGCACAATTTTGGGCTTGAGACGCTGATTACCACAACAGAGCACGTCTTGTTTGCGCGGGGGTCTGGTACACCTGGCGTATGAACAATCAGGAAATGCTCAACCGGTTTTTACGCAATGTGCTCATCGGATTTATTGTCTTTTCGATGAGTGGGTTGTATACGTTTCTTGCTGTCTATCCCATCATTCGCAAAGGGGTCTATGCCTTTGCCTTCGTATCGTTTGGGGTCTACCTGATCTTAAATCTGCGCAAAATACCGCGGGTTATGACCATTGCTCCCTATCTTGTCTGGGTATTATTTTATTTACTATGGGGAACGTTGGCTTCGCCAGCACCGGAATACATTATTGGCCAGGTACAAACACTCATTATCCGCAATCTTGCCTTTATGATGATGATTGCCCTGGCTATTGTCGATCGCACTGATGTGAACCGATTGGCAAACTATTTCCAGCTTGCTGCGGTGTTGAATATGTTGGTGTCGCTCTGGTCTACGAATGATCCAGATGTGATGTTTGCGTTGCAAGGGGTGAATGAGGATCAGTCTTTTGATGATTTGCGACCGGCCGGTCTCTGGGGCAACCCGAACACGGCAGCGTATATCTGGTTGTTTTTTACGATGATGTCCTACTGGGCTTCGCCGGGGTATCGTTGGAGCGGACGAGTAGCCGCTGTGGTAGGAATTTTTCTGTCGGCTTCGCGTAGCGGAATGTATCTGCTGATACTCTGTTTGTTGCTGATGGCATTCTTTTCACTCAGAAAACTGACATACCACCCCTTGCACATTGCCGTTATCGGGTTTAGTACGGCGTTGCTGGTTGGTCTGTTCTGGACGAATGCGTTTGCGCCATCTGAGGTTGAAACCGATGAAACCACAGCCTGGAAGATCAATCGGTTGCTCGATTTTAAAGAGGAAAACACGACGAATAAAGAAACTCGTCTAGACCTGGCGATGCTCTACTACCACCGCGCTATGGAAGCGCCATGGTACGGGTATGGGGTGTTCCGATTCTATGGCAGCGGAAGATACCCACTCCATCTCAATACCCACAACCTTGGGAGTCACAATTCCTACCTGGTTGTTGTGGGAGAAACGGGTATTTTTGGCTGCGTTGTCTATATCTGGTGTGTGGCAATGGGCCTGAGACGCTTGTTTTTGCCAGGCATGGTATTTCAAGAACGGTTTATGTTTTCGCTTATCTGGATGGTCTATCTTATCTTTAGCATGGTACGACATACACAATTTGTTTCTATAAATAGTATGTTTATGTCTGGTATAATGTACCATGTGCCGATTGTTCTTTCCCTAACAGGAGTATCTGTTTCCAAGGTGGAACAACATGATGAAAAAAGGCTTGTCGCTCCAGGCGTTGCGTAATTTCTGGGAGCGTTGGAGCACTGGTTCGGTCAATCGCAAAATTTTTGGGGCAACGATGCTGGTAGGTGCCATTACGGTACTGGTAAAGATTGTTGGATTTGGGCGGGAAATTATTCTGTCGTATGTGTTTGGCACCGGCGATGCGCTTGATGCCTTTTACATTGCGTTGTTATTGCCAGCATTTGTGACCAATGTGGTTGTGGGAGCGCTCAAGTCTGCGTGTATTCCAACCTATATTCAAGTGCAGCGACAGCAAGGAGACGAGCCGGCCAATCGGCTTTTTACCGGGGTGCTCTTCTGGAATGTGCTGCTGGTGGGCGGGTTGGCGCTTCTTCTGGCGATTGCTTCGCCCTATATATTGCCCTTGATGGCGTCGGCGTTTAGCCCGGAGAAGTTGGCGCTCACGCGCTCGTTGTTGCTCATTTTACTGGTCATGATGGTGCTTGGTTCATTTGTGGCGTTGTGGGGGGGCGTGCTCAATACGCAAGATCGTTTTGCCCAGGTGGCAGCGGCACCGGCCCTGGTGACCATCGGGTCTATTGTGTTGCTGCTGACGTTGGGCAATGTTCTGGGTGTGTATGCGCTGGCGATTGGCATGGTGGTTGGTACGGTGGGCAGTGTGCTCCTTATTGGGCGGTCTCTGAAGC
This sequence comes from Chloroflexaceae bacterium, assembly GCA_034437375.1. Taxonomy (GTDB): domain Bacteria; phylum Chloroflexota; class Chloroflexia; order Chloroflexales; family Chloroflexaceae; genus JAAUSY01. The sequence goes on along the minus strand of DAOTUK010000249.1, from coordinate 17,285 downwards.
GTACTGGTGTGCCCATTATGCCGCGTTGGTATGGTTCTGATGCTTCCTTTCAGCAGGTGGTGGGCCAGTTTTTCCCGGTGTTAGCCGCCGCCTTTCTGTCGAACAATGCAAGTTTGATTGATAACTCTATGGCCGCTATGATTGGGGAAGGTAGCGTATCTGCGCTGAACTATGGAAGAAAGCTACCGGCTCTGTTTATCGGGGTTAGCTCGCTGGCATTGAGTACGGCCATCCTGCCCCATTTTTCACGTATGACAGCCGCGCACGATTGGGATGGTGTGCGTTCAACTTTGAGAATCTACACACGGCTTTTCTTTGCGGCCATGCTGCCAGTGGCTCTGATACTGGTGTTCTTTTCAGAGCCGATTGTGGGTATTCTTTTCAACCGCGGGGCCTTTACAGACGAAGATGTGAAGATTGTCTCCGGGGTGCAAGCCATGTACGCACTGAACATTCCCTTTTATGTCATCAATAATATGACTGTGCGGGTTATCTCTAGCTTGAAGAAAAACCACTTTCTTACCATAGCTTCTGTCATGAGTTTATTGCTAAATATTGGCTTCAACTATCTCTTTATCTACTTTATTGGTCTGAAGGGAATAGCGCTTTCCACAACCATGGTATACTTTTTCTCCTGGGTATTCCTGACCATAATGGTGCATCGCGGCATCAAAAATCTTGAAAAGCAATGATGGTGGGTGCGGGTTATTGTCGTAGGGTTGTGCTGCATATCGTGGGTATATTGTTTGGGGAAGGAGCGAGAGTGTTTTATGCGTCTTGCATTTGTGATTACGGCTATGTCTCCTGGCGGGGCCCAACGGGTGATGTCTATTATGGCAAACTATTGGGCCCGCAAGGGATGGCATGTGACATTGATAACGCTTGATGATGGGCGCACACCGTCGTTTTATGCGTTGGATCAGCGGATACGCCTTTTCCCTTTGGGCACGGTGCGATCGTCTACCCATATGGGGGCGGCGTTGCAAAATAATGTGCTGACGCTGGTACGGCTGCGCCATGCGATTGTGCAGAGTGCGCCAGATGTGGTCATTAGCTTTATGCATCGAACCAATATCAGAACGCTTCTGGCAACCCGCGGCTTGCCCACGCCGGCTGTTGTGTCCGATCGCTCTGCCGCGCTTGAGGAGTCGCAGAAACTCTGGAAGTTTTTGCAGCGTTGGAGTTATCGGTGGGCCGATTTGCTGGTGGTACAGAGCCGCGCATATGTGCAACAGCATCCGCCTGCGGTACAACGCCATACGGTGGTTATTCCCAACCCGGTACTGATCTACACTGAACAGCCGGCGGTAGGAGATGAAGCAGCGTCGCCTTTTTCACCGCCTTTGCTGATCACACTGGGACGCTTGAGCAAGGTTAAAGGGTTTGATCGGTTGTTGCAGGCCTTTGCTCGTATAGCGGCACATCACCCGACCTGGTCGCTGGTTATCTGGGGCGAAGGAGACGAGCGGGCCAACCTGGAGGCCCTGCGGCATTCGCTTGGGTTGGATGAACGGGTGCATATGCCGGGCCTGACCACCAACCCGCTGCAAAAGCTCCGCCAGGCCGATATGTTTGTGCTTTCTTCCCATACCGAAGGCTTTCCTATGGCGCTCTGCGAAGCGATGGCCTGTGGGTTACCGGTGGTCAGTTTCGATTGTCCCTCGGGCCCGCGCGATATTATCCGTGATGGGGTAGATGGGGTACTGGTGCCGCACCTTGATGTGGATGCGCTGGCCGCAGCGCTTGACCGGCTGATGCAAGACGAGCAGGAACGCAAACGGTTGGCCGCACGAGCGCCAGAGGTGTTGGAACGGTTCGGGTTGGAGAAGACTATGAATCTATGGGAAGAGCATCTTGCGAGGGTATGTCATAGGGGTTGAAGGACGGGGCCGGGTGTTGCCTGTGTTGTGTCGGGAGACGTTCCTGGCCGTTACGTATGAAAGGATTGTTCGTTCAGGTTCAACTGTGGCTTGCTGGCTTTGCCCAAGGCTCTTTGGCGTGTGCGCGGTTGGGTTGTTGGTGATGCTTTGCTATGGATATTGATTTTCTCAAGCAATATATCTTGGTGTTTTTACGCTGGTCGTGGGCGATTGCGTTGGCCGGCTTGTTGGGTGGGGGGGTCGCATTTCTTATCACAAGTTCGCAAACCGCCTACTATGCGGCAACGGTAACGGTTTCGGTAACCTTGCGTACGCCTATTCAGGGGTACAATGCCCAGACCGCGAAAGAGTATCTGACCGAGGCGTATGAGGAACTTGTGGTGACCCATCCGGTGATTGAGCAGGTGATCACGCGACTGAATCTTTCCGATTCGGCCGGCAGTCTGGCGGATAATATTTCTGTCTCTGCAAATCGCCGGACGGCGTTTATTGCGGTACGGGTGGAGCATACCGACCCGCAGAGTGCGGCGAATATTGCCAATGCGTTGATTGAAGAGTTGCGCGACCATACGCGAACCGCGTTTGCCAATGATTCGTTGTTTAGCCGTTCCGATGTGCAGGTTATTCAGTTTGCGGAACCTGGCAAAAATCCTGTGCGTCCGGATAAAAAGCGCAATACGATTCTGGCTTTTTTGATGTGCAGTATGCTTGCGGTTGGGGGTATTGGGTTGCGCGAATTTTTGAGCGAGAAAGTGTATGCCCAGTCGCATATCGAAACGTTGCTTGGGGGTACGGTCATTGTGGCGTTGCCGCGCTACTTGCGGGTGCTGGCACGGTCGCCGCTGTTTACGCTCAATCAGCCCTTTTCGCCCTTGTCAGAGGGGTACTGGCTGTTGCAGGCGCAGGTTTTTCAGAATCAGGGTCATGCGTCTATGCGCTCGCTGGTGGTAATGAGTAGCAATCCTGGAGAGGGTAAGAGTACAATTCTGGCCAATCTGGCGGTGGCACAGGCGGCGCTTGGGCGTCGGGTTATTCTGGTAGATACGAATGTGCGCCAACCAACGTTGCATACGTTGTTTGGGTGTGCCAATACGTGTGGGGTAACCACGGTGTTGCGCGCCTTGCAGCAAGGGACGGGGACTGCGGCCGAGCCTCCTTCGGGGGGGGATATAGACCAGCAGATAGCGGCGTGCCTGGTTGCAACCGAGGTAGAGCATTTGCGCTTGTTACCGGCCGGGCCAGAGCCTTCCCATCCCTCTCTGGTATTTCGTACCCAGACGATGGCGCGGTTGTGTGAAAAATTAACGGAGTATGCCGACGTGGTGTTGTTTGATAGTCCCCCGATATTGACGGTGGGCGATGGGTTGGTGCTGGCAGAAGTGTGCGATTCGATGTTGTTTGTGGTGCGGGCAAGTGCAAACAAGGTGGATGATTTGCACCAGGCGCGTCGGTTGTTGGCGGGGTTTGGGAGCAATGGGCCGGTGATTGTGTTAAATGGGGTTGCTGCGTCGTTGGCCAGTTGCCAGGGCGTGTCGTCGTCTCCACTGTTCGGGTGGACATTGCTGCGCGATTGGGTGAAGCAGCGGAAGTCGTAGGGTCAGTATCCTGGGCACGCGGAGGCAGGGCTATGGGTTGGCCCGGCGGGTGGGGTGTTTGACGTTGCGTAACTTTTCGACCAGGTCTTCGACCCGCACGGGTTTGCCCAGGTAGTCATCCATCCCCACCGATAGGCACCATTCGCGGGCACCGTCCATGGCGTGGGCAGTCATAGCGATGATGTAGGGGGGCAGGTTGTGCCATTCGCCGCGGATGCGGCGGGTTGCTTCTATGCCATCCATATCGGGCATTTCAACATCCATCAATACCACGTCGTAAGAGGTACGCCGCAGGGCGTCGAGCACTTCGTAGCCATTGGCGGCCACGTCGGCGCAATAGCCCAGTTTGTCGAGCAGGTGGCGGGCCACCTTCTGGTTGATAACGTTGTCTTCGGCCAGCAGGATACGGAGGGGGTGGCGCAGGGCCATGGTCGGGTCTAGCAAATGCTGTGTTGGCAGGGTGGTGGGGCGTTTTCCGCCGCTCAGGACGCTGGTCAGAGCCTGGTAGAGCAGGGCCGGTCGCACCGGCTTGAGCAGCAAGGCGATAGAGCGAGCGGGCATCTGGACTCCCATAGATTGTTGTGTCGCCAATGTGCGGTAGCCCACGATAGGCAAGGAAGGATTTTGCGCCGCAGCGCGTAGCGCTTCAACCAGTTGTTGGCCCTCGCTTTCAGCAGGGGGCATATCGAGGATGATAACGTCGCAGGGTTCTTGCTGGCGGAGGCGGGCCAGGGTATCTGTCGGTTCGTTAGCCGAGGTAGTCTGCATGCCCCATTGCTCGGTATAGCGTTGGATGATCTGTCCGCTGGTGTGCTGGTTGGTAACAATGAGTACGCGCTTGCCCTGCATGAGTTGCTGATCGGGTTTGAGGTAGGGGGCGGGGTCGGTTGGGACGACTTCGGCCGGTAGCGTAAGGGAGAAGGTAGAGCCTGTACCCGGTTCGCTGGTAACCTGGATGGTACCGCCCATCAGTTCTATCAATCGTTTGCAAATAGCCAGGCCCAGGCCTGTGCCGCCATATTCGCGGGTGGTTGAGGTATCCAGTTGGCTGAAGGAGCGGAAGAGGCGGTTGAAGCGGTCGGGCGGAATACCAATGCCCGTGTCGCGTACGTGGATGTGATAGGTGCAACGGGTATTGTGAGCCGTGGTCGGATCGTTGGTCGCCGCATCGCCTCCCCGTTGCTGCGCTTCAATAGCGATGACCACCTCGCCCGTGTCGGTAAATTTGATACCGTTGCTCACCAGATTGACGAGCACCTGGCGCACGCGGGTGATGTCGCCAACGATAGTTTCGGGGATGTCGGCGTCCATCCAGTAGGCCAGGTCAAGGGTTTTCTCGGCCGCACGGGTCGCCAGCAGTTCTAGCACTTCTTCGACACAGGTACGCAGGTTGAAGGGGTGGTGTTCGAGGTCGAGCCGTCCGGACTCGATTTTGGAGAAGTCGAGGATGTCGTTAATAATAGTCAGGAGCGCGTCGCCGCTCACGCGGATGGTCTGCACATAGTCGCGTTGGGTATCGCCCAGGTCGTTGTCCAGTAACAGGGTGGTCAAGCCGATGATGGCGTTGAGGGGGGTACGGATTTCGTGGCTCATGGTGGCCAGAAATTCTGATTTGGCGCGGGTGGCCGCTTCGGCGGCGTCTTTCGCCTGGCGTAGCTCTTGTTCCATCTGGGTGCGCTCGGTGATGTCGGTACCAAAGCCGCCGATAGCATAGACGTTTTTTTCGTCGTCGTAGAGCGGGAATTTGATAATCAGGAGCGTGCGGGCGCCATGCGCGTCTGTCACCACTTCTTCCACCGTCAGCGTTTCGCCCGCGGTGATAATGCGCTGATCTTCGTTGGCGTGGGCCGCGACAATCGCTTCGGGCAGGAAGTCGCATTCGTGCAAGCCCGCCATCTCTGCGGAGGTGTACTGGTAGACAGCGGCCAGGTGGCGGTTGACCATCAGGAGCCTGCTGTGACAATCTTTGACAAAGACCGAGGCGGGCATGTTGTCTATGAGCGCCTGGGTGAGGGTCTGGCTTTCTTGCAGGGCCTCTTCGGCCCGGCGTTGCTCGGTAATGTCGTAAGAGATAGACTGTACCACAGTCTGCCCCGCGGTTGTGACGGGTTGCAACACGGTCCAGAACCAGCGTTTGCCGCCGGGCAGGTGAACCGTATCTTCAACGTAGAGTGGTTCGCCGGTTGCGATAACCTGGTGTACGCGCTCCTTCGTAATATCGCGCGGATGGGGCAACAAATCATCTATTGTTTTCCCAATACACGCTTCAATCGTCTGGTTCAGAGCTTTTGCTCCGGCCGGATTAACCATCACAATGGTTGCGTCCTGGTCAAAGATAGTAATGGGGTTCTGGGTACCTTCAAAGAGGGCGCGGAAGCGTTCGGCACTTTCTTTGATGGCTGCCTCCATCTGTCGCCGCTCGGTGATGTCGCGCAGGATGGCCCCCAGGCATTTTCCTTGTGCGGTTGTGATAGGGAAGGCGAGATACTGGGCATAGCCGACGGTACCATCGGGGCGGTGAAAGGTGCCTTCTTTGAATTGGCGGAGCCAGGGGGCATCGCCGGTTTCAAAGAAGGTCTGGAACATGGTTTTGAAATGCGCGTAGGCTTGCGGGGTTTTGCGATCTTCAAGCACAACCTGGAACATCACATCCCAGATGGGTTGACCCAGTATGTCGTCGCGGCGCAGGCCGGTGATGCGTTCGGCGCCGGCGTTCCATTCGACACAGTGGACATACTCGTCGGTCATCACAATACCATCAATAGATTGTTCGATAATGCCGCGGTAGCGCTCTTCGCTCTGGCGCAGGGCTTCTTCCATGCGTTTATGCTCGGTAATATCGCGGATAATGCCTTCAATGGCCAGGGGCGAGCCGTTGCTGTCAAAGACAAGCCAGTGGTGTTGCTCCAGGTATACTTCTTCCCCATTGCAGAAGTGGCGTACTACGACCGAGCTATCAAACAGGGTTGGGTTGCGGAGCAGGGTTTCGAGCAGGGTATAGTCGTCGGGGTGAACGGTTTTGAGCGGTAAGTACGGGTCGGCGTAGTACGCTTCGGGGGGGTGCCCCAGAACATCCTGTACCGAGGGACTGATATATTCACACGTAATGGTTGGGAAGAGGCGCGAGCGAAAGATAATGTCGCGGGCATGCTCGGCAAGCATGCGGAAGCGCTCTTCGCTCTGGCATAGCTCTGCCTGGATACGCTGGTGATTGGCGATACTATCGGGTTGCTGGTGCCTATGGTGTTCCAGTTGGTGGCGCAGGCGGGCAACGGTTTCTTCCAGTTCGGTGATACGTTGGCGAAGAAGGACATTTTCGGCCTGTACGGTATGGTCAAACTCATTGCTCATAGACTACCCTCTTGTACAATTGTGGAGGGGGGGAAGTAGCTTCACGCTCCCGGCTCTTTTCTATCCAGTAGTATCATACCAAATTCGGGTGATTACTGCTACATATTTCTCAACATCAAGCGCCTATGTATCACGTAGCATCGCCGCACGCCGCACTCGTCACTGGTTTCAGGCCAGGGCCATCTCGGTTTCGCAGTCGAAGAGGTGCATCTTGTCCATATCTATAACGGCCTGGACGGTCTGGCCGGTATGGGCCGCGGAGCGCGGGTCAAAGCGCCCGATAAACTCTTTGCCGCCGCGCTCAATGTAGACATAGATTTCGCTGCCCATGCGCTCGGTGACGTTGACGGTGGCCGGTATGGCGCTGGTGGCGTTGACGCCGGGCGGGACAAAGTGGGCATCGTGGATGTTTTCGGGGCGTATGCCCAGGGTCACCGTCTGGCCCAGGTATGCTTCCAGCGTAGGGGCTTTTGTAGGCGGCACAGGCAGGGCTCCCACGCCCGGCACGTGAACCACCAGACCCCCCCCGGCGCGGTCAAGGCGGGCCCCCTTGAAGAAGTTCATAGCCGGGCTCCCAATGAAGCCGGCCACAAATTTGTTGGCGGGCCGGTCGTAGATAGTCTGGGGGGTGTCTATTTGCTGAAGCCGGCCACCGTACAATACAGCAATACGGGTGCCCATAGTCATCGCCTCGGTCTGGTCATGCGTGACGTAGATAAAGGTGGTTTTGAGCCGCTGGTGCAGGCGGGTTATTTCGGCGCGGGTCTGGACGCGCAGGCGGGCGTCCAGGTTGGAAAGGGGCTCGTCCATCAGAAAGACGGAGGGGTCGCGGACGATGGCGCGGCCTAGCGCGACACGCTGGCGTTGGCCGCCAGAGAGGGCCTGGGGTTTGCGTTCCAGCAGCGGGGTTATGTCCAGGATAGCGGCAACCTCGCGGATGCGGCGGTCTATCTCGCTGCGTTCCATCTTCTTGAGCTTGAGCGAGAAAGCCATATTATCATAGACAGTCATATGGGGATAGAGCGCATAGCTTTGAAAGACCATGGCGATGTCGCGCTCTTTCGGGTGCAGGTGGTTGACGACGCGGTCGCCAATGAGAATATGGCCTTCGCTCACCGCTTCCAGGCCGGCCAGGCAGCGGAGCGCGGTAGATTTACCGCACCCCGACGGGCCTACCAGCACGAGAAACTCCTGGTCGGCTACGTGAAAGTCCAGCTTTTCCAGCACGGTTACATCACCAAAGCGCTTTGAAACGTGGTCAAAGGTAATGCTGGCCATAGGTTTGTCTGTTCCCTCTCTTCTTCACTCGCCGATACCAGGAGGTATCGCGGTGTCTAGACGTAGGCAATGCCGACGGCCTGGCGCAGGTAGGTATCGTCGGTCACATTGCGCAGCATAAAGTCGGCAACGTCGGCCCGCGAGATAGTGCCCTTGATGGAGCGGCCGGGCTTGCCGGTCCAGACGTAGTAGTTGCCGCTGTGGCGGTCGTCGGTGAGGCCGGCCGGGCGGACAATCACCCAATCCAGGTTGCTCTGGCGGATATGGTGTTCCTGTACCTCTTTATCGTCCATAGCGTTTTTGAGGATCAAGGGGACAATCACGTATTCGTAGAGCCACCCAAGTTGCCCCCTGCTATCGCCAACGCCAAGCGATGTTTCGCACACAAAGCGTTTGACGCCGTGCTTTTCCATGGCGGTGATAACGTTCTTTGTGCCATCGGAAATGATGCTGCTCTTGCTCAAGTTTTTGGTACCAAGCGCGGAGAGCACGGCATCCTGGCCTTTGATGGCCTCGTCCAGCGTTTCGGGTTTGAGTACGTCGCCCTGTATCACAGAGAGGTTCTGGTGTCTGATAACCATTTCTTCCGGGTTGCGGGCCATCGCCGTGACCGTGTGGCCGGCGTCGCAGCCTTGCAATACCAGCCGGCGTCCGGTGCCTCCTGTTGAGCCGATAATCAGAATTTTCAAGATTTTCTCCTTTTTTTACTGTGAAAATTGTGCTTTCTTGTAGCATACCATAAAATGGGTCGTAGTGGAGCGTTGCTGCCCTGCCACCGCGTCCCCGTTTCTCCGCCTCCCTGCATCCCCCTACTCCTGCTCGCCACGGGCGGTCACTATATCGTTGCTGGCGGCCCACTGCTGAATATCCTGGCGATTGATCACCGCGGCCATCAGGTTGGGGAAGAGGTCGGGCGTACAGGCAAAGGATGGTACGCCGATTTCGGCCAGCGCCGCGCTCATGCGGTGGTTGTAGGAGGGGGCGCCCTCGTCGCTCAGCGCCAGCAACGCCACCATCTGCACGCCGGAGCCAACCAGCGCCGCACTGCGCTTGAGCATCTCCTCGCTGTTGCCGCCCTCGTACAGGTCACTAATCAGCACCAGGATAGTTTCTTGCGGGCGGCGGATGCGTTCCTGGCAGTAGGTCAGGGCGCGGTTGATGTCGGTACCGCCGCCCAGTTGTGTTCCAAACAGCAAATCTATCGGGTCGTACAGGTGGTCGGTGAGGTCAGCGACGGCCGTATCGAACACGACCATATGCGTGGTGAGGGCCGGGAGCGAGGCCATCACCGCACCAAAGATGCTGGAATAGACCACCGAACTGGCCATAGAGCCGCTCTGGTCAACGCACAGGATGACGTCGCGCAGCGAGGAGCGCCGCCGCCCATAGCCAATGAGCGTTTCGGGCACGATGGTGCGGTACTCCGGCTGGTAGTGCTTCAGGTTGCGGCGAATGGTGCGGTTCCAGTCTATTTCGTTGTGGCGCGGGCGCATATTGCGGATGGAGCGGTTTAGACTGCCCGTCACGGCCTGGCGCATGGGGTTGGCCAGTTTGCGCTGCAACTCGTCAACTACCTTGCGGACAACCTGGCGGGCCGTGTCGCGGGTGCGCGAGGGCATGGCGTTTTTGAGCGAGAGCAGCGTACCAACCAGGTGAACGTCGGCCTCAACCGTTTCGAGCAGTTCCGGCTCCATCAGCATTTGCCGCACGTTGAGTCGCTCCAGCGCGTCCTTCTGCATCACGCGCACCACCGAGGTAGGAAAGTAGGTGCGGATGTCGCCAAGCCAGCGGGCAATATTGGGGGCGGAACTGCCCAGGCCGCCGCTGCGCTCCGAATCGTAGAGCGCCTCCATCGCACGATCCATACCCTGGTCGCTGCCGCTCAGGCGACAGCCGGTGCCGTCGCATTCGCCCCCGCCAAGCAGGAGCCGCCAGCGGCGCAGGCGTTCCTCTTCGGTACATCGGGTCATGGTTGCTCCTCCTCTATGCCAAGCAAGCGGGCGACTAGCGGTAGCACCCGCTCGGCTCGCTGGTGGTCTATCTCACGTTCGGTTGCGCTCCCGTCGGCACGGCTACGCTGGCCGTGGCGGGCCAATTCGCCCAACTGGCGACGCTCCGGCGCTTCAAAGGTGGAGAAGGTGCGCCGCAGCAGGGGCAACAGCGCGGTGAAGGTGTCCGCGCTCTGTTCGGCTACCCAGGTATCCAGGATGCGCCAGAGTTGCTCATCGTGCAGCAGGATAAGCCCGCTCCCACGCACAAACCCATCCAACCACGCCGCGGCCTGGTGCGGGTCGCTGGCGGCAGAAAGCGATAACCCCATCTGGCGGGCGGCCTCGTCTCCCGACAACTGGTGGGCATCGAAGAGCAGCCGGCAGCAGCGGCCCGTAACCAGGCCGTGTATGTTGGGCAAGGCGACCAGGTGGCGCAGCGCGTTGTGCCACGCCGCGGTATGGGCCTCGTTGTACAGCAGCGTAACCGCGCTGTGAAAGTTGCTGATGTGGGTAAACATTGCGTCGGCGGCGTCATCGTTGAGCGAGGCGCAGGCCAGCGGTACCCCGACACACACGCGCACAACCAGACCATCCACGACGCGGGCCACCATGGACGTATCGGTTTTGCGGACGTTGCCATAGCGCAGCACGTTGGCCAGCGGCGGGAGCGCGGCCATCAAGTGAACCATATCGCTGGTGACGGCGGCCCTGGCCTGCAAGCGTTCCATCAAGTAGCCGATGGCGTCGGGCAGGTCGGCAAGCAGCACGCGGTCAATCAGCATGGTGAGGGCGGGCAGGTCGTCGGCGTTGCTGGCGGCGTGGCGGGCAAAGGCGGTGGCCGCGTCAAAGACGGTGTTCCCCCACCCGCCGGCTTCAATTAACTTGATGGCAAACTCCGGCTGCCATTGCAGCGTCCAGAGTTCGTGGAAGGTGCCCTTCTTGCCGTGGGTGTGTTCGGTTTCACCCCACGGTATGCCAATGAGATTGAGGCGGTGCAGCAAGTAGCTCCGTTCCAGGTCGGTGGGTTTACGCAGGTCAAGATCAAGTTTGCGTTCGGTTGCTTCGGCTTTCAACCGTAGCCGCTTCTGTTCGCGCTCCAGGTCGCGTTGCAGCGGCACCATAGGCGTTTCGTCGGGCACAGCTCCCATCGTCTCGCTAACGATGAGCTTGCGGGCTATCAGGCGCAGGGGCACATCGCTGCCGTGGCACATCACCGATTGGGTGGCCTCGTTGAGTTCGGGCAGGCCGGGCAGGGGGCGTCCCCGCAGCGCGGCCAGCGCCTCGGACAGGCGCACGGCCTCTATCACGTGGGCGGAAGAGGCGTCCAGGTCTTCCTCGCGCAGCAGGCGGGCCACCCGCGTCAACCAGTGTTCGACGACGTGATCGGGCGTTGTCCAGAGGTGGTGATACCAGCCGGGCGACTCAATCCCCGCGCCATAGCCGCTGCTGTAGGAGAGACGGCTATACGTCCAGGGTACCCAGGTGGCCTGTGTCTTGACCTTCGGCAGGCCCTTCAGGATGGCGTTGTCGTCTTTCGGGGGGGGCATATGCGCCAGGGCGGGGGCGTGCCACGCGCCACACACCACCGCAATGCGCTGAAAGCCGTCGCGCTGTGCCTCGCGGATAGTCTTACGCATAAACGCCTCGCGCGGCGCTTCCATCGGGTCGTCGGAAGGGGGCAACTCTTCGCGCAGGGCGGTCATCGCTTCCAGGATAGCCGCAAACAGGTCGGTGGCGTCGCGGCGCTGCTCAACCATGTGATCCCACCAGCGTTCGCCGTCGCTATAGCCGGAGGCCTCCGCCAGCGCACCAAGCGGGTCGTGGCGGGGGTGGGGTGGGGCAGGGTCTGCTTCTTCTTCGGTGGGTGGCGTGTCTGCGGCGGGTTCCTTGTCCGTGTCGGGTTCCTGTTCCGCTTCAGTATCGGTTGCCTGCTCCGCTTCGGCGGCGGCACGGATGGCAAACTGGTGCCGTTGCGGCAAATCCATAAAGCGCACCGCAATGCCTTGCGACAGGCCGTAATGGAGCGCCTGCCATTCGGGGGAGAAGAGCGCGAAGGGGTAAAAGACGGCTTGCTGTAGCGCGTCGGGAACATAGACCAGCAGGGACACGGGCGGGTGCATATCGGCGTGGGTGAGCAGGGGCAGCACATCGGCGGCTTCGGGCGGCCCCTCCACCAGCACCACCTCCGGCTGCATGGCGTGCAGGGCGTGGCGCAGGCTCCGGGCGGAGCCGGGCCCGTGGTGGCGGATACCGAAAATCTGGATGGGGGGCGCGTCGCTGGCCATAGCTACAGAATCTCCCGACAGGCGCGGTAAATGTCGCGCCACTCCTTGCGCTCTTTGACCACCGCTTCCAGATATTCCTGCCAGACGGCCAGGTCTTGCACCGGGTCTTTGACGATAGCGCCGGTCATACCGGAGGCGAGGTCGTGGGCCCGCAGCACGCCGTCGCCAAAGTGGGCGGCCAGGGACATACCATTGCTCACGACCGAGATAGCCTCGGCCGTGCTGAGGGTGGCGCCGGGCGATTTGACCTTGGTTTTGCCGTCTTCGGTGATGCCGCTACGCAATTCGCGGAAGATAGTCACCACGCGGCGTATCTCTTCCAGGGCCGGCGGTTCGGCGGGCAGTTCGAGCGCCCGCCCCAGACTGGTGACGCGATCTTTGACAATCTGTACTTCCTCCTCAACCGTGGCTGGCAGCGGGAGTACCACGGTGTTAAAGCGGCGCTTCAGCGCACTGGAAAGGTCGTTCACGCCACGGTCGCGGTCGTTAGCGGTGGCAATCATGTTGAAGCCTTTGACGGCCTGGACTTCCTGGTTGAGTTCGGGGATAGGTAGCGTCTTTTCGGAAAGCACCGTTATCAGGGTATCCTGCACGTCGGAGGGAATGCGGGTGAGTTCTTCCAGACGGGCTATCTTGCCCTGCTGCATCGCTCGCATCAGCGGGCTATCTACCAGCGCCTCACGCGAGGGGCCCTCGGCCAGCAGGCGGGCATAGTTCCACCCGTAGCGGATGGCTTCTTCGCTGGTGCCGGCCGTGCCCTGGATGAGCAGCGTTGAATTGCCGCAGATAGCGGCGGCCAGATGTTCCGAAAGCCAGGTTTTGGCGGTGCCCGGCACGCCAATCAACAGCAGGGCACGGTCGGTGGCCAGCGTGGCCACGGCTATTTCTATCAGGCGACGGTTGCCGACGTACTTGGGCGTAATGGTGTAGCCATCGTCAAGTGTGCCGCCCAGTACATAGGTGACAATGGACTGGGGCGACAGTTGCCAACCGGGCGGGCGGGTGCGGCTATCTAGCCTGACCAGATGGTCAAGCTCTTCGGCAAATTGCTGTTCGGCGTGTGCGCGGAGCACGTTGGTACTCATATGTCTCTCCTTACTCTTCCTACTATCGGTTGTTTCTATACGGCTACCCCTCGTCGCGCTCCTGCAAGGCGGCCAGCATACCGGCGCGGAACTGGAGCAGTTCAACAAAACTATTGATATAATTCTGCCAGAAGGGCCAGACCCCCGCGTGCTCTTCCCACCGGTAGTCCACGGCGTCGGGGATAACCTGTACCGAGAGGGCGTGGGCGATATTGGGTAACACAGACCGCAGCGTGCCATCAAGTTTTTTCTCGTTTGTGTCGCGTACCTGCTTACGGATGTATTCGAGCATGCCCGTCGAAAATGCATGCCCCCAGGGGATTGGCATTTGTTGCAAGAGGTGCCAGGTGTTTGCAAACTTTTTGCCCGATTGCAGGCGCGTGAGCATGAACGCCTCGGCCCGTTCTTGCGGTAGTCCCCGGATAAGCTCGTCGTCCTCTCTGGTGCCCGACTTATCCAGCAGCAACGCCTCCACCCACTCCGCATCACGCTGGTTGATGGCGGCGCGGGCCCATCCGTCCAGCAGGGTGCTGTGCCACTCGCTCTTGCGGGCATACTTCAGCACGTCGGCGGGGGATAGCTCCCACTGCTGGCCCCAGTGGGAGAGCAGCACATAGCCAATCATCTGGCACAGCCACCATGCGTTTTTTTGGGAATATCTGGGCGGTTTTGGGTCAATGCCGTCGCGTTGCATCGCGTTGTCGCACTCCTGCGGGAGTTCTACCACGATAGCGCCCTTTTTGAGCATGCCGCCCTTTTGCACGCTCAGCAACGGCTCAAGCCGTTCGATCATGCGCTGCACCAGGCGCGATTGGGGCAACCTGGACAATAAGCCGGCCGCTATGGCCCGCACCTCTTTGCTGCGGTCGTCAAGGACGCTTTCGAGAAATGGCTCATCCTCCATGCTCAGACCGTCGGCAAGGAGCGGGAGCAAGGCGGTGCGCTCTTTCAGCGCCGCTTCCTTCCATGTGGATTGCAGCAACGTGCGGGCGCGGGCGGGGTCTTCGCGGCGCAGCCGTTGGAGCAGCGTAAGTCGGGCCTCACGACGGCCGGTCTGCCATACCGTTTCGGCATTGGTCGTATCCTGCCCACGCACATACTCCCAGGCGGGGTTGTGCTGCGCCAACCACACCCCCCGCTTACCAAGCGTCGGCAGGATTGCCGCACGTAGCAAAAGCTCGTTCTTGCGGCCTACGTCAAGCAGTGCGGGCAAATACGCTTCGGGGACGCGCAGCCCGGCGTTGGCGGCGGCGCATAACCACTCTGGCAACAGTTCCATGCGCTTGTGGTGCAGGATGGAGTCGAGGTAGCCAGCGGCGCGGGGGGGCGGGGTTGTCTTGTACGGGAAGGCGTTGGCCGGCCTGGCGGTAGCGCGTGTGGGCGGCGATAGCGCCAAGCAGGGCCGCTTCGGGGGTGTCCGCATTGCGGCGGGCCAGCATTGCGCCGATGGGGGTACCGGGTTCGGGGGGCGGGGGGTGCTGTCGCGCACTCCCAAGCAATGCCGCTTTGACAATTTCGTCCCACTCCGTCACGTCCGTTGTACTCCTCTCTCGGTATCGTACAGGCTCTTGAAGCGGCCTTCGGCCCACGCGCTCAACGGTAGGAGCGTGTAGCCGTCCCACTCACCGACCAGGGCCAGGGGGTGGCCGCCGCTCAGGGAAAGCAAAGGCCAGACGTTGGCAAAGGCGGGGGCACACGGGATGGTGCGCCCCTCTGCGTCATACAGCAGGCATTGTCCTTCATCGTAGACCGGCACAACGGCTTGCAGCACAAAGGGGTAGCGTTCTATCCAGGGGCACCGCTCCAACGCGGCGCTATAGGCGTCGGTGGCGGTGGCAATGGTGGGATAGCCGGAGACGTGTTCCAGGGGGGCGGGGGGGGCGTGGCGCTGCTTCACGAGGGCGCGGAGGGGCGCAGCGCCGGGGTAGAAGACCAGGTCGGCATCCAGGCGGGTGCCGGGTAGCAGGCTTTTGTCGAGCGGGTCTTTGATGAAGGCGAAGTCGAGCACGAGGGCGGGGTGTTCGCTCTCGCTCCCCCACAACCACGTATACTGGGCAAGTATGCGGTCTTCTTCCCGCTCTTCGACGCGCTGCGCCAGCACAAGCCAGGTGTCGCGCACGCCCGTACCTGTGGCCAATATCTCATCCTGGTTCTGTGGCCACCCAAGCGTGGTCACGATGTCGGCTTGCGTATCGGTGGGCAATGTCTCCAACCGCTTGAACCCTTCGATGAGCAGGTAGAGCCGCCCAATATAATCCAGCAACGGCTCCTCCCACGCCTGGCCCATCCGCGCTATCGCGGCCATCTCGCGCAGCATCCGTCCCACACCGGGGGCCTGGGCATCCACCATGCGGGCGGCGGTGTTCTCCCAGAAGGTGGGCGGCTCCCCGCGTGCAGTTGAAAGCCCCCGCCGCACGAGGTCGTGGAGCCAGCGTTCTAGCTCTGCCAGTCCGTCGGCGGTGCGGGTGTGACGCTCGCGGGCGCGTTTCTCCTGGGCGGCAGGGTCGGCTTTCTTCCGGGGGGCGGCTTGTCTGGCCTCGCGCTTCTGGTTGCGCTGAGCGCGGCTGTCGAGCCATTCGGCTACCCAGGGCGGCGGCTCTGCTTCGGTAAAGGCGGCGGGGTGTTCGTGGCGCATCATGAGCAGGCCAAGCACATGCTTGCAGGGGAGTTTGCGGCTTGGGCAGGAGCATTTGAAGGCCATATCATGCAGATCTACGCGGGTCTGGTAGGGCTTTTTGCCGCTCCCATAGCACTCCCCCCATAACGCCTGCTCGTTCGCGCCGGGGTGCTCCCACCGTGCGGGGAGGGCCAGACCCTTGCCATCGCGGGCCGACTTGTCGTCGGGGGCCAGGGCCAGGATTTGCTCCATACTCAGGTTGAAACTCATACCACAGCCTTACGAAGCGAGGAAAAGGTATCCCATCTAAAAGCGCACCGGGCGAAAATCTGGCCGGTTCAACACTTGCATCAAGCCATCTATAATGCCAAGCACAACCAGGCCTTGCCCTTCAGCTTCACGCACATGCGACTCATCCACGTAGAACGTCGCTAACGCTCCAACAATTTGCTTTTCGGCATATTCGGGCAGAAAGGTTCGAGCCCCTGCTAATTTGCTCAGGAAGTCAGCGACATCTCCTTTGCGAATGCGTGTTTTGACTTCGGTAATTAACAAGTATTCGCCACAGATGGAGAGTACGTCGTACTCTTGAAAACCGCCACGGATTTTCTTGGAAATACGTACCCCAAGCATCTGGGGGCCTTCCTCGCACGGAATGATCTGCGGGAGAATGCCGGGCATGCTCGGGGCTACAATATCTTCGACCAGACGGCCCATGCTGTGGGCAATGTTGGCCAGTTCTTGCCGGAAGCGTTTGTGTTCTGCAAGATTCTCCTGCAAAGCCCGTTCCACCGACGCGGTTGTCTGATCTACCCGTGCCGAGAGGCGATCGAGATTTGCGCGTGTTTCTGCGGCTCCCTCATCGAGGCGTTGCAAAACCCGATCCACCGTCTCCGATGTCTGATCTACCCGTGCCGAGAGGCGATCCACCGCCGCCGATGTCTGATTTACCCGTGCCGAGAGGCGATCCACCGCCGCCGATGTCTGATCTACCCGTGCCGAGAGGCGATCCACCGTCTCCGATGTCTGATCTACCCGTGCCGACAGGCGATCGAGATTTGCGCGTGTTTCCGCGGCCCCTTGATCCAGGCGTTCCGAGAGACGATCGAGATTCTCCCGTGTCTCCGCCGCTGCCTGATCCATGTTTGCCGAAACCCGATCCACCGCCGCCGATGTCTGATCTACCCGTGCCGACAGGCGATC
>DAOTUK010000248.1:0-2787 GCA_034437375.1 Chloroflexaceae bacterium | reverse complement strand
CGGCCCAGACCGGCCAGCGTCTGGGCCGCCTGCCGCGCCTGCTGGCCCATCGCGTGTAAATCTGTGGTCATACCTCCATTCCTCCCATTCCTCCCATTCCTCTCGTCTATTCCTGCTCATACCACATTTTTTTTCGTAGCATCGTGTGCGTTCGCCTCGCGCCTCGCGCCTCGCGCCTCGCGCCTCGCGCCTCGCGCCTCACGCCTCACGTCTCACGCCTCGCGCCTCGCGCCTCACGTCTCACGCCTCGCGCCTCGCGCATCACCGCTCCTCGCCGCACGCTTCACCCGTCCCTGGTATCATCTATGCCACGCTTGATGCGCTCCTGCTTGATAGCCTCCTGCACCTGGTCAAGTTGCCCCTGCATCTCGCCATTGCGCCACGCCTTCAGCAGCAACGCCACGCTAACGAAAATAAGCACAAATACGACAATCAGCACCGGCACCGTCCAGGGGCCCGACTCGCCATCTAGCAACGTTTTCACATTGAAGAGCGCCAGCAGGCCAAACGCGCCGGACGCGGTCGCATAGGCTTTGCGTTTGTACGAGCCCGCTTGCGCCCGCACCGCCTGCCAGACCATCGCTGCCACAATGATAAGCGAAATAACAACATTTAAGGCCGGGGACATAGCCACCTCTCCTGCATTTCGGGCCGCCCGGGCCCGGCTACCTGCGCACCCGCGTATAAAGCCCCACCCGCCCGGCGCCGCCGCTCTGATCCGTGAGCGTCATCTGGGCCCCGCGAATATCCACTTCAAACAACAATTTCCCCACCTCGTTTTCATCAGTGGGAATAGTCAACTCAATATGCGAATCATCGGTAAACTGGTAGGTACCGTCCACCGTTTCGCCCGCCTCGGTGGTCTGGGAAAAGGTTTGATCCGCATGAAAAACAATCGTCTCTGAACCGCTGTTCAACTCCCATGTGCCGATGATGGCCTCCTGATAGCTGCCGCACCCGCTCAGGGTGGCCGCCAACATCAGCACGAGCATCAACAAGCATAGGGTGGTTTTCCGAAAACGTACCATTATCGCTTCTCTCCGGTTTCCTGGTGATCTGGTCTTTGCGCTGGTTGCGTATACCCTCTATTGTACCATAGCAGGTATCCCAGAAAGAAGAGCAGTACCCCCACGTTGACCAACGCGCATACCGTGGGCAAGGGCGAGCGGGCAATGTGTGATTGCACCTGTGGCAAAAAGCCATCCAGCGTGCCGACAATATTCAGTGTCGCGGAGCATACCAGCAGCAGGTAGGGCCATACCATGCGCTCGTTCTGGGCAATACACAGCGCTACAAATGCCAGCGACAGGAACAGGTAGCGCTCATGAATTTGCGTGGGCAACACAAAGAACGCCAGCGCCAACACCGCCGCCCCCGCCGCCCAGACCTCCCGCCGGGCCCGGAGCACCGCCACCAGTACCACCACCGCCACTGTCCCCACCAGCACCACCCCCACCAGCCGGTAGCTTACCAGCGCGAAGAGCAGGCGGGCATCGTCGCCGCTACGCCCGGCCGAGAGCAGGTGCCACAGATTGTAGGCCCCTATCGTCAGTTTGGGGAAACGCCCGACCGAGCCGAGATAGGCCTGCGCCAACCCGGCCCCCTGCCCGGCCAGCACCAGCGGAACACACGCTACCGCAAACAGCGCCGCAGACAACCCCATCCCAGACGCTACCCCGCGGCTCCCATACAGGCGCAGCGTCGCCCCATACAGCAAGGGCGCCAACACAATCGCCTGGGGCTTGATCAGGAGCGCCACCGTCCAGCATAACCAGCTCCAACGCCCCCCGCCCCGCTCCATCACTACGACCATCGCCACCAACGGCAGCATCAACAACGCATCTACCTGCCCCCACCACGCGACATTGATCCACACCGGCGGCGAGCACGCATATAGCGCGGCCAGCGCCGCCGCCCGTCGTGGCGACCACCAGCGCCGCCCCCACGTAAACACGAGCGCGATAGTAACCAGATCAGCCAGCAAGCCCGGTAGCTTGATAAACACGAGCGTGTGCGGTGGAAGCGGCGCATGAAAGCCGCCGCCGAAGGCGTCTACCGCAAAGCTCAAGCCATACAGCAGATAGAGACGCAGCGGCATATAGTCGCCATCGGCCCGATACGCCCCCCCCAGACCATCGTGAAACAACAAGCCCATACGCCGGGCCGCCAGTTCCAGATCGCCCACCGGATCGGGGGCCGTCAGCCAGGGCACCCGCACCACCACCGCCAGTACCACCACTGCCAGCACCCAGGCCCACCCGCCGGACAGGGCCGGCCGTATCGCCCAATGCGCGGGTACCCTGGGAGCGCGGGCATCTTGCCGGCCCCAGAGCAGCGGTCGGCCCATCGCCCGCTCTAGCACCACCGCCCCCACACTGGCCAGCGTCACCAGTGCAAGCCCTCGTACCAGCAAGCCATACTGCCACCCCCCGCCTACCTGCCACGCCAGCAGTACCCCACATACCAGCAGCACCAGCAGCATACACCCTACCCAGGATGGCCCGGCCGCGCCAGCAGGCCAGAGCCGCGCCTGGCGCAGCAGCAGATAGCGCCCCGCCGCGGCGACCAGCAGCGCCCCCCCCACTGCGGCCGGCATCCCCCCCCCGCCTGCAATGCGCACCCCACTGAGCATCACGCCAAGCGAGCGCCCCTCCTGTCGTATGGTCGGGCTATCCAGGTACAGCGTCAGACGTTCGTGGGGAGCGGGGGGGAGCAGTACAGCGTAGGAGCGCGGGACCGGCGCCACCGTAAAGCCTATGGAAATACGCTCCGTGCGGAGCCGCAGGG
>DAOTUK010000247.1:0-13913 GCA_034437375.1 Chloroflexaceae bacterium | reverse complement strand
GGTGCGGCGGCGGCGGGGTCGGGTGCGGCAGCGGTGCTATCGGGTGCGGCGGCGGTGGGGTCGGGTGCGGCAGCGGTGCTATCGGGTGCGGCAGCGGTGCTATCGGGTGCGGCAGCGGCGGGGTCGGGTGCAGCAGCGGCGGGGTCGGGCTGCGCCATTATCGTTTCGCTATCGGGGGAGACGGGCGCCTGGTCTGGTTCGGTTGGTTCGGTTGCAGTAGTATCTGGTTTAGCTTCCGGCGTACTTTCAATAGGTGGAGCGACCATCGTTTCTTCGTCTGGTGCCGTACGCAAGTCGTAGCCACAGTTATCACAAAAGGCTTGACCAGGAAGTGCTGGTGTCCCACACGAAGGACAGTTCATTGGTTCAGGAGGTGCCTGGGTCGGAGCCGGTGCTTCTGTTGCTGCACTTGCTGAATCCAAACGCGCACCACACTGATCACAAAAACGATTCACCGGGTCGTTTTGTGCGCCACATATCGGGCAAGTAATCATCGAGTTCTCCCTCCTTACAAAAGGCTTATGGCTCAAGAAGAGCTGCCGACGCTCATACAGGTCATGGTATCGCTTTTTCCTTCCCTCATTCTTCCAATTTTTGGGTCAACCGTCGGGTTGCATAGCGCAGTTCTTTCTGGGTTTCTGCGCTCAACCCGGCCCCCTGTTCAAGCTGATCGGCTTGTTGTTGGGCCTTCTCAGCCAGTTGTAACTCGTCCAGGCCAAGCAATCGGGTGGCCGCTGCCCGCAGCTTTTGCGTTGCTCCACTAATGTTACCCACCTCTGCTTCCTCCAGGGCCCGTGTTTGTAATTTAAATGCTGTCACCTTTTCAACCAGATTCATAACAGTGGGATTGTACACAGCTTTTTGTTCGTCTGCAACAAAATCGAGCAATATATCTTGTTTGAGCACCTGCTCTGCTTGCTGTCCCACGGGGGTAAAATGCAGTTCGGCCTGGGCTATACGGAACGAGCCGGCCGCGCGGATTGGCAAGAGCACATCAACGACGATGCTACTGCCGCTACCATACGAGAGGTCGCTCATACGTACGCTCACCTCATTGTCGCCAATGGGTTGGTAGCCCAGGTTGGCAATGGAGGGGGTGGCCCGATGGACGGCCCGCGGGGTTACATCGCGTACCAGGCGCAGGAGCAGGCGCACATCTCTGGCGGCGGTGCCTTGCACCGTTTGGACTGTGCGCTGAAAGAACGTGTCTATTTCGGTGGGGTCGGCGATATAATCTGAGGTACCGTTGGTAAGGGTGGCTAGATCATCTAGCAGCTTTTCGTTCCATTCGGCCCCCAGGCCGAGGGCGGTAAGCTGAACGCCATCCAGACTGCTGGCGATGTTCCGGCAGGTATCTTCGTCGCCCCAGGTTTGCCCGTCGGTCAATACCAGCATATGGGAGAGGTAGTCCTCACCGGGGTGTTTGGCCAACTCGTCTTTGCCGGCCTGCAACCCAAGCGACATCGCTGTGCCGCCAAGCTCTTCGATGGTATCTATCGTGGCCAGGATGGCGGCTTTGTCGGTGGCGGGAGTGGCGGGCAACAGCACCTGTACGGTGTCGTCAAAAATGACGATAGAAACAATATCCTGGGGGGTAAGTTGTTCTATAACCCGGCGGGTAGCTTTGCGCAAGCTCGAAAGTTTTTCGCCCTTCATAGAGCCGGAGCGGTCGAGCACCAGGCAGAAGTTGAGTGGCACCGCGGCCTGGGGCGGCGCGGCGGGTTGGGCATCTATCAGTAAATAATTCACCTGGGGCGCATTGCTCACCGGCATAGGCGAACGCCCCCACGAACAGTTCAATTGGACGCTATCAGACATACCAAATCCTCCCGATGTCCACGCTATTCTCTCCGATATAAGACCCCCGCCACAGGGCAATTGTTGCACCCTGTCGTACCCTGCTAGAGGAAGCGGACAAAGACGGAGGTCACATTATCTTCGCCACCGGCTTTGTTGGCCGCTTTGATCAATTCCTGGCAGGCCATGTCGGGGTCGTCATAGGTCGCCAGTATCGTTTCCATTTCTGCGTCATGGGTCATTTCCCATTGGCCGTCGGAACAGAGCAGCAACCCGTCGCCAGAGCGGAGCCGCCGCGTAAAGAGGTCTACATCTACCGATTGGCGGTCGCCAAGCGAACGCAGGACGGCGTTGCGTTGGGGGTGGGTGTAGATGTCTTCGTCGCGTATCTGGCCCAATTCGACCAGCCGCATGACCAGGGAGTGATCTCTGGTGATACGTTCGAGTTTGCCATCGCGGTAGAGGTAGGCGCGGCTATCGCCAACGTTGGCAAAGGTGGCGCGGTCGCCCACCACCAGGACAATGGTCATAGTGGTGCCCATATCGTTGTGGCGTGATTGGGCTTCCAGGCGTACGGTTTCGTTGGCTTCAAGCACGGCGCGATGTACGATGTCTTTAATCCAGCGCTCGTCATAGTTGCGATCCGGGTTGAGCGAGACAGCCAGGTGTTCGCTCAGGATCAGGGCCGCGGCACTGCGGATAGCCAGGCCGCTGGCGACTTCGCCGCCGGCGTGGCCGCCCATACCATCGGCTACGATGTAAAGCCCCCAGACGTATTCGGTGGAGGTGTTGTTGATGTTGAGTTTGAGGGCCAGCAGGCTATCTTCGTTATGGTCGCGCACGACGCCGGTATCGGTGTGGGAGCCGGCCGTTTGATGCAGCGAGAGCGGGCGGGTGAGGTCGGAGAGGAGTTCTTCCAGGCGTTCGGCCAGGCGCTCTGCATTTTGAATTTCGTCGGTACGTATTTCGCGCAGCACCATGGAGAGGTCGCGTTCTTTGTCGGGCAAGCCCGGTTCTTCGCGGCCGCCGTTGTCGTTCAAGCGTTGGGTCATACGCGGGGTATTGGTGAGTGCTTCGAGCAAACCGGCGAGGGCCAGCAGGTCTTCGCGGACCGAGTCCTGGTGCTCTGCTTCATCTATATGGCACAGGTTGTCAAGGTTGAGTATTTGTGGTTGGCCGGCGGCAGTTAATCCCAGATCACTGGGCACCAGTGCGCCAAGTTCGAGATTCTGGCGGTGCAATGCGGCCAGCATGTTGGAAAGCGCAAGGCCGATGCGGAGGGCCACCAGTTCATCGAGCGGTAGCGCCGAGGGGGAGGCTTCATTGGGTTTGAGGAGAATAAAGGTTTCGTTGCCGTCATGCAATTTATCCCAGACCTGGGGGAGCAATTCGCGGGCCGCCGGGTCCTGAATAAGCGCAATAAGCGCGGGGCCACGCTCGTTGCTGCTGCGAAACCCTTGATAGAGGCGATTGCGGAGGTCGGCCCCACAACGGGTGCAAAAGTTTTCGCCCTCCTCATTTTCGGTCGAGCTACACGACCAGCAAAACCGCCAGGGTTCCCGGTCTAACACTTCGATAGTGCCATTCTCACCCGCGTTGATAAGCTCGTAGCGTCCCCCAAGGAGGGGTGCAGATTGGGACTGATCCATGGACTCGCGCTACCTTTCTTGTCTACTACCTTCTGGTCACGGTCTTATTCAATTCTGGCCACCACAACACTTATATTATCGCGTCCACCGCGCTGATTGGCAAGTGCCACCAGTTTGCGGCATGCGTCGTCCGGGCTTGCGGCATGGAGCGCGATCTGGGCCAGTTCTGCATCTTCAACATGATTGGTCAATCCATCGGAACACAGCAGCAGTACGTCGCCCGTGGTCACTATCTGGCTACTGGTATCTACTTCGACAGTGGCATCTGTCCCAAGCGCCCGATAGAGAATATTGCGCTGTGGTTGGTTGCGGGCCTCTTCGGGCGTCAATTGTCCAATATCTACCAGACGCGCCACCAGCGTATGGTCGCTACTCAATTGCATAAAGGAGTCCCCTTCATCGGTAACGCCGGCCGCATTCATCAAATAGGCGCGGCTATCGCCAACGTGCCCCAGATGCGCGTAGTTATCAGCAAGAACGATCATTGTCATCGTTGTTCCCATACCGTGCTGGTCTACATTCGTTTGTGAACGGCTATGAATGTGCTGGTTTGCGGCTCCCCCGGCCCCGCGCAACAGGCTGTGCCACTGTTCCAGCGTATCGGGCCATTGGGCCGCTAACCGCTGCTTCAGGGTTGTCTGGATGGTTTCGCTGGCCAGCCGGCTGGCCTCTTCGCCAGCGCGGGCCCCGCCCATACCGTCGGCAACCAGCAAGAGCGTGGCATCCCGCTGGCTATCCGGTTGGCGATAGAGCGCCCCGGCAAAACAGCTATCCTCATTGTGCTCGCGTACCATACCGGTTTCGCTGGCGACAGCTACCCGCGCGCGTACCGGTGGCGGGTCACCGGGGCCTTGCTTCCCATCTGGGAGCGAGGCCCCACACGACCAGCAGTAGCGGGCTCCGGCCCGGTTGCCGCGCCCACAGACGGGGCAACCAGTGCTCGAAAGCCGAATGGTAGGGAGGCGCGTCGTAATACGAACCGTTTTGCGCCCCTGCTCCAACTGTTGCGACAGGCTCTCGAATACCTGCGAGAGATCTTTGATGGCCGCGGCGGCTTGCTCGCGGGCCACATCATCGGCAGTATGCAAGCGCTGCTCCCACCAGGTTACCCCCGATTTGACGATGGCCAGCAGTTCGCGCAAGTCGAGCGTATCCTGGGACACGCGCAGCCGGTTGCTGCCGGCCAGAAAAATCTCATCTGGCTCGCCGTGTTCGTTCGCTATGGCTGTACCACATTGCGAGCAAAACCGTGCGGCAACGCGCAGCACGGTACCACACGCCGGGCATGTCTGAGGTTTTTCCCCCACCCCTGTTCCCCTTGTTTTGTTACACAACTACCTGGTACCAACGCGAGCATCCTCCCCATGCTTGATGCACATTCAGTACTATCATTGATTATAGCACAGGAGAGCCAGGCTATTGTTTCGGATTTGGCACAGGTTTTTGGTTTGGACAGAGTCAAGCTCCCCCGCCGCATGCTCCGGGTGTTGATCGTTTCGACACATGGTATCATGCCCCTTGAAGGGAATAATACCCGTGACGGGTGCGGCGTGACGCGAGGACAGGTGCGGCGCATGCATACGATGCCACGCAATACAGAGAAGTAATCAACTGAACATGGTATGACTGGCCACGATAGCAAACCTGGTTAATGGTACCTCCTGGGAGCGCGGGAATCTTGCCCGCTCCGGGGCGAGCGAGACGCTCGCGCTCCCAGGAGCGGAAACATGTCTGGTACCCCCCACACCTCGCACCAGGGTTGTGGGGATGGTTCCATGTGCTATACTGCCATGATGAAGTGCAGGGGATGTGACAATGACCGAACCATACAAACTCTCGGACAGGGTTGGTTATGAATACCGAGCATGAGGCATTGCAACAACGTATAGCTGAATTGGAAGCAAAAATAGCGCATTACGAAGAGGCGGAATGTTCCTTGCAGGAGCAGAACGCAACGCTGTGCTATGCGTTGGAACAAGCCCACGAACAGTTGCAAAACCATGCCCAGGTTGAGCAAGCGTTGTTGCGCCGCGACGCTATTCTGGAAGCGGTGAGCTTTGCAGCTGAGCACTTTCTGCGTACCGAGTGTCTACAACAGCATATTGGGCCGGTGCTTGAACGTCTGGGAAGGACGATTGCGGCCAACCGGGTCTACCTGTGTGAGTATGCGACGGGCCGGCCCCTGTTCTTGCAGGCGGGCCCCTGTTGCGAGTGGATAGACCCCGCAAGTACCCAGACCCAGGCGGGGGTCGCCATTCCATGCCAGGGGTGTCCCTACCAGGATCAGGAGCTTGATAGCTGGCAAGACCGCTTGCAACAGGGCCAGCCGATCTATGGCCCTACCGACTCCTTCCCTTCCTACGAGCAATCTATGTTGCACTATCGCCAGGTACAAACGATTGCAATTGTTCCCATTTTTGTCAACCAGGAATGGTGGGGGTGTCTGGGTATTGAACATATCCAGCATTCCTACGCCTGGTCTGCTGCTGAGATAGATGCGCTCAAGGCAGCAGCAAATATTATTGGGGCCGCGTTGCAAAATGAACAGGCCCTTGCTGCACAACGCGAGAGCGAGGAGCGCTACCGGGTGCTGGTGGAGTTGAGCCCAGATATGATTTCGGTGCATAGCGCGGGCACCATACGCTTTATGAACCAGGCCGGCGCGGCAATGCTTGGGGGGCAACCGTCTGATTTTGTGGGCCGCTCTATTATGGACTTTATTGCGCCCGACTACCATGCGCTTGTCCAGCAGCGCGTTCGCCATAGTGCCAGTACGGGCCAATCCATGCCGCTGCTGGAAGAGCAATTTGTGCGGATAGATGGAACCGTGCTGGATGTGGAGGTAGTGACGAGCCCGCTCATCTACCAGGGAGAGACGGCGGTACAGGTGATTGCCCGCGATGTGAGCGAGCGGAAATGCGCGGCCCAATCCCTCAGCGAGTACCAGAAATTTTTACAAACGATTATTACCAATGTGCCCATTGTGCTCTCGGCTATTGACCAGGAGGGTATGTTTACCCTGTCTGAAGGGCGGGGCTTGTTTGATATTGGTAGCACGCCCGGCAAAAATGTGGGCTTGCACATTGACACCGTGTACCACGATAGCCCGCACATTATTGCGTTCATTCGGCGGGCGCTGGCCGGCGAGGAGATAGCCACGACGATTGAAAGCAAGGGCAAAACCTTTGATGTGCGCTATAACCCTATCCGCGATCTTCAGGGGCGGGTCACTGGCATTATTGCAGTTGCGGTGAATATTACCGAGCGCCGCCGCATGGAAGATGTGCTGCGCACCAATCTGCAATTTCTGGAAGCGTTGCTGGATACTATCCCAAGCCCGGTGTTTTACAAAGATGCAGAGGGGCGCTACCGGGGGTGCAACCGCGTTTTTGCCGAGCAGATTCTGGGTATTCCAGAATGGCGCATCCTGGGCAAAAGCGTGCATGAGTTTCCCGAAATACCTTCTGAACTGGCAACGATCTACCACGAACAGGATATGCGCCTGTTGCGTGAGCCGGGCGTACAAATCTACGAATCGCTGGTGAAATGTGCCGATGGCCTCCGCCGCGACTTTGTATTTTACAAGGACACCTTTGTAGAATCGAATGGCGACCTGGCCGGTATTGTGGGGGTGATGCTTGATATTACCGACCGCAAGCAGGTTGAACGAGCGTTGCGCGACAGCGAAGAACGCTTCCGTCTGCTGGCCGAAAATGCCCAGGACATCATCTTTCGCTTTCGCTTCAAGCCAGAACCCGGCTTTGAATATGTGAGCCCCTCTATCGTGACAATCCTTGGCTATACCCCCGAAGAGTATTATGCCGACCTACGCCTGCACTTGCGGCGTGTCCATCCGGAGAGTTCGCCTTTGTGGGAAGCATTTATCCAGAACCCGCTCGGCTTTCAAGAGCCGCTGATCCATCGCTACATTCGTAAAGATGGCCGCGCAATATGGCTAGAGCAACACCACTGGTTTTTCTTCGATGACGAAGGCGATTTGCTGATGCTGGAGGGTATTACCCAGGATATTACCGAGCGCCAGATTGCGGCCGAGCAATTGGAGCAGGCACAACGGGCGGCCGAAGCGGCCAACCAGGCCAAGTCGGCCTTTCTGGCGACGATGAGCCACGAAATACGCACACCAATGAATGCGGTGATTGGGATGACCAATTTGTTGTTAAGTACACCCCTGACCCCCGAACAACAAGATTATGTAGAAACCATCCGCCTGAGTGGCGATACCTTGCTCACGCTTATCAACGACATTCTTGACTTTTCGAAAATAGAGGCCGGCAAGTTGGAATTGGAGTACCTGCGCTTTAATTTACGCGATTGTGTCTCCGAATCGCTTGACCTGCTTTCGTCGAGGGCGTCGGAGAAGGGGCTCAAACTCTCTTCGCACATTGCCGAACAGACCCATCTGCATATTGTGAGCGATATTACGCGCCTGCGCCAGATTATGGTGAATTTGCTGAGTAACGCCGTCAAGTTTACTGACGAGGGCGAAATAGCTATTGCGGTTGAAGGGCGCGAGCTTGAGGGGAGCGACTATGAGATACATATCCAGGTGAGTGACAGTGGTATTGGTATTCCAGCCGAACGACTCGATAGCTTGTTTGTTTCGTTTAGCCAGCTTGACGTTTCCACCGCCCGGCGCTACGGCGGCTCCGGGCTTGGGTTGGCCATTAGCAAGCGTCTGGCAGAGATGATGGGCGGCAACCTGTGGGCCGAAAGCAAGGTTGGCCGGGGCTCTACCTTCCATGTGACTATCCGTGCAACGCGCAGCAATGACCAGGGGCCATCCGACAGTAGTTCGCGCCGGTTGCGGGGTTGGTCGGAGATAGACGAACACCTGGGCCAGCGTCACCCGCTACGTATCTTGCTGGCTGAAGATAATATTGTCAACCAGAAAGTAGCCTTGCGGATGTTGGAGAAACTTTCCTACCGCGCCGATATGGTGTCCAATGGCCGCGAGGCGATCGAGGCGCTGGCCCGCCAGACGTATGATGTGGTGTTGATGGATGTGCATATGCCCGAAATGGATGGTATCGAAGCGACCCAGGCTATTCGGCAACAGATACCGGTTGAACACCAACCCCACATTATTGCGATGACCGCCTATGCCATGCAGGGTGTCCGCGAGCAATTGCTTCAGGCGGGGATGAACGACTATGTGAGCAAGCCGGTGCGTCTGGGCGAGTTGATGGCCGCGCTTGAACGGGCGGTATCCCGACCGTAAGGGTTCATCCGTACGCCTGGGAGCGCGGGCATCTCGCTCGCCCCGGAGCGGGCCAGATGCCCGCATTCCCAGGAAACGTCCCCCCAAATGTGAACAATTACCGCCCCCCATTATATTGCTCTGGGGGCCATCATCTGCTATAATATGCGCTACTTATGAAAGCGAGTAGCGATATGCTCAACGACGCTATGTAGGATCTATTGCCACGCCTCACGCCTGGAAACGCTGTTTTGCCCAGTACAAAAGACCGCCGGCAAACGGGTGCTTTCCAGCAGCAAATAACCATCGTTTGTCAGCGTGGGCGTGGTAGAAACCAGACAAGACATACAGACGGAGGAAAGAAGGTTATGCAAACAGAGCGGCGTGTGGTCATTACGGGCATGGGTGCAGTCAGTCCCCTGGGGCTTGATGTTCCGACGCTCTGGCAGAACATCACCCAATCGCAGAGCGGCGTAGCTCCCATTACCCTGTTTGACGCCACCGATTTTGAAACACGCTTTGCGGGCGAAGTCAAGAACTTTGACCCCAACAACCATATGGATCGCAAAGAGGTGCGCCGCACCGACCGGTTTGTTCAGTTTGCCATCGCGGCAACCCAGGAAGCGCTGCGCTCCGCAGAACTGGCCATTACCCCTGAGAATAGCGCCGACATTGGCGTGTTTCTGGCCAGCGGTATCGGTGGTATTGAAACGCTCACCACACAGCATGAGGTTATGCTCAAACGGGGGCCCGGTCGTGTGAGCCCCTTTATGATACCCGCAATGATTACCAATATGGCCGCCGGCCAAATATCCATCAACACCGGCGTACGAGGCCCGAGCATGTGCCATACGTCGGCCTGTGCCAGCGGGTCCCACGCCATTGGCGAAGCCGCCGAAACCATCCGGCGCGGGTGGGCCAAAGCCATGATTGCCGGCGGTAGCGAAGCACCGATTACGCCCCTTGGAATTGCCGGCTTTAACAGCGCACGCGCTATCTCTACCCGCAATGATGAACCGGCCACCGCTTCGCGGCCATTCGATGAAACCCGCGACGGCTTCATCTTAAGCGAAGGGGCCGCTATCATCATTCTGGAAGATCTGGAGTACGCGCTCAGCCGTGGCGCATCCATCATTGCCGAAGTAGTTGGCTATGGTTCCTCGTCCGACGCCTTCCACATTACCCAACCCCCCGAAACCGGCGAAGGCGCGGCATTGGCAATGCAACGGGCCCTGCACCATGGCCAGACGGCCCCCACTGACGTACACTATATCAACACCCATGGCACCAGCACCCCGGCCGGTGATGTTGCCGAAACAATGGCCATTAAAACAACGCTTGGCGACCACGCCTACCAGATACCCGTAAGCTCAAGCAAGTCGCAACTGGGACATATGCTTGGGGCCGCCGGCGCAGTGGAAACCATCATCAGCATGCTGGCTATGCAGCACAAACTCTTGCCGCCAACCATCAACCTGCACCACCCCGACCAGCGCTGCGATCTGGACTATGTGCCCCATACCGCCCGCCCTTGTGAGCAACTAGATACCGTCATCAACAATTCATTTGGCTTTGGTGGCCACAATGTCTCGCTGGTCTTGCGGCGCTTTCAGAACCAGGGGGGCAATTGAAGATGACCAGCGACCGGCATACCCAACCGACGGTCGCTGCTCTGACCCACACAGGTACAGCACCATATGGAAACTGAACTGGCTGCGCTTCTGGGCATATCGTTTCAAAACCCACAACTCCTGGCCATTGCCATGACCCATCGTTCGCTCTGCGCCGAGTCTCCCGACCAGGCCCAGGGCTTGCCCTCAAACGAACGGTTGGAATTTCTGGGAGACGCTATCTTGAACTACCTGACCGCTTCCTGGCTGTACCATACCTTCCCAGAGTATAGCGAAGGCGACTTGAGCGCAATGCGGGCCGCACTGGTAAAGCGGCCCGCGTTGTCGCGGTTTGCTCGCTCGCTCCATCTGGGAACCTATGCCCGCATCAGCCGCAATGAAGAATCTCGCGCCGCCCGCCAGCGCGATGCGTTTCTGGCCGATTTGTTTGAGGCCGTGTTAGGGGCTATCTATCTTGACCAGGGGATCGAAGTAGCGCGAACGTTTGTCCACCCCTTCCTGGAACAGGAGGCGGCCCATGTGTTGGACACCAACACGGTTGTTGACCACCGCACACGCTTGCAACGCAAGCTCCAGGCGCAATATGGCATTACCCCCATCTATGATACGATTGACGCCAGTGGGCCAGACCACAAACGTCTCTTTACCGTGGCGGTGCTCCGCAATGGCGAGCAGATAGGCGTGGGCAGCGGTAGTAGCAAACAGGCCGCGGCCCAGGAAGCCGCACGACTGGCGCTCGAAACACTTGAACGCCAGTCCAATATGTGAACGAACAAAGCGTATGGATCGTTTACTCATAACTGGCGGCACTGGCTACCTTGGCCGTGTGCTCGTACGACTTGCGGTGCTTCAGGGCATGGCCCCCATCGCAACCTGGCATACCCAATCTCCGCCGACCCCATCCGCCGACCAGCCGGTCACATGGGTACCCCTCGATATAACCGATCCTGCCGCAGTGCAACACACCATCGCCACCCACCGGCCCCAGGCCATTATCCATACGGCCTACCGCCAGAACGACCCCCACCGGTGGGCGGTAACGGCCGAGGCTACCCGCACCATAGCCAGCGCGGCCCACCAGGTTGGCGCCCACCTTGTCCACCTCTCCAGCGATGTTATCTTCAATGGCGAACGTGACAGCGCGTATACGGAAGCCGACCCGCCCGAACCAGTAAACCCCTATGGCCAGGCCAAAGCCGACGCCGAACAATTTGTCCAGACCCATTGTCCCGACGCGACCATTGTTCGAACATCGCTGACGTATGGGTTTCATCCCCCAGACCGCCACACCCGCTTCATCCTTAGCATTGCCGACGGTCACCAGCACGCCCGCCTGTTTACCGACGAATACCGCTGCCCCATCTTCGTTGACGACCTGGCCGCTGCGTTGCTAGAACTGGTGGCCCGCCCCTACCACGGTATCCTCAACATTGCGGGGGGGCAGCGGCTCAGTCGCCATGCCTTTGGCGTTCTGCTGGCCCGCGCATATGGCCGCGACCCGGACAGACTGCCAGCGGGCCGTAGCAGCGAATCACGGGAACCGCGCCCACGCAATTGTACGCTGGATATTGGACTGGCCCGCTCGTTGCTCACAACTCGCCTGCGTGGCGTTGAAGAAGTTGTCGCCAGCAACCCAGGAATCCAGGAAATTTAAGGCCTCATATCGTTTATACTAAATACAGAGAGCCTATTCTTTCAATCTCATGGTGGAGATAAGTTACATGCAAACGACACCTGAATCCATTACCCGCCTCATCGAAGACTTGCAAGGTGAAGATGAATTTGAACATTCCCAGGCGGCCTTCGCGCTCGGTATGCTTGGCGAAGTAGCGGTACAACCGCTTATCGAGCTGTTAAAGCATTCACGGGCCGATGTACGGATGCGGGCGGCCTGGGCCCTGGGGGTTATGGGGGCCCCGGCGATGCCGGCCCTGCTCGCCCTGACCGATGGGGAAGATCAAAAGTTGCGCATTGAAGCTATCCGCATTCTGGGGGTGATTGGCGAAGCTCGCTCGCTCAAACAATTGCTGACAGGGTTGGCCGACCCCGACCCGCAAATAGCGGCCCGGGCGGCTCGCGCTATCGGTAAAATTGGTGACCCGCGCGCCTACCATCCCCTGCTCACCACGCTACAACATCCTGTAGCCGACGTCCGCTTTGAAGCGTGCCGCGCGCTGGCCGATCTCCACATTCCCGACGCGGTGCCCTATCTGCTGGAAGTGGCCGAACGCGACACGGGCAAAACCTCGTGGGGCGCTTCGGTAGCGGAACTGGCCCGCCGCGCCGCCAACGATGTGAGCAAAGATACCCAGGGTTCGCTTGAAGAAGAGTTCGAACGCATTACCAAACTGGTTGAGGGTCAGACGGGCTCAGAAAAGGCTTAGCCAGAAAAGCGCCATAGCCCCTGCTTATGCGTCATGGCGCCTTCTCTTCCCCACCTACGCTTGCCCCAATCCCTTCCCCGCCTCTCTGGAAAATTCCCACGATGGCAACCGCTATGCGCGTGCTTGCCCGCCTTACCCCTACCCATAATACCTACCGTTGGTCTGAGTCCTTATACCGGGTGTGCCAGAACGTTTTCCGCTCCCAGGGGGGGCGCTCCCCCCATACGGGGACTATCTGCTGTGGTACGTCTCCAAATGGTGGTACATTCCTGGGCGATATACCCCATGCTCCGGCAGTTTGCTCTGGGTAAAACACGGCCGCGGAAACATGTCTGGCCCACCCCCTTATACCCGTTGCTGTTCCATCTAGTGCAGCAAATCTAAAAAAACGAGCGGGGCGAGGGTATGCACTAAACCCCGCCCCGCCCTCGTAGCAGCGCCGCCCTATGGCGGCCTCCCCCTACCGCAGAAGAACCGGCAGGAAGAGCGGATTGCTGGCCGCCTGTGCGGTGGGCAACGGCGACAACGCGATGTCCAGGTCGGTCACGGCCGGCGGCACACCCACCACCGGGCTAACCTGCGACGCATACCCGGCGGCTTCGACCGAGACATACCAGCACCCGCTGGCTACGTCCCACCCGTAATAGCCGGTGGCTCCCGTCACCTGTGGGTTCCAGAGTGGGTCTATCAAGCGTTCGCCATTTGCTTCCAGCACCTCCACGTTGACCGGTTCGCCCAATTCCGTCGGGGCCGCCTGGCTCCACGCTTCGCCCTCTGCCCGGCTCAGGTGCGACTGGCACACGCCCGGCCCGCTATCATCCGCGCCCATGCTGTCCCGCCAGCCGGACACGCGGTACAGCGTCACATCTGCGCCGGCAATGGGTGCGCCGGTGGCCGCGTCGGTAATCTGCCCGCTCGGATCGAACAGTAGCACCCGCCCGAAATCCCGTTCCTGCGGGGTGTTGCCGCATACCCAGGAGAGCGTGAGGGCGTAGGACTCGGCAGCGTTGCCCTCCAGCGTGGGCAGGTCGTCCGATGGGAGCGTCGCGGTGTACGCCCCGTCGGGGCCCGCGTTCATCGGGTAGGATACGTTGTCGCGGCCATACGCCTCGCGCAGCATCGTCAGCACCACGTTTTCGGGAGCGCCGCCGGTACACGCTACCTGCGCGGAGACGGTCACATCGCAGTCGCCCGACACGCGATTGTCGCGCACGCGCCCAATCGTTACCTGCCC
>DAOTUK010000246.1:0-25382 GCA_034437375.1 Chloroflexaceae bacterium | reverse complement strand
GGGGGGGGGGGGGGGGGGGGGGGGGGGGCCGCGTCCCGGCCCCCGCCTTATGCCAGCGGCCCCCGCTTGCGCTCGTGCGCTTCTAACGCCAGCGACAGCAGCCGGTCTACCAGCATCATAGGGCTCAACCCCGCCTCGGCTCCCTGGTGGAACATAAACGACGACGGCGACATACCCGACGTTGAGTTGGGGTCTGTGACAAAAATGCGTCCGTCCTTCAGCAGAAAGCCGTCAATGCGGCTATAGCCTACAAACCCCAGGGCCTTATGGGCCCGCACAGCATGCTCCCGCAACTGTTCTAGCACCTCTGGGGCGACCTGGGCCGGGGTCACCTTCTGCGAGCGGCCGGGCATATACTTGTCATCATAAGTCATGTAGGGGTTGCGGGTAATAATTTCGGTGGGTATCAGCGCCTCCGGTTCCTCATTGCCGATAACGATAACCGAAAATTCCATGCCGTCGAGATATGCTTCAACCAGGGCGGCGCGGTCGTAGGTAAAGGCCTGTTCCATAGCGGCCGGTAGTTCCGCTACCCCGCGCACCACCGATACCCCAAAGCTCGATCCTTCGCGGGTGGGCAGCACCACACAGGGTACCCCAACCGCTTCCACCACATGCTGCGTTACCCCCGCCGCGTCCGACTGCCACGCCCGGCGGGAGATGACCACCTCACGGGCGACGGCCAGGCCGGCGGCCTGGAGCAGGGTATGGGCGGTGGGCTTGTCCATGGAGGCCGCGCAGGCCAGCACCCCCGACCCGGTATAGGGGACATCGAGCAATTCGAGCACCCCCTGAATGCAGCCATCATCGCCATACTTGCCGTGCAGCGCAATAAAGACCACGTCTACCATAGCGCGCACATCTTCGTACGCCACGCGCTGCGCCTCGCGTTCCAACCGATGGTGAATATCATCGGTTGTATTTTGAATAACCAGTTTGGTGGGCAAGAGCCACAACCGCCCGTCCCTATCGAGAAACAAGGGCACCCCGGTATAGCGGTTCGGGTCGAGCGAGTGGAATACTTGCCGCCCGCTGGCCAGCGACGCCTCACGCTCTGATGAGCGCCCACCAAATATCACACCAACACGCATCATATGCTCCTGGCTCCATCTTCACAAGCAATTATCCGGCTCTCGTTTATACCATATCTGGTTGATAAACTCTCTGTATTTCGTGGTATAGCGTGCGTTTGTAGCTCCTGGCTTTCGCCTCACACCTCACCTGTCGCTGGTATCGCACGCTACACGCAAGAGACCTGACAGGTTTTCCACCCCCCGTCAGGTCTGCAACCTCTTCGTGAAATCATCGTATTGTGTCGCTGGCTATCGCCGCCGGTTGCGATTGCGCAAAAAGGGCGGAATGTCCAGATCTTCGCTGCTGCCAAAGCCCGGCGACGAGCGCACAGGTTGTGGTTGGGGCTGTGGCTGTGGCTGCGGTTGGGGCTGGCGCTGCGGTTGGGGCTGCGGCTGTTGCTGGTGGTGTGGCGTTACATGCGGGTGCGAGCGCGACCGCTGCACGTTGGGCTTGTTCATATCAAAGCCGGTGGCTATCAAGGTAATCTTCACCGAGCCAGCCGAAAAGGCCGGGTCTATCGTGGCACCCACGATAATATTGGCGTCCGGGTCTACCGCTTTGGCAACGATGTCGGCGGCTTCGTAGACCTCAAGAATACCCAGGTCTTCGCCGCCGGTAACATTGAACAGAACGCCCTTGGCCCCATCAATGCTCACTTCCAGCAGGGGACTGGCTATCGCCTGGTTGACGGCATCTACCATACGATTATCGCCGCCACCCATCCCAACGGCCATTAACGCCGACCCGGCCTGCGACATAATCGCCTTGACGTCGGCAAAGTCTACGTTAATAAGCCCACGCTGCGTAATGAGATCGGAAATGCCTTGAATACCGTCGCGCAGCACGCTATCGGCTATCTGAAAGGCCTGTATCATCGTGGTGTTCTTGCTGGCCGTCTGCAACAGGCGGTCGTTGGGTATAACGATGAGCGTATCAACGACCGGGCGCAATTGCTCAATACCCTGTTCTGCGGTTTTGCGGCGGTGGCTACCTTCAAACGAAAAGGGCTTTGTGACCACCCCCACCGTGAGCGCTCCCAGGTCGTGGGCAATACCGGCCACGACCGGCGATGCGCCTGTGCCCGTGCCGCCACCCATACCCGCCGTAACAAAAACCATGTCGGCGCCTTTGAGTTGCTCGTACATGTCTTCCTGGTTTTCCTCGGCCGCCTTTTGCCCAATCACCGGGTTACCGCCGCTCCCCAGGCCGCGCGTCAACTTATCGCCAACGCGCACGCGGATGGGGGCCAGCGAATGCAGGAGCGCCTGGGCATCGGTATTCACGGCAATAAAATCCATACCGTCAATACCTTCTTCAATCATACGGTCTATGGCATTGCATCCACCACCGCCAATACCAACCACCTTAATCTGGGCAAAATTCTCTAACGCAAACCCTCCATTGTTCTGATCAACCATAACCCATACCTCCTTAATATCACCAATATCACCAAATAGTAACAGATTGTTTTATTACTCGTGTCTCCAGGGTGGCCCGTCAGGGTAACAACTCTCGCAACCACGTTTTGAAGCGGTCATACACGTTGCCAAGCCCATTCTGTCCACCTGCTCCATGCGTCCTATCCCATGCCGACAAACCATGCCGCGCTCCCCACCGCAACAGGCCAATGCTAGTTGCATAGGGCGGCGTGTCTATCGAATCGGCCAATCCCGTCAATCCTGTGGGTACCCCGACCCGGACCGGTACCCCAAGCATGTCGCGTACCAACTCATCAAAGCGCGGCAATTGCGCACACCCGCCGGTTAAGACGACGCCGGCCTGCAACAACCCTTGAAAGCCACTGCGTTGAATCTCGTTGTATACCAGTTCTACCACCTGTTCGGCCCGCGCCTCCAAAATTTCGTTGAGCATCAAGCGGCTAATCTTCTGCTTGTCGCCCCCGCTCAATGTCTCGACCTCAACCAGATCGCCCTCGTCATCGGTCACCGTTTCGGCAAGGGCGCTGCCATAGCGCAGCTTCAGATATTCGGCGGTGTTGTGTGGCGTCTGCAATACCTGTACCACGTCATTGGTAAAGTGATACCCGCCCACCGGAATAACGCTGGTATGCCAGATACCGCCTTGAATAAAGATGGCTACGTCGGTTGTACCGCCGCCCACATCTACCAGAATAACGCCGTGGTCTCTGTCCTCGTGGCTCAAGACGGCCTCGCCCGACGCCAACGGTTGCAATACCAGATCCTCTACTTCGACCCCGGCCCGCTGCACACTCTTGATCAGATTTTGAATAGCCATCACCTCGCCTGTGACGATGTGCGTTTCCACTTCCAGACGAAAGCCACTCATCCCCACCGGGTCGCGGATACCTTCATTCCCATCAACAATATAGGCCCGTGGTATAACGTGGATGACCTCGCGCTGCGATGGGATGGCGATGGCCTGGGCCGCTTCGACGGCCCGCGCCACGTCTGCGCGGGCAATCTCATACTCGGTATGCCCAATGGCGACTACGCCACGGCTATTGAGCGACGAAATATGCCGCCCCGCAACCCCCACATACGCCGTTTCTATGCGATAGCCGCTAAGCCGTTCGGCTTTCTCAACGCTGGTTGCTATCGCATTGACCACATCGTCAATATTAACCACGGTTCCCTTGTCAAGGCCCTTACTTGGCGTCTGGCCTACGCCAAGGATGTTTATTTTGCCATTGTCCTGTACCTGGGCAACAATCGTACAGACTTTTGTTGTCCCGACATCTATACCAACAATCGTTGGAAGCATAAGCAATCCATTATGTCCATTATGTCCATTACGTCTATGACGTCTATGACGTTATTTTGATAAACCAGACTCGTTCAGCACAACCATGCGCTATCCCGTCTCCCCCCGCCGTGCCCGGCGTCGCCTTCCTCCTCTGTTGCGTCGCTATCGGGCGGTGCGTCATTTTGATAAAAGGGATTGGTGGGTCGCAGATCCAGGTAGGTAAAGGCGGTGTCGTCTTGCAGCAATTGGCCAAGCACGGCCAGTTTATAATCCAGGTTGGTGCTTTGCCCAAAAATAATTAACTGCTCTTCCTGCGACCTGACATAGACACCCAGGCCAAAGTTCCACCCGATAACGGCGGGGTTAAAATCAAGTTCGGTGTGTAGCCGCACCGAGAGCGCCTGGGCCAACCGCAAGGCGTCCGGGTCAACCCGGTCGTTGGGTTCCAGGCTATGGTTGGAGGTGTCCTCAATCACCAGCGTATGATCATCGGGCACGTCCTTTGCTACCTCTAGCACGCGCCCCTGGCTATCTACCAAATAGTGCAGGTGGCCTATTTGCCAGCGCACTTCCGGCTCGCGCTCCACGACCCGTATGGTGGCGCGGTCGGGCAGGCGTATATCTACCCACGCTCGCTCTATGTAGGGACTGGTGCGTAATTGCTGCACAACCTTGTGGGTATCCAGAAACCAGATGGGCTTATGGGTGAGCCGCGCCAGGTCGGTGATGCTCTCTTCGGTCACAAGCGTATTGCCGGCCACGTCTATCTGCTGGATGGTAAAATCGGGTGATGTGAGCATATAGGCCATCAATCCTACTGAAACCAGAAAGAGCAGAACGCTGGCAACTTTGCCGGTCGCTACCCAGTGTTCGACGATGCGGCGGGCACCCGGCTGTACCTGGGCCGTCTCCCCTTCGCGGCGGCGCGCCGATGGGCGGCGGTTCCGCAGGCGCGTTGCGCTGGTTGCGCGGGCGTGTGGACGCCGTTTCAGAATAGGGTCGGGCACAACCGTGTTGACGGGGAAGGCGGCGGCGGCGGGCGCTTCGTCGCTCTGCTGCATTGCGGGACTTGCGGCCTGCCGCCGCAAGCGCAACTTGCGCCGCCGTGCTTCAACCCGTGCGCGGGTATCCGGTCGGTTGTAGCCTACCCTGGTCATCGCACAACCTGTATTTCCAGATCTAAACTCAGGCCAAACTGCCGAAAGACGGTCTGGCGTACCAACTCAATCAAGCGCAGCACATCGTCGCTGCTGGCCCCACCCAGGTTTATAATGTAGTTTGCGTGCTGCTCGCTTACCTGGGCCTGCCCTATACGCTCGCCGCGCAAGCCGGCCCGGTCTATCAATTGCCCGGCCGATTCGGAAACCATGGATGGGTTTTGAAAGACACTCCCGCATGTGTGGCCCACCGGCGTCTTGCGCTTGCGCTCCGCGGCCACCCATCGGACGGTCTGCATTAAATCGTCCATATTTTGCCGCGTCACGCGCATCTCAGCGACGAGAATAATGGGCGGCAAGGGGACGCCCTGGCCCGGTTTCCACCCCACCCCCTGCGCCTTCAAGATACTACTGCGATAGCCATAGGCCAATCGCTCAACGGGCCATTGCTGAATATCGCCATCTACCAGCATCCAGGCCCGCGATAGGACACCGGCTATATCGCCACCATAACAACCCGCATTCCCGTAGACCGCCCCGCCAAGCGTACCCGGCAAGCCGGCCGCCCACTCGATACCGCCCCATCCCCGTTGGGCTGTGCCCCACACAACCTTGCTCATGGGGACGCCTGCTTCGGCATACAACACATCTGCTTGCTCGTACAGGTGCCAACTCTGGGCGCGATAGCGAAGCACCAACCCATCAAACCCGGCGTCACTTATCAACATATTCGTGCCACCGCCAAGTAGTAGCATTGGCACATCGCGCTCGCGCCCCCATTGCACCGCCGCCCGCAACGCCTCTACCGTATCCACCTCGGTAAAAAAGCGGGCCCGCCCCCCGATACGCCAGGAGGTGAACTGCGCCAGCGGCATCTGTTCAATAATTGAAATGGCTTCCGAATCGCTCACGCATCAATCTCCAGACGACCCCGACTGACCCACCACATGCTCGCCCTCGCCAGCATCGTTACCTTCGCCTTGTGCATCGTTCGACCCACCGTCCAGTTTCATCAAGCGGTCGCGTATCACCTGTGCCTCATCGTAATGCCCCATCTCTTCGCGTATCTGCAACGCTTGCGAGAAGTGCTCATGCGCGACTGAGCGTTCATTCAATCCGATAAAGACATCGCCCAGACGCTCATACACGCGGGCCATGCCAAGTTGATCGCCAGTACCCCGCGCCAGGCGCAGCGCTTCTTCATAATATGAACGTGACTGGGCGAATTGTTCTAGCGAGCGCGAGACATCGCCCAGATTGGTCAGGGCGATGGTAAGGCCGCGCCGGTTTTGCAACCCGGCCTCTAGCAACCGCGCCTGCTCAAAGTGTTCTAGCGCCTGGTGATATTCCTTTAGCCGATACTGCACCATCCCCAGGATGCTGTATGACCGCGCCTGGCCCAACTTGTCGCCCAGTTGCTTGCGCAAGCGCAAGGCTTCGTTAATACATTCCAGCGCTTCCCACATTTCGCCCAATTCCATATGGGACAGACCCAATTTTTCGTAGAGCATAGCTTGCCCAAGCACGTTATTGGTGCCAAGCTCTAGCTTGAGCGCTTGATGGTAGAGCCGGAGCGCGTCTTCGCCCGACCCAAGCACACGGTAAATATCGCCAATGCCGGTACTAACCCGCGCCAGACGCACCTCCTCGCCCTCTCCCGTGACGCTCTGATGGGCCAGGTCAAGCTGTTGGAAGGCTTCGAGATGGCGTCCTTGCAACTGGTGAACCTTGGCGAGATGAAAGCGCGACTCCCATTCGAGATCGTGCAACTGGTGCCGCTCAGCCAATTTCAGGGCCCGCACCAGATCCGACTCGGCAATGGATAACTGGCCAAGCTCTCGATGGACGCGCCCGATAGTCAGATAGCTGCGCCCCTGGGCTTCGATGTTGCCATGGATTTCTGACAGGCGCAGCAGCAATTGGGCATATCCCAGAGCCTCTCGAAACTGGCCTTCAAATTCCAACACCGCAATAATCAACGCATAGGCCCGCAC
Source organism: Chloroflexaceae bacterium (assembly GCA_034437375.1). Lineage (GTDB taxonomy): Bacteria > Chloroflexota > Chloroflexia > Chloroflexales > Chloroflexaceae > JAAUSY01. The sequence goes on along the minus strand of DAOTUK010000246.1, from coordinate 18,433 downwards.
CTCATACGACAACCCGTAGGAGAGACGCTCATTATCCGGTAGCCGGTCGAGCAACGAGAGACTGCGCTCAATCCAGCGGCGGGCCTCGTTAAAAGCGAGGTCTGAAATATGGTTTTGGGCCACCCCAAGCGCAACGTTCATAGCTTCCTTGTACATTTTGGCCTGTTCCCAGTGCCACATCAACGCCCCTTGCCACCCCTCTGGCGCGTTTTCCTGGTTTGCGTATAACGAATGTAACTCTTCGGCCGTACGCTGATGAAACGATAGCGTATCCATAATTTGCGATCCCCTTTCACTCCACACTGTATGGGACAACCAACCAGATGAACGAACACCCCCGGCCAGTGAGCCCCGACTATTGCAAGGCTTGCAAGACCCCCTCACCGACCCGGTAGCCATCTCCCGCTCCCATTGTAATAAGTATATCACCCGCCCCAAGCAAACCACAGATACGCGCTACAGCCTCGTCAATCGTCCCCGCATACCATACGTTGTCCTGGACTGCCGCAAGACGCCCAACCAGCACCTGCGCCATAGCGACTTCGAGGGGCAAACTCTCTGGCTCGCTGTCCGGGTTGCTGCCCTCTTCCTCAATCTTCCATACATGCCCATAGCCCGCCAGAAAGGTATCGGCCCGTTCCCGCGAGGGGTAGATGGCCCCGACCAGCACAACATCGGCGTCGTGGAGCGCCGGGGGCCACGTAGCCAGCAGCGCCAGCGTGCGGCTAAAGGTATGCGGTTGCAGATAGGCGACTATCCGCCGCTCGCCATAGCGTGCCCGTGCGGCGGCCAGCGTCGCGGCAACCTCCGACGGGTGGTGGGCATAATCATCTATCACCGTCACCCCGCCCGCTTCGCCTTTGAGTTCAAAGCGCCGCGCCACCCCCCGAAACGTGGCCAGGGTAGCCGCGGCCGTGGCCACATCCAGCGATAGCGTATCGGCAACAGCCAGCGCGGCCAGCGCGTTCAAGACGTTATGCCACCCCGGCACAGCCAGCGTCACCTCACAGAGCCGCGCCCCGTCGCGGAGCACTTCCCACCCTCCGCCGCGGCCATCTACCCCGCCCCCGATAGCGCGGTAGCGGTTCTGCTCGCCCAGGCCGTACGTAACAATCTGGGCCGCCTCGTTGATGTGCTGTGCCACGTCGCGGCCGGCTACCTGTTCTGAAACAACCAGGGGCCCGTGGGTCTGGTTGAAAAAGGTTCCAAACGCCTCGTGGTACTCAGTTGGCGAGCTATACACATCTGGATGATCCCACTCCATTGAGGTAACGACGGCTATAGCGGGCCACAATCCGAGAAAGGTATGGTCATATTCGTCGGCCTCTATCACCAGCGGCGCGTCGTGGTGCCCCCACTGTGCGGCCCGCTCGAACTGGAGCACGTCGGCCCCGATAAGGTAGCCGGCCTCAACCCCCGCCCCCACCAGCACCAGCGCAATCATCGCGGTGGTGGTAGATTTGCCGTGCGTCCCGGCGACCCCAATCACCGAACGCTGGCGTGACCAGTCGCGCCATATGTCGGCCCGTTTTTGCACAGGAATGCCGGCGGCTTGCGCGGCCACCAGTTCCGGATGATCGCGCCCGACCGCCGAGGTAGCCAGCACCACGTCGGCACCGGCAATATACGCCGCATCGTGCCCCTGGTAGACCCGCGCCCCCCGATGGCCCAACGCCTCCGAAAGCCGATTTGCTTGCATGTCTGAACCACTCACGGCATGCCCCTGGTCAAGCAGCATATGGGCCATCATACCCATACCCGCCCCCGCAATACCTACCACGTGATAGCGCATAACCTGTACCCCATTCGCAACACAACCCCTGTTTGAGAGAGCGCACGATACCCCCTGAAAGCCCCACACAGCCCCCCAGGATACTCCACCGTTTCCATCCGGGTCGCCCATCGGCTTTCAAGTTTTCACCAGACGAACTATTGGCCCAACGAGAGCGGCGTACCGCTCGTTCTTCAGCCTACGGTTTCCAGAGCTTTGGCAAATTGATAAAAATGCTGGCGACCACAATTAAGAACAGCAGGATGATGAGCCACGGCGCAACGGATGTGACGTCGGGTAAACTGCTCACCGTCCCGAAGGGGTCGGGCAACTGGTTACCTTGCGAGGCGGCCTCTTGCCAGAAGGTAGTAAAGGTGCTTGTCCATATGAGCGCCGTCAACGCGCCGGTAAAGATACCCAACTGCTTTGACTGTGGCGTCGCTTTGCCGCTATACCAGGTGGGCCGCTGGTTAAAGATGAAGGACAGTACCACCAGCGCCACAAATAGCACCGCACGCACGGCCAGCGGTAACCCCGCCGAAATACCAAGCGGTTGCCACGCCGCCACGGCATCCGGGTTGCCCCCCAGAAAAATCTCTAGCAACTTTGGAATATTGACGTAGAGATTGTTCACATAGCTAATAATCGGGTTGGCCCCAATCACCAGCACCAGATAGGCCAGCGCACTCACCAGCGTGATGGTAAGAAACTCTCGAATACCTCTGCGCCAACCAACATAGCCGCCAATCGCCATCAAGATTATTAACAACGTCCAACCCTCAAGCGTAATGGTCATTTTGTTCGCCTCCTTCCTGTCAGGTTTCTCAGGGCCTCTGCCAATCGGTATGCTGCCTCCGGGCGGGCCAGTGCTTTGCTCCGCCGCGCCATCTCCTCCCGCTCCTGCGGATGGCTCTGCAACAAACGATATATCCACTGGAACAGTGGCCCCGCCGAGGGGTCACCATCCCCGACCATTGCAGCATTCCCTACTTTGACCGCCGCACCATGCGCCACCAGATAATCGGCGTTCTCGTCCTGGTGGACGTAGGGGTAGGGCACCAGCACGGCCGGCAAGCCAAGCGCCGGCAATTCGCCCAGGGTCGAAGCGCCGCTACGACACACCGCGAGGTCGGCCGCTCCGAGCGCGGCCGTCATGCTCTGTCCCTGCCCCGTTGTGGCACTTTCCAGGTAGGGGAAGAGCCAGTACCGCGCCCGCAACGGCTCCGCAAGCGTATCTGCGGTCGCTCGCAACCACCCCTCATCGCCTTCGCGGCCACACACATGCACAATCTGCGCTATTTCAAGCAAGCGGGGCAGGAGGCTTTGGATGGCCCGGTTGATGCTGCGGGCCCCGCGGCTCCCACCATAGACCAGCAACACTGGCCTATCGTCGCGCAACCCGAACTGCGCCCGACAACGCAACCGATCTTGCTGAAATAGCGCCGCCCTGACAGGATAGCCCGTCACAACCGGCTCGACAGACAGCCATCCACCCGCTGTCCATCCCTTCAACCCGTGCTGCAAATAGGGCCGCGAATCTTCGACACTACAGGCTACCCCCGTCGCTACCTGCGCCAGAAAGCGCACAGCCAGACCCGGCACAACGTCCGGTAAGTAGACCAGCGTTGGGATAGCCAGCAGACGCGCAGCCAGAAAGAGCGGTACACAGACATATCCACCCGTGCCCAGGATAGCCGCCGGGCGCAGCTCGTGCAGGAGCGCTTGCGCCGCCACCACCCCCGCGGCCAGGGTTGCGCCGTTGCGCAGCATCACCAGCGGATTGCGCCCCCGCAGCGCCGCGGTTGGCACGGCGCGATAGGCCAGGCCACTCTCACGAGCGACAATGCGCTGTTCCATCCCCTCCACGCTCCCCACATACACAACAGAATCTCCCGCCGTGCCTGGTTCACGTGTGGGTGTAGTCGTAGTCGTAGTCGTATCAACCGGTATGGCGTGACCGCCGCGCAGGGCCGCGGCTACGGCCAGCGCCGGGTACACGTGTCCGCCGGTTCCGCCCCCAACCAGGCAATAACGCCGTGGCTCGGCGTGTTTGCGCAAGGAAGGCGGAGAGTGCTGGAGAACGTCTGAACCGTGAGACATACGCAGTCTCCTCAGAATGCCGTACCCCCGTCGTATGGCGCGAGATGTTTAACAACACCCCCACCCCTACCAGACACATCAACAGCGACGTGCCCCCGTACGACAAAAACGGCAACGTAAGACCAGTAAAAGGAATTAACGACGTGGTAACCGCAATGTTTATCATCGCCTGGAAAAAGAGCCAGGTGGTAATACCCACCGCCACCAGCGACGCAAAGGGATCGCTAGAACGGGCCGCAATGCGATAGCCGCGGTAGGCTATCAAGCCAAACGCCAGCAACACGGCCAGTGTGCCCAACAGGCCCAACTCTTCGCCCACAATGGCGTAAATAGCGTCGGTATGCGCCTGGGGCAACCATTGGAATTTTTGCCGCGACTGGCCAAGCCCGGCCCCAAACACCCCCCCGCTGCCAAGCGCATAGAGCGAATGGATAGGCTGGTAGCCAAAGGTGTTGTAATACTTCCAGGGGTCTTTGAAAGCCGCAATACGGGCGTTGTGGTTGGCTAACTGAATAAGCCCCCAGAACGCCGCGGCCCCCAGACCGCCCGCCCCCAACAGGTGGAGTAGATTGGCCCCCGCCGCAAAGTAGACGACCCCGCCTATGACCAGCAGTACCAGCGTCGTGCCGCGGTCGGGCTCTAACATCACCAGACCACACACAATACCCAGGATAACGGCGAAGGGAATAAGCCCATAGTTCACGTTGCTGAGCCGGTCGCTGCGCTGCGAGAGCCAGTCGGCAATGTAGATAATCATGGTGAGCTTGACAATTTCGGATGGCTGGATACTGAGCAACCCGCCCCCAAAGCGTATCCACGAGCGCGAGTCGTTGACCTTGGTCATAGACTCTGGCAACACCAGCACCAGCACCAGCAACACCAACGACCCCGCCAGCAAGGGCACCGAGTAGCGCCGCCACGTGTTGTAATGCACCCGCTGGATTACCAGCAGTGCCCCGATGCCAAGCACCGCCCCCACAAACTGCCGCACAAGGTAGTAAAACTGCGTTTCGTGCAACGTATAGGCTTCAACAAAACTGGCGCTATAGACCATCACCAGTCCCGTCCCCACCAGCGCCGCTACTGTTACTAGCAGTACATAATCCGGTTTGCGGGTTGTGCGGTCAATCATACGCCCTGCTACTCCTACAACGGCGGCCGGATAAATGCCACGGCCACCCCCAACAAGACAAACAAACCAGCAACGCCCACCCACATCAGCGGAAGGGACTGTTTCACCACCACCGGCGGTAGAAAGCGCGTGTCTACGCGGTAGCGCGGTACGAGCAACCACCCGCTGGCTACCCCGCCTATCAACCCGCCAATGTGGCCAAAATTGTCAATACCGCTTACGCTCAAGCCAAAGAACAGGTTGATAACCACCAGCACTATCATGCCTTGCAGTTGCGAGCGGCTAAACTCGCCAAGCAGGTTGCGCGTGGTGTAAAAGAAGACCGACAGCGCCCCCACAATCCCAAACAAGGCCCCGCTGGCCCCTACGGCCGGGGCGGCATTAAACGCATAGGACAACACGCTGCCCGACAACCCCGATACAAAGTAGACCGCCACAAAGCGCCCTGTCCCATACACATACTCGGTCTGTCGTCCGATAACGTAAATACCCAGACCATTGACCAGCAGATGGATAATCCCGCCGTGCAAGAACGTAGCGGTCAACAGACGCCAGTACTGCCCGTAGCGGTAGATCATCTCGTTGTCTTTCCAGCCCATCAGGAAGAGATTGCAGCTAGAAGGATGAATCCATGCTGGACACCATGTAACGGATAAATCTGGTTGGATTTGCAGGAAAATACCAAACGCCACCGACGCCAGATACACCAGCACATTTAACGCCAGCAGAACCCACGTCGCCCACGCCCGGTTGGTTTCCGGATACCACCGTACCATTTGTGGCTCATCAACCATGCCACTCCATCACCCATGGAGCCGCCACCACTCCGGCGACTCCTTATAACAACTCCGACTGTACGATCCGTCGAAACTCATCCCCACGATGAAATTCGTTGCGAAACATCCCAAAACTGGCGCAGCCCGGCGAGAGCAATACCACATCCCCCGCCGCCGCCTCTTCCCGCGCCGCCGCAATCGCGGCCCCAAAATCGTCAAAGGGCCCCACGATAGCTTGCAAACACCCACCGCCCCCCTGCGCCAATACCTCGCGCACTTCGCGCTCTAGCCGCGGCGTGGCGCTCCCATCCAGCAACACCAGCACCCGCACCCGCTCCACTATACGGCGCGGCAACGCCCCAAACTCCAACCCCTTGTCTGCCCCACCCGCGATAAAAACCAGCGGCGCATCAAAGCTAGAGAGCGCGGCCAGCGCCGCGGCCGGGTTGGTGGCCGTGGTATCGTTGACATAGCGTACCCCATCCAATTCGCGCACCACTTCCAGACGATGCTCTACCCCGCCAAAACCGCGCACGCCGGCCACCAACGCCGAGCGCTCCAATCCAAAGCTATGCACCAGCGCCGTGGCGGCCAGCACGTTGGCCAGGTTATGCTCACCCGGCAGGCGAATATCGGCTATGTCAAAGAGCCGTTCGCCATAACAGACTACCCCCCCATCACGAGTGGGCACGCAATCGGCGCCGCTGTCTCCCGCGGTACTGAAGGTAACCACCGCCGAGTGGGCCCCCTCCGAGCCGCCATACCCGCGCCCGGCAAGCCAGAAATCCACTTCCGCATGATTGAGTACCACCACACTGGGCGACTCCTGGTGCCAAAAAATTTGCCGCTTGGCCCGCGCATACTCTTCCATCGTGTCGTGATAGTTCAAGTGGTCGGGCGAGAAATTGGTAATACACGCATAGCGCGGGCTTAGCCCGGCTTGCCCCAGGCCAACCAGTTGAAAGCTACTCAGCTCTAGCACCACCGGCGTCTCTGGTTGCAACTGATCGAGCATATCCAGGGCCGATACGCGCATATTGCCGGCTACGACCGTATCCGGGTAGTGCTGCCGCAACATAGCCGCCGCCAATAGGGCCGTTGTCGTCTTTCCCTTGGTTCCCGTTACCCCCAGAATGCGACCGCGACAGGCGCGGAAAAAGAGCGTCATCTGCGTTTCAATTGGCACCCCCGCCCGTTGCGCCATGGCCACCCAGGGCGAGTCGGGGCGGACAGCCGGGTTGACGACCAGCATATCGTGGCTGACAAAATCGTCGGCGCGATGCGCACCAAGGACATACTGCACCCGATCCGCGGCTACGGCCTCCTCGCGCATCGTTTGCTCAAGCGCGGCCAGCGGCACCGATAATCTCTCAGCACTGGCCATATCTGTCACAGTGACACAGGCCCCCTGGCGCAGCAACCAGCGCACCACTCCCAGGCCGCCCCCGTGAACCCCCAGACCCATGACCAGCACCCGCGTACCCTTCATCAATCCCCCATCTCTTATGATGCTACGGTGAAGCGATGCTACAGTGAGGCGATGCTACGGTGAGGCGATGCTACGGTGAGGCGATGCTACGGTGAAGCGATGCTACGGTGCTTCGCCTCCTCGCGTCCTCGCCTCCCCGTCTCCCCGCGTCCCCGCGTCCTCGCCTCCTCGTCTTCCCGCGTCCCCGCCTCTTCGCCTCCTCGTCTCCCCGCGTCCCCGCGTCCTCGCCTCGCGTCCTCGCCTCACGTCCTCGCCTCACGGTCGCCCCGTCTCACAATCCCTCTGCCTGCGTTACCGGTATCGCTGTCATAGCCGGCGCTACCTCCAGCGAGGTGCCATTGGCCGCCGCAAACGTCAACGCCATAGAGATACCCACAATAGCCGCCACCGCCCCGATAAGCGCAAACCGCTGTGTTACCTGCGTCTGGCTCCACCCCGTTAATTCAAAGTGATGATGCAAGGGGGCCATCTTAAACACCCGCCGACCCTCTCCAAAACGGCGCTTTGTCCACTTAAAATAGGTGGTCTGGATAATGACCGACACCGCCTCTATCACAAAGATAATCCCCACAATGGGCAGCAATATCCACTGCTGCGATTGGAGCGCGACAATAGCCAGCACCGCCCCAAGCGCCAGGGCCCCCGTATCGCCCATAAAAACCTGGGCCGGGTGGGCGTTGTACCAGAGAAACGCGGCACACGACCCCGCCAGCGTAAAGCTAAAGACCATTAGATTGGTTAAAAGCGGCTGCGATAAAAAGGTCATTACGCCATAGGACACAAAGGCCAGCGTCAAATTCCACCCCGCCAGACTGTCCAGACCGTCGGTCAGGTTCACGGCGTTGGCTGTGCCTACAATCAAGAAGGTAGCCAGCGGAATGAACCAGAACCCGATATTGACCGTACCCACAAAGGGCACCCGCACCAGACCAGAGTGGCTCAAGCCAAAGGGGGCCGGCAGGTAGAGGATTAAACTGGCCACCAGCGCAATAGCGGTCATCAGCAAGAACTTATGCTTGATGGTAAAGCCATACGTCTTGGCGCGTGAATTTGTCACCGTCATAAAATCATCGGCGGCCCCAAGCACAGCAAAACTAATCAACACCCCCACCGGCAGCAAGATAGACCAGCGATCTACCAGATTAAACAGAATAGTGAGCACCACCACGGTTGCGACGATGACGATTCCGCCCATGGTCGGGGTGCCCATCTTGGTCATATGGCTTTGTGGGCCATCAACCCGGATCTGTTTGCCCAGGTTGTTAGCCCGCGCAAAGCGTATCCACCACCGCTCGGCTAGTAACATCAGCAGAAATGCCGCTGCCGCGAGCAACAGGGCCCGCGCCACATCATGGATTAACACTGCATGCAGTAAATTCACAAAACCTCCCAGACGAAAAAATTCCCAATTATTGCACGCCGGTGGTGAGAGCCGCCACAATCTGATCCATCTCAACCCCCCGCGAACCTTTGACCAGAACATAACTTCCGGCCTGTACCAGACGCTTGACCACGGGCACGGCTTCGGCGCTACGCTCTACGAACGTCACCGCTTCTTCCGCCATACCACACTGCCGCGCCTCTTCTGCAATCCAACGGGCCCGCGGGCCAACCGCGACGAGATGATGGGCTACCGCTGCTACCCGTCGTCCGACAACCCGATGGCCTTCTTCGGCCCACGAACCAAGCTCCAACATATCGCCAAGCACGGCCAGGCGTTGCTCTGGTACGCCACATTCGGCAAGCAGGTTGAGTGCTGCCAACGAGGACATTGGCGAAGCGTTGTAGGTATCATCAAGAATGGTGTAGGACAACGTTTCATGTGTGACCGGTACAACTCGTAAGCGAATATGCGCGGTTTCATCCTGCAAACCGGCCTGTATCTCCTCCCACGAGACGCCCAGTTCCAGACCTACGGCAATAGCGGCCAGCGCATTGGAAACGTTGTGTGCCCCCGGCAGTGGCAGCCGCAGAGCGACCGACTCGCCGCCGGCGTGGGCCCGAAAGCTCACCCCGGACAAGCCGTGGCTCTCTACCGCGTCGGCCCATACATCGGCGGCCGGGCTCATGCCATACCGCAAGACGCGCGCCTGGGTACATGAAGCCATCGCAGCAACCGAAGCATCATCTGCATTTAACACGGCTACCCCGTCGGGCGGTAACGCTTCAAGCAGTTCTGCTTTGGCCCGAATAATCGCTTCCATACTGCCCATACGTTCCAGGTGTGATGGCCCAATATTCGTCACGACGCCAATGTGAGGCCGGGCGAGATCCGCCAGCAAACGAATCTCCCCCGGCATCCACATGCCCATTTCCACTATTGCGGCCTCGTGCTCGGCCGTAAGCTGCAAGAGCGTCACAGGCAATGTGACCTCACTGTTAAAACTCCGTTTATTTTTTAAGGTACAGAAACGACGTCGTAATACGGCCGCCGCGACCTCTTTTGTCGAGGTCTTCCCCACGCTTCCGGTAATAGCAACCATAGGAAGCGTGTACTGATTGCGATGGTAGCGGGCTAGACGTTGCAGCGCCAGTAAGGGATCATCAACGGCAATCAGTAGAAATATATTTTTATGTAATATCCCGTTGTACTGCGACAGGATCGCCAGCGGGTTGGCTTCCTGGGTGACGTCTACTACCACGCATGGCCGTTGTATATGCGTCTCTAGCTCCAGGCCGCGTTCTGCGACAACTGCCGCACGCACCAGCGCACCCCGCGCCCCAAGCGACGCAACATCTCCTAGAAAATTGTGTCCGTCGGTACGCGCCCCGGCCAGCGCTACAAACAGCGCATCTGGGACGACCTCCCGCGAGTCGGTCACGACCTCGGTAAACGCCAGCGCTTCCCACGCCGACGGCAACGATGGCACCACCGCCGCCCCCTCCGACTGAACACCTCTCAGGACATGGGCCAGATGTAGCACGCCCTCCTCCATTCACGCCAGTCAACCCATCGTCAGAATACCCTGATGCCAATGGGTTTTTCCGTTTTATACCCACAGCAACGCCCACGGTTACCCTTGTACCCGTTTAAACGTTCCTGATGGAGGGCATTGTAGCATAAAAACTCCTTTCCTCATGACAGATTACCGCCCGGCTCCCCCCCGCCTACCAATCGGCCTGGCCGGCGCTCATCAGCGAGGGGTCGGGCGCAAGGCGCTCATAGCGCATCAACTGATCAACAATACGGTAGAACGCCGGGACCGCCGATCCCAACCCCCACACATCCCCCCTGGGCCGATCTATCTTCACCAGAACGGCATAGCGTGCATCTTCGGAGGGCGCAAATCCGACGACTGACCCTATCACGTACGTCGGGTCGTAGCCACCCCCCGGCAGCGGTATAGAGGCTGTTCCCGTTTTGGCACATACTTCGTAGCCCGGTACGAGCCACTGGTCGGCGTAGCTCCCAGTCCGTGAGGCCCACACAATAGGCGCATAGTGATTGGCCGAGCGGGCAAGCATGCGCCGTACTGTCCACGCGACGCCCGGTTCGACAACCTGTGCTTCCATCTCTGCCTGGGTCGTAACACATTCTCCCCCTCCCTCTTCTTCCAATACTTCGCTACTCTCCTCATCCACCGCACCCTGTCGGCAGTAGCGTTCCACGACGTAGGGTCGCATCAATCGCCCATCGTTGGCCAGCGCAGCCGCGGCCCGTACAAGCTGAAGCGGCGTCACCGCCACCCCCTGGCCATATGAATTGGTTGCAAAGGTGGCCGGGCTAAAGTCCGCGGCCGCCGGGTCATGCACAATCCCAACTTCTTCGCCCCCCAGATCTATGCCGGTGGGCGCACCAAACCCGAACGCTTCAACAAAGGAATAGAACGTCTCGGCGCCCATGAACTCATTGAACTGGACGGCTCCCACGTTGCTTGAGTAGTAGAGCATATCGGCCGGGGTGATCATCCCATTGCCGCGATAGTTCCAGTTATGAATACGCATATCCCCGCGCTGAATGATGCCGGAGTCGTTTACCTGCGTCTCGGCGGTAAAGGCCCGCGATTGTAGCCCCGCCGCAACAACAAACATCTTGAAGGTACTGCCCGGCTCGTACAAGGAACTGGTGGCCGGGTTGCGGCTATAGATCTCCTCCGAATAGTCGGTATAGCGGTTGGGGTCGAACGCGGGCCACGTGGCCATACCCCGCACGGCGCCCGTCTTCGGTTCAAGCACAAGTACCGTTCCGCTGCTGGCTTGATGCTCCTGCACAGCCCGCTTTAACTCTGTCTCCGCGACGTACTGCACCAGCGGGTCTATGGTCAACTGCAATTGCACGCCATGCTGTGGCGGGCGGTTCTGGCGCGGCGCGATGGCGATGGGGTGCTGGCGTCCGTCAAACTCCGCTTCCAATGTGCCGGTAATGCCCTTCAACTGCGTGTTGTAAAAGCTCTCGACGCCGCTAATACCGTCACCATTATGGTTGACGGCCCCAATCACATGGGCCGCAAACGTCTCTTGCGGGTAGATGCGGCGTGGCTCATATACCAGGTTCAGGCGCGTATCGCCAAGCGCGGCTACCTGTTCGGCAACGTCCGGCTCGAGCCAGCGGGCCAGGCGCACCCACTCGTAGGCGTGGTTTGTCAATACCGCTTCAAGGTCACGCGGGTCTTTGTCAATCAGGGACGAGAGGGTCAGGGCGAGACGTGGCGCCTCCTCCTCAGAAAATAAGAGCGGGTTGACCCACAAACTCTGATGCTCCACATCTAGCGCCAGAATATTGCCCTGGCTATCGGTAATCGCCCCTCTATCTGGTTGCAAGACAATCTGGTTATAAATTTCGCCCCGGGCCATCTCTGAGAGATGCGCGTGTTGGGCCACCTGAAGATCAACCAGACGCACCGCTACGACCAGCACTACGACGACCGCCACGAGAAATACCGCATAAACACGCCAACGCGGAATGACAACGCCATCCCGCTGTTGTACGCCCCCTCGCTGGTTCTGTACGTGGACATGTGTTCTGGTAACCATAGAGGCTACAGCCCCATCACTCCCATAGAATTATTCCCCATTCCCATCATCCAGACCGGTCTGGCTCCCTTCGGCAAGCTCGCGCTCAACCCGCACGCGCGGCGATTCGTTGGCAATATGGGGGTGCGCTTCCAGCATCATATATCGCACTTGCTCGGCCTGGATTGGCCGGAGCCCCAGTTGTTCGGCCCGCTTGCGAATACGCCCCAACGATTGCGCTTCAGCATAGCGCACCTCAAGTTGATTATGCACGCGCATCAGTTCGCGGTGCTGCATTTCAAGATTGGTCACAGCGTAGCCCCTGGTGGCCACAACGCCGGTTTGCCCAAGCGTGAGCAGGCTCATCAAGCACAGTAGCAGGATAGTGGCCAGCAAGTAGCGCCCCCGATCTAGCGGCCAATGGCGAAACAGTTTGCTGCGACGCATCCGCGCCTGCTGCAAGGGGGTAAAGGGACGTGCATGGACAGCCATATGGTTTACCCCCCCTCCGCGACGCGCTCTGCCACGCGGAGCTTTGCGCTCCGGCTGCGCGGGTTGCGGCGCACCTCGTCCGCTCCCGCCACAACGGGTTTCTTGGTCACGATACGCAACCGCACCGGCGTACCCTCTGCGGCGCTCCCCCCATAGCCCGACTCGGCTCTGAAATAGTGCTTCACAATGCGATCCTCCAACGAATGAAAGCTGATAACAGCCAGACGCCCACCCACCCCAAGCAACTCCACCGCCTGCGGCAGTGCGGCCTCCAACCGTTCCAACTCGCGGTTGACCGCAATGCGCAAGGCTTGAAATGTGCGCGTGGCGGGGTGTATGGCCCCCCGCCGCCCCGGTACCGCCGCCGCCACCAGCGCGGCCAGGTCGGCGGTTGTCTCCACCGGTTTTTGCCACCGCCGCTCCACAATCCGCCGCGCAATCCGCCGCGAGTGGCGCTCCTCACCATAGCGATAGATGACGTCGGCTAGTTCGCGCTCGTCCAGGCGCGCCAGCAAGTCGGCTGCGCATTCCCCGCTGGTCGGGTCAAGCCGCATATCCAGCGGCCCATCCACCTGAAACGAGAACCCCCGCTCCGGGGTATCAAATTGGTACGACGAGACACCAAGGTCAAACATAATCCCATGTACCTGGGTAAAGGCGTTGGCCCGCGCCAATTCGCCAAGAGCGTCAAAATGTCCATGAACCAGTATCCAACCAGGTGGTAAAGACACAACAACGGGCAGCGATTGGAAATGAAGCCGTGCCGCCTCAAGCGCCATCGGATCGGCATCAATGCCCATAATCTGCCCGTCGGGTTGTATCTGCTGCAACAGCGCCCCTGCGTGGCCGCCGCCGCCAACTGTTCCGTCAATATATCGCCCGCCCTGCACTGGCTGTAACGCCGCCACCACCTCATCGCGCAAAACGGATATATGCGTATAGACCATCCTGCTAGATACCCAGATCGGCCAACTGTTCGGCCATAAGCCCCGACTGGCTATCGAGCGCCGATAATACCGACTGCCAGTGCGCTTCAGACCACAATTCAAAGTAGGTGTTCATCCCCGCAATAATGGCCCGTTCGCCAATGCCAGCATAGTCTCGTAGCCCCTGGGGTATCAAAATACGTCCCTGCCGATCTAGCTCTACCTCGGCGGCACCCGAAAAGAGCAACCGCCGCAAATGGCGCGACTCCTCGTTGCCCAACGACAGGGCGCTGATACGTTGCGCCAACGTCTGCCACGTCGCCAGCGGGAAGGCTTGTAAACAATGATCAAAGCCGCGTGTTACGATGAGCCCGCCCTTCACTTCGTCCCGAAAGCGGGCCGGTACCGCCACACGCCCTTTGTCATCAACACTATGTTCAAACTCCCCTAAAAACACACTCGTATTTCCTTACAAGGGGACGAGAACCGTATGCGTCCCGACGCGCTCCCCGGCTGGCAATAATCACAATTCCATGAAAAAGAACGAATTTTCGTATTTTGCCATGGGTTTTCCCCACTTTTCACCACTTTTCCCCACAGCATGACCATTATATACCACTTGAGATGCTATTTCAAGGGATTTCACCTGCTTTCCCCCATTACAAAATGCTTTCTGACCAGGGGCCTCACAAGACAAAAGCGTCTCCCAAAAGCAGAAACCAGCGCCCCATCGTGCTATATGCTACCTGATACCGGGTCTGGTTGATGACCAATAGCTATTCCGCTAGTGCGGGGGGCGTTCCTGGCACGTCGCTTCGCCGCACGCTGCACCCGTCACAGGATGGTGTATCATGTAAGGAGGAACCCCCGATATTGGCCAACCCGGAGAACACGGAAAGGATTGGTGGAATGATGCCCAATCAGACCGAACCGAACGCGATGAGCGGGAAAGAACACCTTGAGCGGGCGAGCCAGGCCCTGGACAATGACGACCCCGACAGCGCCCTGGCCGAGTTGAACACCGTGCTTGCGCTCGACCCCGACAATGCCCAGGCCTACAAGCTGCGCGGCTACGGCTACGCCATGCAGGGCAACTTCCGCGCCGCCATTACCGACTATACCAGCGCTCTGGAACGCGCCCCCGACTTTGAAACCTACCAGCGACGCGGCCGTATGTACCAGATGCTCAACCAGACCGCCGAGGCGATTGCCAGCTACCAACAGGCGCTTGCTATCGCTCCCCCCGACCAATCGTTGATCTTTGTACGCAACCATATGGGAGAGGCCTGTGCCCAGATGGGCCAGGATTGTATGGAACACAAGGATTATGCACAGGCGCTAACATGGTTGAGCGAGGCGCTCAAGCTCCAACCCGACCATGCCGACCACTACTACCAGCGCGGACGGGCCCACGTCCGCTGCGACCACCCCGACGAGGCCGTCGCCGACTTTGCCCACGCCATACAGCTTGCCCCCAACACCCCTACCTACTACGAGACGCTTGGGCAATACTACGCCTTATTGGAAGAGCACGCCAAGGCTATCGCAACCTATACCCAGGCCATCCAGAACCACCCCGCCCACGCCTATTTCTACCAGTACCGCGCCCTGGCATACAAAGAGCAGGCCCGGTTTGACCAGGCTATCCGCGATATGGAACAGGCGCTGCGCCTCAACCCGGAGATTGACCCCAACCTGCTAGAAGCCATCCACATTGCCGCCGACAAGCAACGCCGCCAACCTGGACAGTATTAGCGCGATTCCGGGGGGCGCGCTTGCTTGCCCATCAAAATGAGGTAGCCGTACAGCAGGATGCCGGAGCCGATAGAGACGAGGATTTTTAGCGTAACCGGCAGCGGGGCGGGTGAGATAAACCCCTCTATGGTGCCGGCAATGACAAGCAAGGGTACACAACCGAAGATGAGTTGGGCGGCACGGCGGGCCGCACTGGTCAGAGCAGCGCGGCGGGTGAGCAGGCCCGGACGCAGCATTGACCAGCCCAGTTGCAGACCAGCGCCGCCAGCGATAAAGATAACGCTCAGTTCGATAGTGCCGTGCGCGGCCACAAAGCCCCACAGGTTATCGGCAAAGTCAAACTTTTGCGCCGCGCCGGCCACTCCCCCAAGCAAGATACCATTCTGCGCCAGGATATAGAGCGTAAAGACACCAAACAGCACGCCGCCAGCAAACGCCAGAAACGCCACCCGGATATTGTTGGTCATAATAAAGGATGATGAGGCGGCGCGTCCCTCCTCGTTAATGTGCCGCCACCACTCGTGCCCATGTTCAATATTGTGCAACACATCCTGGAAGCCGGGAAAGTAGGTCGCCAGGATGGTCGGGTCGCGGTAGGCGATAACAAAGCTCACCAGGGCCGGCAGCAGAAACATCAGGAACGCAGCCAGCGTATAGGGCCACGTGTCGCGGAAGGTGCGGGGAAAGGTGGTGGTAAAAAAAGTCACGACATCGTGCATCCGGGTGCTACGACCACGGTAAAGCTGTCCATGTGAGCGCGCCACCAGACCATTGAGATAGTCGCAGACGGGGTGGTTGGGGTAGTCGCGGCGGGCTACGGCCAGGTCGGAGGTAATCTGGCGATAGAGGGTGCCAAGCTCTTGCAGCTCGTTGGCGGAGAGGCCAACGAGGCCCACCTGGGCGCGGTTAAGGAGCGCAGTAAGCCGTTTCCAGGTGCTTTGTTTGCGATTTATGAAATCTTCTGCCAGCATAGGCGCGTTCCTTCGGGGGCTATATCATCGTGCAGCAGGGCCTCCTGGAGAGCGCCGGGTGCCGAGCTGATAAGGTCTATGGTGAGGTGGGGTCCCTGCTCGATCAGGCTCCACATGGTATCAATTTTGCTGCGCATACCGCCGGTCACATCGTGCCCATACGATTGCCCAACCAGGTGGCGCACGTGGTCTATATTCTCGCTGGTAATAAGTCCGATGGGTTCGGCGTCGGGGGTACTGCGCGGGTCGGCGGTATAGACGGCGCTATCGCCAACCAGAATAATGCGGGTAGGGCTCAGGGGGGTATGCAGCGCCAGATGGGCGAACAGGTCTTCTGTAGAAACAATGGTACATCCCTGCGCCGTATCGAAGGCGACATCGCCATGAATCACGGGAATGAGGCCGTGCAGAAGCGCCTGAACAATCGTGCTGGTATCCCAGGAGAGGATGGTACGGGCGTGGCTATGGAGCGAGGCGGAGGGTTGTAGCGAGAGGGCCGCCAGGCCGGCTTGTAGCAACGCATCTACCACGATACGGTTGAGGCGCAGCGCCGCGCCGGCTGTAAGGGCAAAGCCAAGCCAGTCGCCGCCGGGGGATACCCCCTCGTGTACGTGGTAGTGGGAGGCGTAGTAGTGCCCAAACGAGCCGCTCCCGTGCCCAATCAGCAAGGGCAGCGCGGGGGAGGCGTGGCGAGCGGTGGCCAGTTCGGCGGCCAGGCGCTGGATCACGGGCAGATTTGCGCTCTCCTGCCCGCGCTTGTCGGTAATCGTCGAACCGCCCAGTTTGATAAAGGTGAGTTTGTTCATACCGGTTATTATACCAAATCTGGGTGACGCTGTAGCTGTTCACACCTGGGGGGCATTGCCTGGGAACGCAGGCGTCACGCCATACCGGCCCGCGCCTCTCGCCGCCCCCGACACAGGGATTACCCCGTATGGAAGAAGAACATAATCGCCAGAACCGTGAGCATCCAGAGGATGATCGTCAAAGCCAGGGGCGCATCTTTCAACACCAGTTCGTCGGGGGGAGCGCCGCCGTCGCGCTGGTGGATGAGGTAGAGATAGCGAAAGATACCATACACAACAAAGGGTATGGTCATCATTAACACCGGGTAGGGTTTCTGGGGCACAGCAGGGGCCGAAAAGGTGGTCATGCTATACGCCATAATAATACTGGCGGTTACTATAGACATCATCTGGTCGAGCATCGGAATGGAGTATTCCTTGAGAATGCGGCGGTGTTCGCTGGCGCCGGTTTCCAGCAATATCAGCTCGTGGCGGCGTTTGCCAATCGCCAGGAAAAGCGCCAGCAAGCCCATACAGACCAGCAACCATGGAGTCATGACAATATCCAGCACGGCGGTACCGGCGACGGCCCGCAACACAAAGCCGGTCGTAATGGTCAGAATATCCATGATGACGATATTCTTGAGCCAGTAGGAGTAGAGGATACCCTGCATCAGGACGTAGGTAAGCAGCACCGTCAGGAAGCCAAAATCGGGGTCGAGCAGGTAGGCCAGCGGCAGGGACACAACAATGAGGATGACGATAGCGATAATGGCTATGTGGGGGCTGAGTTTGCCAGAGGCCAGGGGGCGGTTGCATTTGCGGGGGTGGGCGCGGTCTTTTTCAATATCCACCAGGTCGTTAATCAGGTAGATTGCGCTGGCGGCCATACAAAAGACCGCAAAGGCCCCCAGAGAGAGGGCGATTTTGTCCAGGTGGAGCCAGAGCCGTTCTTCAGAGAATCCAATAGCCGAAAAGACAAAGATGTTTTTTGTCCACTGGTGGGGACGCATCGTACGCAGCAGATAGCGCAAGGTGCTGAAGAGGGATTGTGCTGCGGGGGGGGTGGTCATAGATTGTTCCATAGGTTCTGGTTCTCTTGGTCTGGTTTTGCTCGTTGCCTTTGGTATTCTATCCCGGTTGTGTGGCGGTTGTCAATGGTAGGGCGCGGGGGGGTGCATGCACGATTTGTCAAGCAATTGTGGGCGGTACGCCCCCCGGACAATAATTCTTACCACGGAGACACGGAGACACAGAGGCACACGGAGTATTTTGTGTTCAAC
>DAOTUK010000245.1:0-19951 GCA_034437375.1 Chloroflexaceae bacterium | reverse complement strand
GGGCAGATCTGGTATAATGACAATATGATGTGGAGAAATATGCGTAAATCGGTCGTCCTATTGCTGGCCGCAGCAACGCTGCTGGCGGCTTGTGCTGCCCCCCCGCCCGACGCGCCCGCCACAATTTCCACCCCCGCGGACGCTGGTTCCCCCGCCCCAACCGCCGCCGCCGAAACGGATCTGCTCCCGGCAGAGGAGCCGCCCGCCGATGCCGAACGCGAATTTCGCACCGACTTCAGCAGACACACTGTACCCTATAGCGAGATACTGTCCGGCGGCGTGCCTAAAGATGGCATACCGGCCATTGATGCCCCCGCCTTCATTTCGGTAGCGCAGGCGACCTGGCTTGCACCACTGGAGCCAGTGGTACGGGTGACGGTTGGCGATAGCGCCCGCGCCTACCCGCTGCAAATTCTAACCTGGCACGAACTGGTCAACGATACGCTGGACGGTATGCCGCTGGTTGTCTCCTTCTGCCCGCTGTGCAATACGGCCATTGTCTTTGAGCGCACAGTGAACGGCCTGGTATTGGACTTTGGCACAACGGGCCGCCTGCGCTATAGCAACCTGATTATGTACGACCGCCAGACCGAAACGTGGTGGCAGCAGGCGACCGGCGAGGGGATAGCCGGTCAACTGGCCGGTACCCAACTCACTTTCTACCCGGCCGACCTGATTGCGTGGGAGGATTTCCAGGCCGCCCACCCGCAGGGGGAGGTGCTCTCGCGCGATACCGGCCACCAGCGCACCTATGGCCAAAACCCCTACGCCGGCTACGACAACATCAACGCTTCGCCCTTCCTCTACGAGGGGCCGCCCACGCCGGGCACGCTCTCCGCGATGGAGCGGGTGCTCACCATTGAACGCGGCGGCGAGGCGGTTGCCTATGCGTTTCGCGTGCTAGAGCAGGAGCGCGTTATTAACGATACGGTTGGGGATCAAGCGGTCGCGGTGTTCTGGACGCCCGGTACAGCCTCGGCGCTGGACACGGGCACGCTGGCCGAGGGGCGCGACGTGGGGTCGGCCGCCGCCTATAGCCGCGAGTTTGATGGGCAAACCTTGCACTTCACGTTTACGGGGGAGCAGATTGTGGATGATACCACCGGTAGCACGTGGAATCAGCACGGCCAGGCCGTGAGTGGCGACCTGGCCGGTGCCCAACTCGACCCCGTGGTAGCCATTAACCACTTCTGGTTTTCGTGGGCCGCGTTCAAACCCGATACGCGCGTCTACCAACCCTGAGCTATCGCGCCGCTACCACCCCCACGTGCCGGGCCCGCCTTTGAAGGGGCCCACAATCGCGCTGGTTACCCATCCGCCATAGTAGTCGCCCACCTGCGCCTGTACCTGCTCTTCGCCCACGTAGCAGGCGTCAACCTTGCTGGCATAAAAGGCGATAGCGCCGGCCATATCGGCAAAGGTTGCCGATGGGTTCAGGTAGGCCCAGGCGGCCCGCTCGGCCCGCCGCCCTTCTACCACCAGCGTATAGTAGGAAGCGGCCCCCTTCCACTCGCACCACGTACTCCCGCCTGCCTCCGGGTGTAAATACTCCATCCGGACATCCTGGGGCGGGATATAGTAGGTCGGTGGATGACTTGTCTCTAACATTCGCCACGACCGGGTTGTATCGGTAATTGTGACCCCGTTGAAGACGACGCGGATACGCTGCGAACAGGCCTCGATCCGCGGCGGACGGGGATAATCCCACACCGATTCCTGACCGGGGCCGGGCGCAATGCGGCGCTGCTTCATGACTCACCACCCTTTCGCTATACCAGTTACGCTAGTTATCCATGATACAACAGGTCTAACCTCTGCTAGTAGTATAGCACACCTTGAGCGGGGGGGGCGGGGATACGTGCTGCGATGCACCGTGAGGCATGACGCGAGGACACGTGAGGCGGGGATATGTGCTGCGATGCACCGTGACGCGAGGATACGTGAGGCGGGGATATGTGCTGCGATGCACCGTGAGGCGTGACGCGAGGATACGTGAGGCGGGGATATGTGCTGCGATGCACCGTGAGGCGTGACGCGAGGATACGTGCTGCGAACGCACACGATGCTATAGAACAAATAGAAGTAATCAACCGAACCTGGTATTTAGCCAGGCTGCGCGGGCCCCGCGCCAATGCTGGCCCGTAAATCGGCAAGTGAGGAGACAACCCGCACATCTGGGCGGGCCAGGGCCAGTTGCATCTCCACATCGAGGCGGCGCTGGTAGTCGGGGTGGACGCCCACAAACAGCGGTTTGCTGGTCATCGCCCAGGCCCCAAGCTCGTAGAGCGTGATGGGGCAGAGCGTTTCACACGGGAACCAGAAGGCGATCATATCGGCCAGGCGTAAATGCTCAAACTCCCATCGGATTTGTGCTTCGGCGGCCGCCGGGTTATCCATGGGGAAGTCGGGCCGCCGCGGGTTGAGCACCACCAGATCACTGTCGGCCAGAAGCCGCACCATATCTTGTTGCCAGTCGTGGCAGCCCGTGATACCGCCGGCCAGAAAGATACTGTGCTCACCCGCGGCGGGGGTGTAGATAGCCGGTGCTTCAATAGAGCGCATCGCGTTTGCTCCCGTGGTTTCTAGCGAGGGTATAGAACATGGGCGGGGCGCAAGTATCCTGCGCCCCGCCAGAACAGGGTGAACCGGGACGGCTCACGACTCAATATCAAGCGTGCCGACGTTATATTCCTGGCCCGGCTCAAACAGGTTAATCTCATCAAATGAGAAATTCACCCAGTCGCCATCCGGCTTTTCCACCGAAAGGCTATAGGTGCCAAGCGGCAAGCCGCCCACGCTAAAGTTGCCTTGCGCATCGGTGGTGCCCGTTTCAGCTACGGCATGATCCTCGCACGGGGTTGTGGAGAAGAGCGACGCGCCCGGTTCATTACACACTTGCACGGTGGTGTCGGCTACGGGGCTGCCCCCCTCAACAATCGTGCCTGTCACCGAACCGGTCTGCACCTCGCCTTCTGCGGGCAAGGTTGGCGCACCAGAGACGGCTATAGCGGCAATACGTGACTCGGCTATGTCTGAGGTGGAAGGTAAGGCGACCTGCCACGCGCCGCTGCCATCCTGCACCACCAGGCCATAGCGTGTGCCGGCCCAGACGCGCCCTTGCGTGTCGTAGTCCAGGTCGTAGACAACCTTGCTTGGCAGCCCTTCCTCGCGCCCAATCTCCGACCAGGAGCTACCATCCCAGACGGCGATACCGCCAAACGAAGACACCCATACCTCGCCATTGGGAAGCTCGATGGCGTCTTGCGCGGTGCTGAGCTGGTTTACCCCGCCCCCATCAATCTCCATGGTGGGCGTTTCGCCATCCAGGCTATAGATGCCGCCGCTAATGACCAGGCGAATAGCGCCATCGCCATTGACGTACAAGGCCTGGGGGCTCTGGTAGGATTCAAGGCCCATATCCTCATTTTCGCCATAGGCCATCCAGTCGGTACCATCAAACGATACGAGCTCGCTACCCTTGATGTTGAGCCCGGCCAGCCACAACGTACCGTCGGCTGTGACGGCGGCGAGTTCTGTAGGAAAGCCCTCTTCGCCTGTCACCTCAGTCACGTTGTAGGTTTCGACAATGCTCCCGTCCGATGTGTCCAGTACGGTTATCACGTCGCTTTCTATCCACCAGAGCCGGTTCTGGGGGTCGAGCACGGCCTGTTGTCCAAGCGACAAACCCGATACGACCTCGACCGGGCTCCACGTTTGCCCGCCGTCGGTTGAGGTAATCAGGTCGTTACAGCCAACCCACAGCGCGTTGTTGGGGGCTATCAGGGCTATGCCTGTGCTGCACACGTTGACATCGGTGTCGGGGGTAACCCACGCGCCCCCCGTCAGCACGCTAATGCGATTGTCGCCCGCCCCTACCGCTATAACAAGGTCGTCGCCGGTTGCGGCCGGTGCGGGGGCCGTCTCTGGTTCTTCTGCGGGGGCGTCGGCATCGGCGTCGGTATCGGCGTCGGCATCGGGGGCGTCGGCATCGGCGTCGGCATCGGCGTCGGCATCGGCATCGGGTTCGGTGCTGGCGGGTGCCGTGTCGGTCAGGGCAAATGAGGCAAAGAACTGCTCTACATCATCCATATTCACTTCATCGGTTGCGCCAAGCACCATAATCTGGTAGAGACGGTTTTCAACCAGATAAAACTCACCAATGACGCGAAATTCCATACCGCCCATCTCCCCGGAACTTTCGGCCCGTTTGCCGGGGTAGCCGTCGAGTTCTATATCTACGGTTTCTTCCATCTCTCCGCCCAGACCACTCATGGCCCCTTCAGCCGTATTTTGCAGCAAGTCGGCTTTATTCTCGACCATATCTACCAGTTCCGCCGGGAAATCGTTGTAGGCTGCCTGGTATACCAGATTGGTGCCCATGCTGGCTTGATAGATGGTGACATCTACACTGCCAACGTCCGTACTGGTGGTTTGCGATTGTTCGTCTGGCTCGTCGGGCATCAAGATGGAAAAGCCGCCGTCTTCAGAGGTGAAAGTGTACCAGCCGTCTGGGGCGTCACTTCCTTCATCTGCGGTACCTTCCGCGTCCTCATCCAGCAATTCGTCGGACGCTTCTTCGGCGGTGTCGGCTGCCGGTTCTTCGGCCGTATCTTCGACTGGTTCTTCGACCGCCTCTTCGACTGGTTCTTCGACCGCCTCTTCGACAGGCTCTTCAGCCGCTTCTTCGGCGGCATCATCCCCGCTGTCGGCTTCGGTTTCGGTGGTGTCGGCGGTTTCGGCCGTATCGGCCGGGGGCGCGGCTGGTGGCTCACTGCCACCCCCGCCGGCCCCACCACAGGCGGTGATACTTACCATCAGCACGAGTATGAGCATAAGCGCAACAAGCTGTGGTAATCGAGCGTTTCCTCTGTCCATACCGGACTCCTCCATATTCTGTTCAGAAAGGGGGGCAAGCATGTGTGCCCCCCTGCGGTACTTATTGTTGCCAGCAGCAATGATTGCTATTGTACGTGTTCACAGGTATGGGGGTATTTCCTGGGAATGCGGGCATCCTGCCCGTCTCGGAGCAGGCGAGACGCCGGCGCTCCCAGGGATTTCCTCCCCCCAGGTAGTTACCTGTTACTCATACTCACCGGTGAGTTCGAACGAATCCAGGAAGGCTTCAATGTCCGCATCATTCACTTCATCAGTGGCGCCAAGCACCATTAACTGGTACAGACGGTCTTCGACAAAGTAAAAGTCGCCAACCACCGTCATGGGCTGCCCTTCAAATTCACCAGAGCCGGTGAGTCGTTTGCCGGGGTGACCATCTAGCTCTATATCCTCAAGCGAGTCAACCTCGCCACCGGCTCCCCCCATAGCCCCTTCCGCCGTGCTTTCTAACAAGGCCGAGGTGTCGCCGCCAACCATTTCGACCATACCTTCGGGAAAGTCATTAAACGCGACTTGATACAGCAGGTTTTCTCCGCCCACGGCCTGGTAAATGGTCACGCTCATATCGCCAACAGCCGTATTGGCGGTCTGCGATTGCTCGGTTGGCTCACCTGGCATTTGTACGGAGAATCCCCCGGCTTCGGAGGTAAACGTTATCCAATCGCCATCAGCGGCGGGTTCTTCGTCGTCCGCGGCGGCGTCTTCCTCCTCGGCGGCGGGTTCTTCGTCGGCGGCGGGTTCTTCGTCGTCGGCGGCGGCGTCTTCCTCGGCGGCCGGTTCTTCCTCCTCGGCGGCCGGTGCGGCCGGTTGCTCAGCCGCCCCCCCACCACCACATGCCGTTACGACAAAGGCCAGCATCAATACCATAACCAGCGAGAACGCCCCTTTGAACCAGATCTTGAGAATCTGCATACCAAAACTCCTTCCTAAACAGTACCTTCTACAAGCATACTACGAGCAAGCGAACGATCATCCGCGCTTGCTCCCGATAGAGGTTTCCAAAGCCATTTTCAGAGGCGTTCGTGACTGCGTTATGCCGTTACTATCGGGCGCAAGTGCCCCCACACGAACAAAAAAAGCCCTCTTCTCACGCTGAGAAGGAGGGAGGAACGGACGCATGGTTACCGCTGCGATAGAGGCGTATCCGCGCTTTTTCAAGCGTTACCAGACCCTCTTCTATCGCACCTTCAACGGTTGCAAGGAAGCCTTCCAACTTTTCCTGAGTATCAACCATTTCGATCACCACAGGCAAATCTTCCGACAGGCGCGCTATCTTGAACGTATGGATGCGGCTGTGTGCGCCATACCCCATCAACCCCCGCAGCACGGTTGCCCCCGCCAGACCATACGCCCGTGCTTGAATCACCAGCCATTCGTAGAGCGGTTTGCCGGCGTGCTTGTCGCTTTCGCCAATAAAAATACGCAGCAAGCAGCCTTCTTCCGGGAGTACCATACCAATTATCTCCAAATACTATAGGCGGCGGTATAGCCCGCCCAGACGGCCAATAGCCCCAGAGCAACGCTACCGCCAACATTGACCAGCGCCAACCCGACCTGGCCATCGCGCAGCAAGGTCATGGTTTCGTTGCTCCAGGTTGAGAAGGTGGTAAACCCCCCAAGCAACCCCGTCATAATCAGTAGACGGGCCTCTGCATTGAGCACGCCGCGCATCTCAACCAGTTGCGATAGAAACCCGATAAGCAGGCATCCGATGACGTTGACCGCCAGGGTACCGTAGGGAAAGTTCAGGCTCCCCGAAAGCTGCTGTACCGCGCCGCTCACGAAATAGCGTAGTACTGAACCAAGGAACCCGCCAGCTCCCACCCAGATAATTGTGTTCAACCCTGGAACCTTACTCTATCAACAATTGAAAAACGCAAGTGAATACTTTTCTATTCTAGCACATTGCATGCCTGGTCACAATAGGGAAAATGGCGCGTGGGCCCAAAAATGCCCAGACGGCGTGGGCCCGTGTCCCGCCGCCGTCTGCGCGTCTGTTGCCTATGCATATGTGTGCATTCCTTCTATGTTAAACTGTTTGCCACGTAAATGACGAGAATAGCAATAAGTACGGTTGTTATCGTCATCAGGACACCTCCTTGATTTTCAGTACTACGGCCCTTCAAACCTTGTGTTGATCCTATTACACCACATCGGCCCCCTGGTTGCCAACGCTTTAAGACGCCGATTCGACGCACTTGAGTGCTTGACGGGCTCCCGATGGTTTAGTACTGTATGGCAAGGTATACGACACCAGTTCTGGCAGATAATCCAGAGGTATAGTTAGGATAGAGCGCGTCGCTATGGCGCACCACTTGATATGAAGACAACGTTTCTTTATTTCATAGACTGGCTTGATATTTTGCTTTCCTTCTTCAACACTATTACGCTACTGTGGCTTGGGGTGACGGTATTGCTCAATGCAGACCGCCGCTGGTGGGGGGCGTGGGTTGGGGCTATCGGCCTCATTGTGGGGGGAATCTTCTTTGCCGGGCATACGGCGGTGGTGGGGCGCGTTATCGGCTCCTACAACGCCGAAATAGAGTTCTGGTGGTGGGCGGCGTGGTTGCCCTTTATTAGCTCGCCCTATATGTGGTATGTGGTCATGGTCGGCTATACCGGGGCGCTGGAATCGCGTCTACATCGTATGTGGTTTGTGCTTACCAGTGTGTTGGGCCTGAGTGCATTAGTCTTGCTGGTGGTTGCCAACCCCATCCCCTCGCTGCGCGAGGTTCTCTTGCATCAAGGGATAGGTGTTCCGACCATTGGCGGCATCGTACCGGTCGTTTCCATGGTCTACCCGGTCTATAGTACGCTGTGTGTTATCCTCTCGCTGCTGGCGCTCTTCCGCCCGACGACTTCGAACCGCTTTATGGGCGACCTGGCCCGCAAGCGGGCCCGCCCCTGGCTTATTGTGGCGTCGTTTGTGTTGCTGGTCGTGAGCCTGTCCATCGGCGGGGCTCTGGGGTGGTTTCTCTACGCGGTACAAACAAACTC
Organism: Chloroflexaceae bacterium; assembly: GCA_034437375.1. Lineage (GTDB taxonomy): Bacteria > Chloroflexota > Chloroflexia > Chloroflexales > Chloroflexaceae > JAAUSY01. Next base: position 12,061 of record DAOTUK010000245.1, on the reverse strand, counting down.
GCTGCCACAGCTTACGCTTTCTGCCATATCTATGGCTATTGCCTTCGACCTGTTTATCTCCGGGCTTATCGCGGTCATCGTGTTTCTGGTGGGTAAGGCGGTGGTGTCTTACGAAATATTTACCGATAAGGTGATGCCGCGGGGGGGGCTGCGCCGCCACTGGCACAGTAGTCTGGCCTTTGCCATGGGCTATAGCGCCCTGGTCGCCTCTATCCTGGCGTTCGATCTCTCACTGATCTTTGTCTTGCTGCTGGTGACGATTGCGGTCACGCTCCGCTATGCAACGTTTAGCTGGCGCGACTTTACCGAGCGCGAGCATAGTATGGCGCGGCTGCGCCCCTTTGTAACAAGCCAGCGCATCTACGAACAATTGACCACCGATTCGACCACTACCTTGCCAGAGATAGATACGGCCGTACCGCTGCGGGCGCTGTGCGAGGATATTTTGAAAACGAAAATAGCCTATCTGGTCGCCATTGGCCCGCTGGCCGCGCTGGTCGGGGCAGTACAACCCTATACCCGCAATGGCAAAGAAGCGCCGCCGATACCCGACCTTCCGCTGGCCGAACTGCTCCCGCGCTTTGATACGCCCCAGACCATGTGCGTTGCGGTTGATCCGTCGCGCCACGGGGGGGCCACCTGGGCCATATCGCTCTGGAGCGAGCGCGGCTTGATCGGGGTATTGCTGGTTGGCGAGAAGCAAGAGCAGGGGCTTTATACCCTGGAGGAGATGGAGATTGCCCGCGCAGTGGGCGAGCGGTTGATAGATACCCAGGCCAGCGTCGAGATGGCCCGCCGTCTGATGTCCTTGCAGCGGCAGCGGCTTGCGGAAAGCCAGGTGCTAGACCGCCGCACGCGCCGTGTGCTCCACGACGATATATTACCCGAACTGCATACCGCCATGCTCTTTCTCAGCAGCATACCGGATAATCCGATGGCGACCCAGGCAATGGAGCGGTTGAGCAGTACTCACCGCCAGATAGCCGACCTGTTGCACACGATGCCGGCGACGTCGGCGTCGGACGTGGGGCAATTGGGGTTGATCGGGGCGCTGCGCCAGGTGGTTGACCACGAACTGGGCAAGGCCTTTGATAGGATAACCTGGGATATTGCGCCGGACGCAGAGGACGCGGCCCGCACGATACCGCCCCTCACGGCGGAGGTTATTTTCTATGCCGCCCGCGAGGCGATACGCAACGCGGCATGTTATGGACGCGGCAACAACCCCAACCGTCCCCTGAGCCTGACTATGGGGGTGCGTAGTGGCGACCAGTTTGTGCTCAGCATTGGCGATGATGGCGTCGGTATGGGTACCAGCAACGCTCCCAGGGAGGGCAAGGGGCATGGTCTGGCCTTGCATAGCACGATGATGGCCGTTATCGGCGGTACCCTCACGGTTGAAAGCGTGCCCGCGGAGTATACCCGTGTGTCGCTGGCGATCCCATTGTGATGGGCGCGGCGTATCTCGTTACCTATGCATTACCCATGCATCAATTGCTGCAAGCGGGACATATTGGTCAGGTAAATATGCTCTCCCTCCACCCGAATAAGCCCTTCCTCTCGAAACTCGCCCATAATCTTGGTGACGGTTTCACGGTAGGAGCCTATCATCTCGGCAAGTTGCTGGTGGGTATAGCGAGCGACGGTGGGGGGCGGCCCCGTTGGCGTGTCGGGGGGAGAGGTGCTTGCCAGGTTGATAAGAATGGTGGCAAGGCGCTGTGGCACACTCTTAAACGCAATATCAACGAGCTTGTTTTCCATCTCGTGCAATCGCTGCCCCATCAATTCCATAAACCGGATGGTGACCTGGGGGTAGGTTTGGAGAATGGCATGCATAGTATGGCGCTCTATCGTCCCGATGACACATGTGGTCATCGCTTCGGCAAAGCAATTGTACATCCATTGGTTCATCAGCGTGATTTCACCAAATACGCTCACAGGCTCCAATACGTTAATACGCAAGATACGGCCTTCGAGCGATTTTTTGTATATTTGCACGCGCCCGGATTGGAGAATAAAGACATGCTCATTATAGTCGCCGGGGGCGTGGAGAATGTGCCCGGCTGGATAGCTGGTAGTGTGTATCTGGTGGGCTATTTCGTCGCGTTCGTGTGGTTGTAGGTCGCGGAAAATGTCACCGGTCGCTTTCGATAATTCGTGTTCCTCCATCTGCCAGACCTTCCAGATTGGTAATGCGTACGCTTGTCACGCCTGCGGCCAGGGCGGCCAGGGCCGAGCGTACTTTGGGTATCATCCCATTGGTAATAGCACCGGCTTGGATGTGGTGTTCTATTTCCAGGGCCGTCAGTCGGGGGACGACGTGGCCGTTGAGCAGCACCCCGGCCAATGTGCTGACAAATACCAGTTCAACCGGTTGGGGGTGCTCGTCGGCGTGGGCCAGGGCCGCCGCAACCGCCAGCGCATAATGGTCGGCGTTGATGTTGTAGGGTTGGTAGTCGTCCTGGCCAAGCGCCACGGGAGCAAGCACGGGGAGCCACCCCCTATCCAGCAGCGTATGCAGCAGGGCCACCTCAACGGTGGTGACCTCGCCAACATAGCCCAGGTCTGCGCCACCGGGGCGGTAGGGAACGCACCGCAGCAAACCCAGGTCTACCCCGCTCAGGCCAAGCGCTGTCTTGCCGTGGGCTACCAGATGGGCTACCAGACGTTTGTTGATACTGCCGCATACCACCATCTCCATAATGGCCATGCTTTCTGGGGGCGTCACCCGAATGCCTTCGACAAATTGCACCGTCTGCCCATAGCGATCCATGGCGGCGCTTATCTCCTTACCGCCACCATGCACCAGGATGGTGCGCTGGTGGAGCCGGGCCAGCACCGCACAGAGCGCTTTGAGAAACGCCGGGTCGTCAAGCTCTCGTCCGCTAACTTTTACAACCGTCACGGTGTTCATGGCCTCTCCTGGGGCATGCTATGGCCAATGTCATTATGCATACCATATACCCGCTTTTCAATATTGTCAACTGCTGGTGGGGGGGCGATTGGTGACAACCAGGCGTCTGTGCCCTGGGAGCGCGGGCATCTTACCCGCCCCGGTGCAGGCGAGGGCGTCTGTGCCCTGAGAGCGCGGGCATCTTGCCCGCCCCGGTGCAGGCGGGACGCTTATATTCCCAAGAATCACCCCAATATGAACAATTGCGGGGGCAGGTTTTACGAAATAGGCTATCACCGTAGTGTATAATAAAGGCCGGCATTCCGTTGAATGCCCAAGTAATGCTATACTAGAGAGTATCATGGGCTACTCTCGCCCTGTATCGTCATAACAAGAGGTGCGACAAGGTGGGCAAGGAACGGATACGAGAACTGGCCGCGTTTGCACCAGCGCCAGTTGTGCATGCACTGTACCAGCGGGTCATCGCAGGAGATCCGCTTGATGTGCCTATCCATCCGCATGCCGACCGGCTAGTAGCCGCTATTCTTTTTGCCGATATTAGCGGTTTTACCGCGCTTACCGAGGCCCTGACGCGGCACAGCTCCAATGGGGCCGAAGAGTTGACGCGCCTCCTCAACCTCTATTTCACGCGCATGATTTTGCAGGTAGAAAGCTATGGCGGGTTGGTTATCCGCTTGAGTGGCGACGCCATTCTAGCGTTGTTTCGTACCGATGAACAGACATCGCTGGCTGAGGCGATGCTGCGGGCCATGTATGCCGCCGTAGATATGCAGGCGGCTATGGTAGATTTTCAAAATCTGCATACCAGTGTGGGCCCGGCGTCGCTGGCGATGAAGATAGGCATAGGGGCCGGCGATACCTTTGTGTCCCACGTCGGGGGCGTCTTCAATCGGTGGGAGTATCTGGTGGCGGGGGACTCTATGGAGCAGGCCGCCAATGCCGAAAACCAGGCCCGCCCTGGGATGGTTATTCTTGCGCCCGAAGCGGCCCGGCTGGTTGCGATGGAGCACTACGATGTCCCCGAATGTGTGACGGTGTTGGACGAAGCGCAGGGTACCCACGAGGAAAAGCAGAAGGCCATGGGCCGCGAGGCCCAGCCCATCTACCCGGTGCCCAGTCGCATTGTTCCGCCCCGCTATGCATGGGACAATGTGCCGCCAGAGCGGTTGGAGGCCGCAGAGAAGGTGCTGCACTCCTATGTGCCGGCTGCTATCACGCGCCGGCTTGCGGCGGGCCAACAAGCCTGGTTAGCCGATTTACGGCGGATGAGTGCCATGTTTGTCGGGGTCGGTGGGCTCGATTATAACGACACGCATGCCATGGAGAAACTCCAGGCATTTTTATCGGCTACCCAGACAATCATCTACCGCTATGAGGGGAGCTTGAATAAGATAGCCGTAGATGATAAGGGCACGGTGTTGCTGATCTTGTTTGGGGCCCCGCCCCTGGCCCACGAGGATGACCCGATGCGGACGATGGCCTGTGCCCACGAATTGCAACAGCTGGTGAGCAACAACGAGCCGGTTGCGGGCAACCAGGGGGGGGCGCCTGGGGGCGATGTGGGTACGCGGCTGAATTTAAATCTGGCCATTGGAATTACAACCGATACCGTGTTTGCCGGCCCGGTGGGGAGCCCGGATTGTTGGGAGTATACCGTGATGGGCGATACGGTGAACCTGGCCTCGCGGTTGATGCAAGCGGCCGGGGCGGGCGTGACCTACTGCGACCATACGACCTATAACGAGGTGATGAAGCATTGGATTTTCGAGCCCTTGCCGCCGCTCCTGGTCAAAGGGAAGTCGCAAGCGGTACGGGTGTATAAATTTTCGGGCACCCGTGCGGTAGCCTTTGCCCACGAAACCCGCCCGCTGGTGGGGCGCGATAGTGAGCTCACCGTGCTGATGAACTATTTGCAACAGGTGGAGCAGGGCAGCGGTTGTATGGTGTCGCTGGTGGGCGAGGGTGGTATGGGCAAAACGCGCCTGCTGCAAGAGTTTATCGAGCTTGCCAAACGGGAGCATACGGTTGCTCCGCCGCTGCTTGGTACAGCCAATAGCATTGGCCAGCAGACGCCCTATCTGGTCTGGCGCGAGGTCTTTCTGGACTATTTCGATCTTGACCAGGTATTGGACGCCGAACAACGCGAGCAGCGGATACACCAGCAGGTGTACGACCTTGACCCGGCGCTAGAACAGCGGCTCCCCTTGCTCAACGATATTCTGGAATTGGATATTCCCGACACGCCGGTCACCCGCGGCCTGGGCCCGCGCCAACACCGCGACAGCCTCACCTTTCTGGTAGTCCAACTCTTGCTGGCCCGCGCCAGTGCGCAAGCGGTGCTGATTGTGCTGGATGATATGCATTGGAGCGATTCGCTTTCGTGGGAGCTGGCGCTCGATGTGGCCCGCGCCACGGCGTTGCGCCCGGTCATGATCATTCTCAGCTATCGCCCGCCGCAGTCGGAGCAGCGTTCGTGGCTGAAAGAGCGCGAAGAAGTTTTCCACACCATCACCGGTCTGAACCATCACCACGATTTGCGCTTGCACCCGCTTGAGACAGAGGCGATTGCACAGCTTGCGAAGAGCCATATGGATGGCAAGCCGGTGGCTCCCGATGTGGTGGACTGGTTGACGGAGCGGAGCGAGGGGAATGCCTTTTTTGTTGAAGAGACGATGCGTATGCTGCGCGATGAGTCGGCGCTGGTGTTGGATGATCAGGGTATCTGGCAATTGCGCAACAAGGCCTTGACGGCCATTCCGGCCACGTTGAAAAGCGTTATCCAGTCGCACCTGGATCGCTTGCAGCCCGGTATTCAGTTGACGTGCAAGGTTGCGTCGGTGGTCGGGCGCGTCTTTCCGGCGCGAGTGGTTGCGGGTATCTACCCCATGCAGGATGAGCAGCCGGACGTGGTACAACACTTCGACATACTGGCGCAGCAGAACATTACGCCCCTGGAATCGCACGAGCCAGAGCTGCGCTACCAGTTCAAGAGCGCCCTGACGCAGGATGTGGTCTATTCCAGTTTGCTGATGGCCCATCGGCAAGAGTTGCATGAGGCCGTTGCTGAGTGGTACCAGCGCGAGTATGCGGCCAACCTCGACCCCTATATTCCCTTGCTGGCCGACCATTACCGCTATACGGAAAAGTGGCACCTCTTCCTGGATTTTGCCGAGCGGGCCGGCAAGATTGCTGCAAAGAAATATGCCAATGCAGAGGCTATCAACTATCTGTCGCAGGCGATAGACTTGCTGCATTCGCGCCCCGATTTGCTGCCAGCGCACGAGCAGCAGGAGCGGCTCTTTGCATTGCTGCTCCAACGCGAACAGGTATACCGCCACAACAGCGAGATTGCGTCCCAGGCAGATGACTTGCAGCACTTGCACGACCTGGCCGAAGCGCTCGATAACTTGCACCACCGCGCCCTTGTCCAGATCCGTTGGACGCAGTATCACCAGTCTACCAATAACTACGATGCGGCCAACCAGAGCGCCCGTACAGCGATAAAAATCGCCAAACAGCTTGGCGATTACCAGTTGCTTGGCGAGGCGATGAACTTGCTGGCCCGCAATGCCGAACTGCGGGCCGACTACCAGCAAGCGTTGTGGTGGGGGTTGCAGGCGATGGACTATTGCCGCGAGGTGGGCGACCAGCAGGGGTTGGCGCATAGCTTGAATTTTCTGGGGATTGCCCATGCAGAGCTTGGCGACTATACCCAGGCAGAAGCGTACCACCAGCAGGCGCTCACGTTGCGCCGCGACATTGGCGACCAGTGGGGCGAGGCGACCAGTCTCAACCAGTTGGGCAATCTACAGAGCAACCTGGGTAAGCCGCGCCAGGCGCTCGAATATTACCACCAGGCGTTGACTATTCGCCGGGGGGTGGGCGACCGGAGCGGTGAGGCCTTTAGCCTGTTGAAAATTGGCGATGCCTACCAATCGCTTGGCGATTTGAGTATGGCCCAGAAGTATCAACAGGAGACGTTGACGATATTGCGCGAGCTTGGCAACCAGTATGGCGAGGCGATGTTGCTCATTAGTATGTGCGATACGGCTACCGCGCTTGGCAATTTTGAGCAGGCGCAACAGTATGTGGAAGAGGGTATACACCTGGCCAGGGATCTGGGCAATCGCCAGATAGAGGCGCTCTGTCTGACCAAGTGGGGCAACGCGGGCCGCGACCTGGCCGCGCTCCGTCGGCGCGAGTTGCGCCAGGACCAGACGATGGACGAGCGGCGGTTTGTTGACTCGACCGAGGATCTCTCGTTGCAGCCATTTAGCGATGATCGGCGCCTGCCGCTGATGACCTATGAATACCATAGCGCGGCCCATAAACTGGCCCAGGAGCTTGGCCTGCGCCGGCTAGAGGCGTACACGCTGCACCACCTGGGCGAGTGGACGTGGGAATGGGGCGGCGATGATGAGCAGTCGCGCGCCCGTCAAGCGGCGATGTATTGGGAAACTGCCGCAGCCATACGCCAGGAGATAGGCGAGCTTGATTTTGCCCACGCAAGCCGCATCCGCCAATCGCACGCTTTGCTGTATCTGAACGATACCGACCAGTCCCGTGCGCTGGTGGAAGAGGTGTGGAAGGCGTGGGGTACCAATCCGCCCTCTGGCGAAGATGAAAACGAGCTGCGCGAGGGCTACCTCTCGCTCTACTACGTGTGGCAGGCTCTGGGCCAACCAGAACGCGCAACGACGGCGTTGGCCTGGGCCTATCAGGCGGTGCAAGACCGCGCCGTCTGTATTAGCGACCCCTTGCTGCGCCAATCCTTTCTCGAACGGGTGTCTATCAACCGCGCCATTATCCGGGCCTGGGATGCGTTGGTGAACGACGACGAAAGCGCCCCCGCGGGGTAACGGTTGCCCCATACCGGCCCGCGCGCCCAGGTTTTCCAATGCAATCAGGGTTGCTATTACATTCAGATGACAGTATGGGATAAAACGTTTGTTCTCTTTCCTGGCCGTTACCATACCCCAAAAACAGCAAACCTCCTTGCTTGAGCACGTTTCCGTTGTACCCAAATACCCCCTTGACCAGTGGTTCCAACCGGTTGGAGCATCGTCCGTTGCTCCTGCGTATCTACGTATCATACGGAAACACGCCATAGTGTGATACAATAGGCATAACGTGATATGCTATACTCGCCTTCGGGCGCATTCGGTAGATGTGTGTTCTGAATACCAGGGGGAATCCCTATGAAATCCCGCTATCGGTATGCCATTATTGGTGTTTTTACGCTGGTTGTTGGTCTGGTTTGTCTTTGGATTACGTTTATGCCCTCGTCGGTAGCCGATTTCGCCCCCACCCACTCGCCCCAGGAGGCCGCCCGCCGTGTCTACGCGGCCCAACAAATCCAGGAAACCCACCTGATTTCAAACGTGATCCAGGGTGGCCCACCCAACCTGCTCCCCAAAACAACCACGGTCTACTTTCCCCAGACCGGCCACCACCTGAGCAACAAAACCGGGTTTCTCGATTTCTGGCGTGCCCATGGGCAACTACAGATTTTTGGCTACCCAATTACCGAGCAGATGGAGGAGGATGGCCGCCAGGTACAATACTTCGAACGGGTGCGGATGGAACACCACCCGGAACTGGCCGGTACCGAATGGGAAGTACAGCTTGGGTTACTTGGTACAGAACTGATGGGCGGCGGCCCCACCCCCGGTATCCCCAACCCGGCCAACGGATTGCGCTACTTTCCCGAAACACAGCATACCATCTATCACGAGTTCGACTACTTCTGGGAGCGGCGCGGCGGCATACCCATTTTTGGCATGCCCATTGGGCAAGAGGTTGCGGAAGATGGCCGCATTATCCAATATTTCGAGCGGGCACGGTTTGAATATAACCCCGACGATATGCCGGCCTTCTATCGCACCCAGGAGCAGTACCACGCCTTTAGCCTGAACACGCTGTACGAGGTGGTGCTGAGCGATCTGGGGCGGCAATATGCCCGCGAACATGGTATTGACACCTCGCCGCGGCCGCGCAAAACCGGCGACCCCGACTGGTCGCACATGTTGTGGAAGCGTCGCATAGAGATAAACTTGACTAAGCAATGGCTCTATGCCTACGAAGACGAGGTGCCAGTGTACGATGCGCCGGTCACGACCGGGCGCAACGGCTTCAACACGCCGGCCGGCAACTTTGCGGTGTACGACAAGCTCACCAACCAGACGATGAGCGGTTCGGCCGGCGGCGAAACGTGGTATGTTCCCAACGTGCCCTGGGTGATGTACATCAGCGGTGGGGTCGCACTCCACGGCACCTACTGGCACAATCTCTTTGGTAGCGGCAATCGCCTGTCGCATGGCTGTGTCAACCTGCCCATAGATGATGCCCAGTGGTTGTATGAATGGGCCGATGTGGGTACCTCGGTACAGGTATATTACTAGCGCGGGGCGAGGTAACCTCCCACAGGCCAGACGCATCGAATAACTATGGATTTCTGGTGGGAGTAGCAGCAGTGGTAGTGAGGGTATGTATATGGTTTTCTTCCGTCGTTGGTTGCTGGTCGCTGGAACGCTGGCTATGCTGATGCTCGTTCTGGCGGCGTGTGGTAATCGGAACATTGTTTCTTCAACGCCAACCCCGGCCCAGCGTGTTGCTGAAGAAGCGCCGCAAGCGCCGGCCCCGGCCGCGGATACGGATAGCGCATCCCCCGGCGTGGCCAATGCGGATGCGCTGGCCAACATCGCTATTAACAGTAAATTGCTTGACCACAAAGCGTCCCCGCCGGGCGTGGGCGACCCGGCCCCCGACTTCTCCTATACCTTGCCGGATGGCTCCGTCCACAAGCTCAGCGATTACCGCGGCAAAAAGATACTCATTAACTTCTGGGCGACCTGGTGTCCGCCCTGCAAGGCGGAAATGCCCGATATTCAGGAGGCAGCGAACCGCTTCAAGGATGAGGATTTTATGGTACTGGCGCTGAGCCAGGATATGCAACCACAGTTAATCGAGCCCTTTGCGCGCGAAAAGCAGCTTACCATTCCGCTTATCCCCGACCCACAAGGCGAGATAGCCAGCAAGTATGGGGCGCGTGGCTTGCCTACATCTTTCTTTGTCCACCCCGACGGAACGATTAGTTCTGGCGTGGTGGGTATGCTGGATATAGACTCTATCGAGCAACACCTGGACAAGATGGAGTAATGCCCGTGACGCGAGCGGCGTTATAAACCCTGGGAGCGCGGGCATCTTGCCTGCTATTTGTTCCGTGGCATCGTGTTCGCCTCACTTATCCTCGCCGCACGCCTCACCCATCACCGGTATCACCCGTCACGGGCGGGCGTCAATGTCCAGTTGGTAGTGGGCCGGCTCGGTGGTGTGGGGGGTTACGGCCGCTATCACCAGGATAGCGGTTTCTTCTTCGGCCAGGCGGGCCATGGCTCGCCCCCGCGCGTCGCTGAGTACCGGCTCAACGGTGGTGGTGCCATCGTTCGTCGTCCGTACCAGACGGATTTCCCATTGTTGCTCCAGGTCGCCATCGCTTCGCACAAACCCCTCCGCCTGCCATCCGTTCGGGCCATCTTCTACCGTATCGGTAAATGGGCACGTGCGGCCCTCCGCGTCCTCGCAGAGGCGGAACGTATCCAGGAGCAAGCCGGGGCGGTTCATCGCCTCATCGTTCACCTGCCAGAAGCGTACCAGCACCTCTTGCCCCACGTAGGGCGAGAGGTTGACCTGCTCCTGTACCCACTCCCCATCGGTAGTATCGCTTGCGGCCCCCACGGGAGCGCCGCTTGTTCCCGTCCACCCGTGCCCATAGTTGGCCCCCTGGGGATCGGCGTCGGTGGTATAGGTACCCGGTAGCGTTTCCCAGGTCTGGCCCTGGTCGGTCGAGACGGTAACGAAAGCGTAGTCGTAGGCGCTTTCAAGCTCGTACCACAGGTCAAAGGAGAGATAAGCCGCCGACATGTCGCGCAGGTCAAAGGCGCGGCTCAGCGTGGCGATGGTATTGTCGCTGCGGCCGCTCCACCAGGCATAGCCCTCGCGGGGGGTGGTGCTGGTGAGCCCTATCGTGCTATTGCCCTGGAAGGTAAGCGTGAGCGGGCCAGGGGGCAGCGCAAGGTAGTCTACCCCAAACTGGTGGACATCGCCCGACACATCCGGCGCGTCTACGTTCAGGGGGTGTACCGGGCGCGGCAGAGCGGTGAACGACTCGGCTGTTTCCTGCTGCTGCTTGTCGGGGTAGGCATAGCGTCCGTCGGCAACCGTCGGGTCATTCAGCAGATTGGCCACCGCCCAATCGCCAAACAGCGTTGCAAAGGTGGTAATATCCGGGCGGGTGCGGGCGGCAAGCGCCACAAAGGCCTGCGGGTTGTTGCTGGCATCCTCGCGCAGGAGCGGGGCCAGGCCCGTTTCGCCGGCGTAGTGGTGGTAGATATAGCGCATAAAGAGATTGGCCGCGCCGTAGTGGGACGCCGACGCAGGGGGGTTGTGCCAGGTGGTAAGCTGTGTATCCGGGTTGGACAGGTAGATATTGGTAAAGCTGTTGCTGGCGTAGCCATTGAGGTCCTGGGCCAGGGTGGCGCAGCCTTCGTTAAACCACGTCGCAGAGCGCCGCTGCTCGTTCCAGTGTATCATATGCTGCAATTCGTGGGCCAGAACCGAAAGGTACATCGTCTGGTCGGGCGATAGCTTCATAAAGAACATTTCGCGCTCGTTGCTAAAACGGTTGATGCTGCGTGGGAGCGAGTCGCGCGCGGAGAAGTAGCCGATGGCGTTGTCGCCCATATTGCGCGTATGCAGGATGGTGATGCGCGGGTCACCATCTACGCCGGGTTGCCATTCAGAGCCGAAGAGGGCGCGGGTGCGGGGGTAGATGTCGCGTTCGAAGGTGCGGGCGGCCCTTTCCAGCGCCGCTTGCTCAACGGTAAAGCCCTCTTCCACATACATCAGCACCACCGGCCCCGCGTAGCGCAGTTCGGCGGTCACCTCGTAATTCTCGCGGCTCGACAAGTTTGTGACCCAGAAGGTGTCCTGGTCGCCCACCTGCACATCCTGGGGGCTTGTACGGGCTATGGCGTTGGCGTCGCGCTTTCCATCAAGCAAGCGGGCCAACGCAACGCGATCATTGGGGGCGCGGCGGGCCATCTCTAGCGCGGACAATTCATCCGCGGGTGGGGGCGGCGGGGTAGG
>DAOTUK010000244.1:0-3067 GCA_034437375.1 Chloroflexaceae bacterium | reverse complement strand
GGCCCGTACCTTCCTGCCGGAGTATGCCGACAAGCAGATGATCGGCGCACTGGCCTCTTTCTACGTAGACGAGTCGCAGGTGCGCCAGGCCGAGCGCCAGGGCTTGCTGGTGCTTGGTGTGATTGACGGACTGATGCAGGTCTTGAACCAACCCGATTTCTCCCCCAGGAGCTTCTAGCCCTCCAGACAGGCCGGGAACTATATGCCCCGTATAGTGAGCCATTGTCATAGTTCTGTAAGAAAAATCCCCCATGCACGCTACCGCAATTTGCGCTATAATAATAGAACTAAGTCAAGCAGTATACCTGGATACTGGCCCCCGTCTGGCCCAGACCAGCAGAGGCGATAGACGAGACGCCTATGCCATTGCAAGTAACATCCCCTTTTCAGCCGACCGGCGACCAACCCGACGCTATCGCGCGTCTGGTTGAAGGGCTGCGCCGTGGAGACACCCACCAGACCCTGCTTGGGGCTACCGGCACAGGCAAAACCGCCGTGATGGCCTGGATTGTTGAGCAGGTACAGCGCCCCACGCTGGTACTGGCCCATAACAAAACCCTCGTCTCGCAACTCTGGGCCGAATTCCGCGACTTCTTCCCCACCGCCGCGGTTGAAATGTTCGTCTCCTACTATGACGAATACACCCCCGAAGCCTATGTACCCGGCAAAGATTTGTACATTGAAAAAGAGGCCAGCATCAACGAGCAGATAGACCGTCTGCGCCACGCCGCGACCCAGGCCCTCTTTACCCGCCGCGACGTGCTGATTGTCGCCTCCGTCTCGGCTATCTACGGCCTGGGCTCCCCCCACGACTATGGCCAGGTAAAAGTAACCGTCAACCAGGGCGAAGTACGCAAGCGCGAAAAACTGCTGCGCCAACTCCTCGAACTTCAGTTTGACCGCAACGACATGGACTTTCGACGCGGCACCTTCCGCGTGCGTGGCGATACGCTTGACGTTTACCCCGCCAACAGCGAAACGGCCTTCCGCCTCGAATTCTGGGGTGATGAGGTTGAACGCATTCTAGAAGTAGACCCGCTCACGGGCGACATGCTTACCACCCATACAAGCATCGAAGTGTACCCCGCACGGCACTTTGTCACCACCAGAGAAAAGCTCGCCCTGGCCACGCAAGATATTCAACGCGAACTCCAGGAGCGTCTGGAACACCTGGAGCGCGACGGCAAAACGCTGGAAGCGGCCCGCCTGAAACAACGTACGGCCTATGACCTGGAAATGCTCAGCGAACTGGGTTACTGTAGCGGCATAGAAAACTACTCGCGCCATATGGATCGGCGCAACGCCGGACAGGCCCCCTGGACGCTGTTGGACTACTTCCCCGACGATTTTCTGCTCTTTGTGGACGAGAGCCACATCAGCTTGCCCCAGGTACGCGGCATGTTTGAAGGCGACCGCTCCCGCAAGAATACGCTGGTAGACTATGGCTTTCGCCTGCCGTCGGCCTTGGACAACCGCCCCCTGCGCTTCCCCGAATTTGAACAGCGCATCTACCAGGCTATCTACGTTTCCGCCACCCCCGGCCCCTACGAACGCGAACATAGCCAGCAGATTGTCGAGCAGATTATCCGCCCCACCGGCCTGCTTGACCCGCGTATTGAAGTGCGCCCCACCAGCGGACAGGTAGACGACCTGATTGGCGAAGTGCGCCAGCGCGTTGCAAATGGCCAGCGTGCCCTCATCACCACCCTGACCAAGCGGATGGCCGAGAGCCTCTCGGAATACTTGAAAGAGGTTGGTATCCGCACCCACTACCTCCACTCCGACATAGATACCATTGAGCGCGTCGAAATCTTGCGCGACCTGCGCCTGGGGGTATACGATGTCGTGGTCGGTATCAACTTGCTGCGCGAAGGGCTCGACCTGCCGGAGGTATCGCTGGTCGCTATTCTCGACGCCGACAAGGAAGGCTTCCTACGCTCGGAAACGTCGCTTATCCAGACCGTCGGGCGGGCCGCTCGCCATATTGAAGGGACGGTCATTATGTATGCCGACAGCATCACCCGCTCGATGCAAGCCGCCATGCAGGAGACACAGCGCCGGCGCGATATTCAACTAGCCCACAACAAGCGCCACAACATTACCCCGGCCAGTATTGACAAACAGGTGCGCGACCTGACCGACCGGCTCCGCAAGATAGCCCAGGAACAGCAGGGCAAGCGCGTTGCCGAAGAACGCGCCGCCTATGTGGTTGGCGGAAAAAATGTTGCCGCGGGTGCCGATGTTACCATTCCACGCGAGGAAATGGTAAAATTAGTCAAAGAGCTGGAACAGCGTATGAAGCAGGCCGCCAAAGCGTTGGAGTATGAACAGGCCGCCGCGCTGCGCGACCAGATTATCGAGCTACGCAAGACCATGGAATTAGCAAAAGAAGTCCAGGAATAAGGAGCAACGTACCGTGGCTGTCCAGGTATGGATAGGCGAAAAACCAGAACACCCCAACGAGCGCCGCACCATTGTTGCGCTGGCCAACGGCCTTGAACGGCTGGAGGGCCTCTATCTGCTGCTCACCAACTTTACCGTTGGTGGCCGCACGATAGACCTGGCCATTATCAAGCGCGACGCCATTTTCCTTATTGAGCTCAAACACTGCGACGGCAAAGTGATTGGCGGCGTCAACGGGCCCTGGTTTTTGGAAGATAGTAACGGGGAACAAAAGCGCCTTAACCCGGGCCGCAGCAACCCCTACAACCAGGTCATTTCCTATTACTACAGCCTCACCAATTTTCTGAACGAACACCGCGCCGAAATCCTCTCCCAACACAAGGCCCGCGGGGCCAACTTCCGAAGCTGTCGCCGGCTGGTTGTTATCGCCCCCACTATCCAGGACGGCTCCCAGATAGACCTGGATTGGAAGGTAGAAGCGAGAGGCCTGGATGAACTCCCCTCCTACCTGGTCACCGAAAGCTCACCGGAAATTGAGCTGACCGACGAGGAAATGCTGGCTATTCCTGGCATGCTTGGCTGTACGCGCTGGAAGGACATTAACGAACTGATGATCGGCGTGTTGCCCACCTGGACAAGCGATACCCCGCCGGAGCCGGCCCCC
>DAOTUK010000243.1:0-19277 GCA_034437375.1 Chloroflexaceae bacterium | reverse complement strand
CCCCACCGGCCACGGCGGCTATGGCGCTGGTCACACACGGCGGCAATTTGCGTACCGAAGTACGGGTTGCCGACGATACGGTTATCGGGCAGGTATGCCCCGGCGATCAAGTCGTCTTGCTTGAAGAGGACGCCGCGGCGGGTTGGTGGCGTATCCGCGTGTCTACGCTGGCCGCAGATTGTGTGCCCGAACATGTCGCGGCCCAGACGGAAGGCTGGATCAGCGCAACGCTGCTCTCTGAACCTACCCCGGCCGCTATAGCCATTGAACCCGCCCAACCCACCGCCGCGCCGGCCCAACCCACCGCCGCGCCGGCCCAACCCACCGCCGCCCCCGTCGGACTGGCGCCAGCAGTCATCAGTCTGGAGGGCAACCTGCGCTCACAGCCAAGCACGGCCCCGGAAACGGTCATTGGGCAGGTGTGCCCCGGTGATCAAGTTGAGTTGCTGGAAAGCCAGGCCCGGGGGGCCCGAACATGGATTTATGTACGGGTACTGGCCACCACCTCCGATTGTGGGCAGAAGCACGTGGCCGTCCAGACCGAAGGCTGGATAAGCGATCAACAAATTGACGTTGTGGCCCCCACCGCTGCCCCTGCCCCAACCACGGCCCCGGTCGCCCCCCCAACCGCCACCCCCGTGGCCGCGCCCGGACGGATTGCCTTTGTTTCCAACCGCGACGGCAACGACGAAATCTACATGATGAACGAGGACGGGAGCCAGCAAATCCGCCTGACCAACGACCCATCCCCAGACACCCACCCGTCGTGGGCGCCGGGCGGCGGCTTTCTCATCTTTAGCTCGGGGCGCGACGGCAACAACGAAATCTATACCATGAATCTGGATGGGTTGCGGATAGGGCGGCTAACTACCAACGGCTCAAACGATGAACAACCGGCCTGGTCGCCCGATGGAAAGCGCATTGTCTTTACGTCAAACCGCGACGGCAACCGCGAAATCTACGTGATGAACGCCGATGGGAGCGGCCAGACCAGGCTAACAGACAACGAATTTGACGACGCCTACCCCTGCTGGTCACCTGATGGCACTAGCATTGTCTTTATCTCCAACCGCGAGGGCAATACCAACGATGTCTACATTATGCGGGCCAGCGGCAATGGCCAGACCAATATTACCAATACCCCCGGCGTCGAAGAGTATTACCCGGCCTGGTCGCCCAATGGGTCGCTGATAGCTTACGTTGCACGACAGGGCGACAACGATGAAGTGTATGTGATGAATACCGACGGTAGCGGCCAGACCAACCTGACGAGCCACGCCGCCAACGATACGATGCCGGCCTGGTCGCCCGATGGCACCCATCTGCTGATTGTCTCCAACCGCAGCGGCGGCAACGCTGTTTTCCAGATAACAGCCGACGGTATGGAGATTACCAACTTGACAAACCACCCCACCTCAAGCAGCAGCGAACCAGCCTGGGCGCGGTAGGGTACACGCTATCCCAATATGCACAAACACAGCGGAGGCCCCAGGGGCCTCCGCTGTGCGCTTCCCACCCGTTCGCGCCGTACTGCTCGTGCGCCGTACCGCGCCCACTACTTCTTGAGCGTACGCTTGCAAGCCCACGCTGTCCAGTTGGAATAGCCAAAGCCATTGAACGAGCTTACCGCGAAGCAGTAGCGCGTGTTCGGGGTCAACTTCTTCGCCGTGTACGAGGTGGTATTGGCCACGAGATAGACTATCGGTTGCTTCGAGTGGGGGCGGTGATCATCAACCGCAAAGCCCCATTCATCGTCTGAATTATCCTGCCACGTTACCCGTATCGAGGTCGCGCTCAAGGCTTTGAGCTTGAGCCCAGATGGTCGCGCCGGCGACCCGGGCGGAGCCGCCGGGGTTGGCACAGCGGTGGGCTTGCCGGGCGTTGGGTTGGGTTGGGCCGTTGGTTGCGGCGGCGAGGTACTCCCACTCTTCTTGATCACCGGCAACAAGGCTACCTCATCCCCACCACCTGGCCCTGGGTAGGGGTCGTCGCCGCCCCCATCGGTGGTGGGGGTTGGCTCTGGCGTCTCGCCCTCAGCGGGGGTCGCGGTGGGAGCCGGGGTATCGGTGGGGGGCGAGGTTGGGGTTGGCGTCGGTTGGCATGTCGCGGTGAAATCCTGGTCGGCAGCAGCCGGGGGCAGCGTGACCGTCAACGAGGCGGGCGCAAAGCTACACCCCTGTTTGGAGGGCGTAATGGTATAGCGCCCCCCTAGCAACCCCCCAAGCGTATAGGTGCCATCCTCCCCGTTGGTCGTACTTTGATCATCGCCCACCGAGAGCGCTACCCCCACCACCGCTTTGCCTTCCGCATCTACCACCTTGCCAGAAATGCTATAGGTCTGGGCTGTACAGGACATTTCAAAATCATGCCCCTTCTCATCAGGCGGCACGGATACGCGAATAGAGGCCGGCGAAAATTCGCAATTATCGCGCGAAGGGGTAACCGTGTAGGTACCTTCGCTCAAGCCATCTATCAGGTACCCGCCATTGATGCTGGTGGTGCTGGTAAACGTAGTCCCCGCCGACACCAGCACACCCACGGCGGCCCCGCCATCCGCATCAACAATGCGCCCGGAGATGGAATAGGTTTCGCTGGAACAGGTGGCGCGGAAGTTATGGTCGGACTGGTTGGGGGGCACACTCACGTCAATGGACGCCGGCGAAAAGTCGCACCCCTCCTTCGTGGGAGTCAACGTATACTGGCCCGCCTCCAACGCCGCCGCGACATACTCGCCGTCACTATCGGTTGTGTCGCCATACACCTCGCCGCGCGTAATCGTGACCCCCTCAACCGGCTGATTATTCTGGTCAAGAATAACCCCCTGCATGGTATAGGGCGTATCGCCGGTCAGGGTAAATTCGTAGGTACCGGTATCGGGGTAATCATCTGAGCCAACCAGGATTGTATAGCGCCCCCCCCGATCTAGCTTTTGCGAAATATCCTTGCCCCGTAGCGTCGTTTCCACCAGTTGCGTGCCCTGCGCATCAAGCAATTTGAGCGCCACCCGGTCTACCCCGTTATAACGCACAATCTGAATGCCAACCGTTTGACCGGGAGCCGCCGCGAAGACGTAGGCATCCTGGGTACCGGGGGTCTCTATGCGCCCGGCCCCCGGTGCGGGTTGGTCGCTTGTGACCGTATCGCCGATGGCAATAGCAAACTCCTGCGCATTGGCATCCCAGATCTGAAATTCGTATGAGCCGGTGGCGTCTGAATCAAGCTCACCCACAAGGATAGTGTAGGTTCCCCCCACGCTTAAGGTAATCGCATTTTTCGAATCCTGGTCATCAGGGTTCGTCTCATCGCCCCCCAGATAGTAGGCACCAAGCACGGTAGTCTGCTCATCAGCCAGTTCTAACCGCACCCATTTCAGGCTTTCGGATGTTTTTTCGGTATGTATATCCAGGAAGATGCGTTGGCCCGGCTGCGCGGTAAAGGTATACACATCGCGCTCGCCGGCCGTTTTGAGCGTGCCGGCAACTTTGGTGCCTATATTTATGGTAAATTCGCTATCGCCCGGCACATCGAGCAGCGTAAAGGCATACTCGCCAACATCCGGCGCTTCTTCCACATCTTCATTCCCGACGATGATGGTATATGTACCACTCTCGGCAAGAAACACCCGCCCCGGATCGTTCGCCTCTGTACCAAGAGCTCCCCCCAGAAGTTCTGTCCCTTTACTATTGAGCAAACGAAAGGGAATAGAGGCCATCATGCCCTCGCGCTCTGGAATATTCACATAGACATATTGCCCGGCGGTGGCGGAAAAGGTATAGGTGTCTTCCTCCCCCGGCGTTTCAATAGTACCGGCGCCCGGTGCGGGCGTGTCCTTTTCCACCGTGTCACCAATCGCTATGGTAAATTGCCCCTGGGCCAGCGTCCGAAGCGGTTGGGGCCCGGTCGTCAACTGCCAGACCCCTACCACAACGAGCGCCATAACAACAAGAACAACGAGAAAAATATGCAGGAACGATTCTTCCACCTGAGACGAACCGGTGTCTTTGTTTCTCATACCCAACCCCTTTGCTGAAACGGATCCCTATACTTTAGCCATACCCGCTATCCCGTAGGGCCGCGCGGGCCTCGGCCACTTCGTCCCACGGTTGCTTGCCGTGGGCATATTCGATACTACCTTCGTGGCCCTTGCCAAGCAGCAGAACGAGATCGCCGGGTGCTGCACGCGCACATGCGGCGCGTAGGGCCGCGGCACGGTCTGGAATAATCAGGTACCCCTGGCCGCGCCGCGCCCCCGCCTGTTCTGCGCCGGCCGCAATATCCGCAAGAATAGCCTCCCTATCCTCACCGCGCGGGTCTTCGTCGGTCAGGATCAGCAATTCGCAATAGCGGGCCGCGATGGCCCCCTGAAGGGGGCGCTTCTCGGTATCGCGCTCGCCAGCGCTCCCAAATACTGCTATCATACACCCTGGCGTCAGGGGACGCAACATGGCCATAAGCTGCTCAAAGGAATCGGGGTTATGCGCATAGTCTACCAGCACTTCGAAGGGTTGTCCCTGGGCGACCCGTTCCATACGCCCCCGTACGCCGCCTATGGACGAGAGCGCGTCGGTTGCTACCGCCAACGGTACGCCCTGGCTCAGCGCGACACTGAGCGCGGCCAGCGCGTTGGAGAGGTTGAAGGGGCCTGGCACATGCAGGGCAAAGGCGCTATCGCCCCACGGCGTTGTCACGCGCCCCCGGCTGCCCGTTGGCGTATGCTCTATCGCGTGGGCCCGCACGTCGGCCGGCCGATGTAGCGCATAGGTAAGGCGGTGGGCCGCTGGTGGGGCCGCGTCTAGAAACATCTGGTGGTGGGGATCGTCGGCATTGACAATAGCGTATTTGCCGGTTGTTGCAGCCGGGGGCGCGGGTGCTGCGGGCTCCTCCTCTGCCAGCATAGCGAAGAGCCGCGCTTTATCGCGCCGGTACTGCTCCACGCTACCGTGATAGTCAAGGTGCTCGTGGGTCACGTTGGTCAACACCGCCACATCAAACGCACAGTGGCCCAGACGGTTCCACGCGGCCGACAAGCCATGCGAAGAGGATTCAAGCACGGCGTAGTCACAGCCGGCTTCGCCCATCTCGTGCAGAAACGTCTGTATCTCCAACGCCTCCGGGGTACTCTGGCGCAGAGCGTTGCTCCACTGGCGAGGGCCTATCTTAAAGTCTACGGTACTGATAAAACCGGTGGTATAGCCGCCCCGCTCCAGGATATGGCTTGTCCAGGCGGTGGTGGTAGATTTGCCCTTGGTGCCCGTAATGCCAACCACCCCAAGCCGCCGCGCCGGGTAGCTGTAGAACGCCGCGGCCAACGGGGCCAGCACCGCCCGACTATTGGCGACGCCAATAACCGTTCCCATTCCCTGGCAAGTATTTATGTCAACATAGCGCATATCAACCACCACCGCCACGGCGCCACGCTGGCGGGCCTGGGAAATGTAGGCGTGTCCATCGCTGTGGTAGCCTTTGATAGCAACAAAAAGCCCGCCGGGCTGTACCTTGCGCGAATCGTAGGCAATCGTAGTGATGGGGACATCGGTAGCACCATAC
This sequence comes from Chloroflexaceae bacterium, assembly GCA_034437375.1. Lineage (GTDB taxonomy): Bacteria > Chloroflexota > Chloroflexia > Chloroflexales > Chloroflexaceae > JAAUSY01. The sequence continues at coordinate 13,730 of DAOTUK010000243.1, read as the reverse complement.
ACCTGACCATCGGGTATGGCGGCCAGGAGGGTGGATAATGGTTTCGCAGCGTGGGTCGTCATCCGTTCAACAGGCTCTGGGGGGCCAGTCCCATTTCGCGCAGTCTGGCTTCCATCTGTTCGGCTCGCCTCTCTGCTGGCTCCCGGTGCTGGCGTTCTCGTTCCGCTCTGCGCTCGGCGCGGCCGCGTTGCTGGTACAACCCCCGCTCCCCCTTCGGTCGCCCCCACACCACCATGGTATCCGCTTCCGGGGCGGCCGGTTGTCCGTCGCGCCCCGGAAGCGGATACCACAGCAAATCGCCGGCCACAAACACCATCGGATCATCGGCAAAAAGGGCAGCAAGGGTTTTTTTGATACCCACAATCCACGCAAATTGAAGCGTGGTATTGGCCATTGGTTGCCCGTCACTATCGGGATAGAGAAGCTCCTGTACGGAGCAGACTATTCCTTCGGCTTGCATACCTGGCGCTCCCTCACAGACGCTCAAGCCCCACGCTTGACACCCTTCCATATCCATTCTTGCTTTTTAAGAACCGCATCGAGTTTGGGCAAATCATTCTTGATAAACTCGGTCCAATTCTGCACAATCTTCTCAGCGAGCTCATCGGTACTGGCCTGTTCATAGAAATCTGCGGTGAGGAACTTACGTTCCAGAATGTTGATCCACTCCAAGCCCGGCGACTGCGCTTTCTCCACAAAGAAGGGTGGCTGATGGGCAATCGCCAGATCCAGCAATTTCTCGCGCAGCTCCTGTGGCCCGGCCCCAATATGCAACCGGAGCGGCAACGTATCATTCCACGTATCAAACTCGAAAATTAACAACCGGCGCGGCCGCGCCCCGACCGAGCTATCTATCAACGCCGGCACATCCCAAGCCCGCACGCCAAAGCCGGTATACCGTTCCTGGCTATGATCAAGTACAAGCTCCTGCTTCTGTTCAATAAGCAACTTGATCACATTGCGAATAACCTTCTGCCGACTGATACGGTGTTCGTAAATCAGATCAAACGCACGCTGGTGTCGGGCATAAATACGACGACACAGCCTGGTGATTTCAGATTCTCCCACAATATGCCTCCTGAGCATTTCGGTATAGTGAATCAACATTGTACCTACGTCGGTGCTCAATGTTGAAGCCCGACTATCCACCAACTTCTCAATAGCGGTACAGACAACCCGATAATCTACCGAAATATAATTTTTATCTGGCGAGGGTTCTCCATCGGGTGTGAGATACAGACCGATAATCGTCCATCCTGGATAAATGCTACCAACGGAATCCCAATAGCGTTGTAGTTGCGCAGACGTACCACCACCATTCAAGTGGTTATCAACAATAACCGCCATCCGGTGGCGCTCATCCAGAAGCAAAATATCTATGCGCTGGCTATCACGCAGCACAATAACTTGTTCTAGATCCCACACATCCAGGTCAATGGGGGTTACCGATACCTCCACATCATAGGCCGACACGAGGGCTAGTTGCAAAAAGCGCTTGACAAAGGCATCACCCAGGCCGTGGTTTAGTTGGGGGTTGAGTAAGAAGGCGAGCAGATTCAAGTGGTGCGACTCTTGCCAGAGCGCCCCGATAGCCTCAAACATGTTGAACTCACCGAGCAATATCTCCAACCGCTCAAGATCCGGGTTCGCTACCACGAGCGTTTCTATAGCCTTGGAATCATCTTCTGTCGAGTCGGTATCGCTCTTGTCCAAACGGGTATCAATCTGGCTCAAAATAGATCCGGGGACATCTTTCATATAATCCAGTTTACTGGTTATGATATGGGACTCGTTACTCATGAGCTTTTCCCTGAAAAAACCTGTTTGTTACCAAGACAGGTTTATCTTTTTCTCTTATGAACAGTTGTTAGCAGTATAGCACAATTGAGAACCACTGTCTTTGTACGACAAATGCTAGTGGGGGATAGATTTTTGTGCTTTTGGGAAGCATACGCACGGTACGGGCCAGTGATGGGTGATGTGTGACGCGAGGACAGGGGCGGCGAACGACCACGATGCCACAGAATACATGCCATGGACACCAGCGGTTGCTACGATAACCGCCGCCGCCAGAGCGTATAGAGCGGGGGGAGGTACACCTGGTCGTAGGCGGGCAGATAGCGCACCACCTGGCCGCCAAAGCCCTTTTTAAAGCGGTAGACACCTATCAACGGGTCATCCTGGGCCGCCGCTTCGAAGGCGGCCCGTTGCTCGGCATCCTCAGCTATTGCGGCCAACCCAAGCGCGTCGGGGATGCCCCACAGGTCATAGTAGGTACAGCCTTGCTCGCGGGCCCATTGGAGCGCGTGCCACTCTAGCAGATGGTTTGCGCCGCTCTTCAAGCCCGGTTCGGTTGCGCCACTGTAGAGATAGGCCCCGCCCCGCCCATTGTGAAAGACCATATGCCCGGCTACGTCTTGCCCATCGAGCGCGGCCAGCAGCAAGCGGCTCTGCGGTTGGAAGCGCTCCCAGGCTTGCCGATAGTAGCCTCGCTCGTGAATACCAAACGCGGCCCGCTGGCCGGTGTATTCCAGAATGGCGTAGAAGGAGTCTATATCGCCCGCATCACCCACGCGCACTTGCACCTGCTGGCGTTCGGCGCGGCGAATATCGGCGCGGTGGCCCTTGCGAAAGCTGGCGAATATCTGATCGGGCGGGGGAGCGAGATCTACGTGAATGGTGCTGCGCGGTTGGATGGGGTCGGCGGGGGTAAAGCCACGCAGGAGGAGCCAGGTATGCCAGCTATCGGCGTCGGGGGCGTGTTCGAGTATGGCCGGCTCCAGGCGCAAAAAAACGGCCCGTCGGCGGCGGGCCACCCGCCGGAGCGTGGCGAGCAGGAGCGTATCTATCTGGGGGTCGCCCGCAAAGAGCGGCCCACGCGGGACATAGGCGACGCTTACGCCGTAGCGTGTGCGGAAGAGGATTTGCGCCCCCGCCAGCAGCGGAACCGCACGACCAACGGGGGGGGCGTCTGAGCGGCCCGCGACGGCCACGCGCAACACGCGCCACCCATACGCCGACTTGAGCCCCCCCCAGGGCCCCTGTTGCAGAAGATGGCCCTGGGGGTGGGCTGCGACAAACCGATCCCACTGCTCCGGGGCCGGCTCAACAATGGCCAGGGTCACAGCGTATCTTTAACAATCTGGGCTATATCGGTTGGCAAGCGGGCTACCTTGACCCCCGCCGCCTCAAGCGCGGCGATCTTCTCCTGCGCGGTACCTTCGCCGCCGCTAATGATAGCCCCCGCGTGGCCCATGCGCTTGCCGGGCGGCGCGGTCTGGCCGGCAATAAAGCTAACGACCGGCTTGGTCACATGCTCTTTAATAAACGCCGCCGCCTCTTGCTCGGCTGTGCCGCCAATCTCGCCAATTAGCACGATCGCTTCAGTAGCCGCGTCGGCCTGGAAGAGCGTCAACACATCAATAAAGCTGGTACCGATAATCTGGTCGCCCCCAATGCCCACACAGGTGGTTTGCCCCAGACCAAGGCGCGTCAGCGCGTCTATCACCTCATAGGTGAGGGTACCGCTTTTGGAGACCACCCCCACCGGGCCTGGCGTGGCGATATTGCCCGGAATAATACCGACTTTGGCTTCGCCCGGCGTGAGCAAGCCCGGACAGTTTGGCCCGAGCAAACGCTTGCCACACTGCTGCACATAGGCATAGGTGCCAACCATATCATTGGCCGGTACGCCCTCGGTAATACAGACCACCAGATCAATGCCGCTGCCGGCCGCTTCGCGGATAGCGTCCGGGGCAAATGCGGCCGGTACATAGATAACCGACGTATTGGCCCCCGTCTCCTTAACGGCCTCGGCCACCGTATTAAACACGGGTACCTGATCATCTATGGCCTTCTGGCCCCCGCGACCGGGGGTCACGCCGGCCACCACGTTGGTACCATACGCTATCATCTGGCGGGTATGAAAATCGCCTTCGCGCCCGGTAATACCCTGCACTAACAACCGTGTATTCTTGTCAACCAGTATACTCAATTTTGTGCCTGCTACTTTCTAAGTGTTCAAAGGTACGCGAACATACGCCTTGAACACCCACTGAAATTCTTACTTCCACCTGCACCGCCCGCTCAAGCGCGGGGCTTACACACAGTCCATAAGCGTCTTTTACGTCCCGACGTAGCCACAACCGGGGACGGTTGGTGCTCAGGCTCCAACAAGCCGCATGCCTTCGTCTCGAATATTCCGTGCGGCGTTCCCGTCCCGTTCCAGGATCGCCCCGCACGACGGGCATATCCAGGTGCGGTCGGATAGCGTCAAGTTCTGGTTGATAGAACCACACCCGTTGCATGTCTTGCTGGATGGATAAAATGGGTCTATCAGCACCACCCGTTCCGCCTTGTATCCCAACTGGCGGGCTATCTCGCTGAACGCGGCGTCTGCGATAGCCCGCGCCAGTTTGTGGTTTTTCAGCATTCCCGCCACGTTCAGTGTTTCCAGTGCAATCGTAGCGGCTTTCGCAGCCAACCGGGTGGTCATCTTATGGATGGCATCGGCTCGCAGGTTAGCAATCCGATAGTGCAGCCGTGCCAGTTTGTGCTTCGCCTTCTGCCAGTTTTTGCGGCCCTGTTGTTTTCGCGCCAACCAACGGTTCAGACGGCGGAGTTTCTTCTGGGCGACGGCGAGGTGTTTTTGGTTCTCAAACACCTCGCTGTCGCTATCAACCGCCAACGATTTGACGCCGACATCCACCCCAAGTACCCGTTCTGGAGCCGTTCGGGGTGGGGCCGGCATTTCAACCTGGATGCTCACGAACCAGTAGCCCGCTCGATAGGACACGGTGGCTCCCAGTATCTTGCCCTGGAAGCGGAGTGGCTCGGTCATATTCACCCACCCCAAACGGGGAATGCGTATCCCGTGCCCATCAACCGTGCATTTGTCGTTGGCGAGATAGAACGAGCCATAGCCTTTCTTGCGGGACTTGAATTTCGGAAATCCTACACACTTCCCATCTTTGCGTCGTTGGCCGTTCTTGCGCTTTGTGATGTCGTTGAAATAGTTTCGCAACGCCCGATTCAGGTTCGCAAACGCTCCTTCAGGAGCACACTTCGTCGTGAGCATTACGAACGGAAACTCGTTCCGCTTGATACGATTGAATTGGGTCTTCAGGTCGCCCACCAGCGGGAGCGTGGTCTGCTCTTTTCGCGCTTGCCGCAAGATAGCCACGGCCCAATTCCAGGCAAAGCGGGCATTACCTGCGGCCTGTCGGAAATATTGCTCTTGCTCAGGCGTCGGGTTCAGGCGTATCTTGTGTGCGCGTTGTATCGTGGATCTCATGCGTACTTCTGCTCACTTCTGGGTAGGTTTTGCCTCCCTGGCTATAGCTCCTTCTGGCCCTTCATTGCACCCAGGTACAGTTCAGCAACGAACCACCCCGGCTTTGCTTCACCTTTGTACACCTGCTTTGATTGCGGCCTATTGTAGCATAGTTTTTCCCCGATACTGTGCGAGAATAGCCTGGAATACGCCCATAATCGCTTCCATATGCACAATGTAGAAGCGGTCTGCGTCAAGCGTGACGGCTTGTTGTACCAGATGCAGAAATTGCCATGCCTCGCCGGTCGTCACACACCCGAACAGCGCCTCAAGGGTATAGCCGTGCTGCTGATTGAACATTTGCGCCCCGACCATTTGCGCCACACACGGCCCCAGACCCGCCTCTATATCCTGCTTTTTCGCTTCGACAATCGTTACAATCGGGGATTGTAGCACCGGGAGCGGGGGCGCATGGGCCAGCACAAAATCACACTCGCCCACCAGACCGCGGCCGGGGTCAACGTCCAACCGTTGGCCGGAGTAGATGGCAATGGCATTCTCGCTGAGTTCGCGTATTTCGAGCAGCACTGGCACAACCAGAAATTCTGAACGGGCCTTTTCGCTGACCAGGGCCAGTTGCCGCCCCTTGTGCAACGTTTCTTGTAGCCAGGGCGAGAGCGTCACCGGGGCGACATCGGCAAAGAGCCGCTCCTGGGCCAGGGTAAGCTCAAACGTCTGAAGCACCCGGTCAAGCGTAAAGTCGCTATACGTCATCACCTATCCTCGCTGCACGCCTCACCCGTCATTGGTATCACACCCGTTGCATCTCTTCTGGCTTCTGGCGTATTTCCAGGCTCCGCTGCTCAATCTCCTTGCGCAAATCGCGGCGCAGTTTGGCCGCGGCCCACCGCCGCTTCTCAACGTCTGTTTCCACCCGTAGCGGCGGTACCTGGGTTGGCCGGCCGTTATCATCCACGGCCACCATCGTGAAGTAGCAGGAGAGCACGTGGCGGCGTTTGCGTTCGCGGATGTGTTCGGCCATCACCCGCACCCCCACTTCCATAGAGGTTGTGCCGGTGTAGTTGATAGCGGCAATGAAGGTAACAAGCTCTCCCACATGGATTTGCTGCATAAAGACCACCTGGTCTACCGACATAGTAACAACGTAGTGGCTGGAATAGCGCGAGGCGCACGCAAAGGCTACCTGGTCGAGCAAATCGAGGATTTTGCCGCCATGCACGTTGCCCGAAAAGGTGGCCATGTCGGGGGTCATCAGCACGGTCATGGTGAGGATTTTATGCTGTTCGACTTGCTCCGGGTGCGGGCCCGCGGTATCGCCCCCCGCCTCTGCCGGCGCAGGAGTGGCCGGTAGCTCTATGTCCAGGAACTCCTCTGGATGGAGCCGTATTTGCAAGCTACGCTGCTCTATATCCTCGCGGAAGGCGCGGCGGAGCTTGGCCGCCGCCCACCGCCGCTGCTCTGTCGCAGTCTGCGGTAGCAGCGTGGGGGCTTTGGTGGGGGTGCCATCCTCGTTGACGGTAATGAGCGTGAGGTAGCAGGTAATGACGTGGCGGCTCTTGCGCTCGCGGATGTCTTCGGACACCACGCGCACCCCTATCTCCATGGAGGTCATGCCCGTGCGGTTGACCGAGGCCATAAAGGTGACCAGTTCTCCGACGTGAATGCGCTCGCGGAACATGACCTGATCCACCGAGATGGTAAAGGCAAAACAGCCTGAATAGCGCGTTGCGCAGGCATAGGCTACCTGATCGAGCAATTTGAGGATCTTGCCGCCATGCACATTGCCGGAGAAGTTGGCCATATCCGGCGTCATCAGCACGGTCATGGTCAGGCTTTTGTGCTGCTGCGACAGTTCGTCCGACAGTCCTTCCTCACAGATAGCGCCCTCTGGCGCGTTAGTATTCGGTTGCATCATGGGTCAGTGGGGTTCCCCACACCTCCTGAAACGCCAGTTCGTCCACCCCCTTGCGCTGTGGCGATGTCCAGTCAATGGTAGGGCGCTTGATACTGGCGTCGGTATAGCCCAGACGAAACATCAGCATCAGTTCGTAGTCGTCGGGCACATTGAGCAAGCGTACCAATTTTTCCCAGTTATCTGGTATTTCCTGTGGCGTGCTAATAAACTGCACCCCCATGCCCTGCGAGATAGCCGTGAGCCAGATGGTTTGCACCACGGCCCCAAGCGATACCAGCGAGTAGAGCGAGGAGAGTTCGCCTGGCTTGTACTCGGCGCGGGTGAGCGCCAACCCAAGCAGCAGCGGCGAACCGGCCACCAGTTTGCGGGCATCCTTGGACAGCACGCGCGGCACCTGTAAGGCGTTCATCATCTTGCCGCCCTGTTCGGTAAAGAGGTATTTGGCAAAGGGTTTTAACACGGGGGGCATATTGTCAATGTGAATACCATCGCTGGTCTGGTTGGCCTCTTCCTGGCTAAAGCGGAAATAGCGCCGGTACTGTTGCCAGAAGCGGCCCTCTTCAATCAGCCGGCGCATCGAATCGCCGGCAATGTCGCCTATCTGCTGGCGGCGCTCTTCGTCCTCGACCACAATAAAGCGCCACGGTTGTGAGTTGAAGTGTGAGGGGGCGCGCGAGGCCATCTCTATCAAACGCTGTTTATGCTCCGGCGAAACGGGTTTGTCGAGAAAGGGGCCATTGGTCGTATGGCGCCGGAGTATCGCTTCAAATAGTTCCATCGTCTCCACCCGATACAAAAAGAGATCCGAGCAACGTTATCAGGCCGCCCACCGCGAGAATCTGGTGCATCCGCCCCCCGGCCCGAAACCGGGGCAGCGGAGCCATCCAGAGCAGCACCCCCAGAGGGGCAAACCAGCGGCGTACCCCGCGGTGCCACCCGACCAGCGCCGTGGACAGGACACTGAGCCAGATGCCGGCAAAGAGCGCGTGGTGTAGCCAGTTGAAGGTGCGCGTATGCCACCACCGCAGCTTGATACCCACACCAAGCAGAAAGGTTGTACAGTAGACCACCAGCATGGTCAGGCGTAACCAGATCATTGCGGCCCCCATTGTAGCACAGCGCCGCGCGTACGTGTTCACACCTGGGAGAATCCCTGGGAACGCAAGGCGTCTCGCCTGCTCCGGGGCGGGCAGGATGCCCGCGTTCCCAGTCAACACGTAGCGCCGCGCTACATTGTCACGTTAAAGGCTTTGTCAATATTCTCGACGGCGCATATTTTTTCCAACACGGCGTCGGGAACGGGGTCATCCAGTTTCAATACCATAATGGCCATCTGGTTGGGCGACTCGCGGCCGACGTACATACCGGACACGTTGACGCCGGCGTCGCCAAGCATGGTACCGACCAGGCCGATGATACCGGGGCGGTCGCGGTGGTAGGTGATGAGGTGGGAGCCACCCGGCACAAAGTCTACCCACAGCCCATCTACCTGGACGATGTGCGGCTCGGCGCGTAGCATCGTGCCGCTAAAGACCCGTTGACTGTCGGCGGTATTGGCGCGAATGACGAGCAACCCGGCGTAGTTCTCTATCTCCGTATCCGAACGTTCGGTGATGCGCATACCGCGCTCGCGTGCTATCAGCGGGGCATTGACGGGGGTGACGCGGTGTTCGCTGGTTTGTTCTAGCAAGCCCTGCAAGACGGCCAGTTGCACCGGTTTGGTATCCACGGTCGCCAGTTCGCCGTAGTATTCTAGCTCGTAGTCGCGGACGGGCTCTTCCACCAGTTGCATACAGAGGGCCCCCAACTGTCGCGCCAGGCCAATATAGGGTTGCAGCACATTCCACTCTTCCGGCGCAATGAAGGGTGCGTTGACGGCATACTGCGGGGTGCCGCCTTCAAGTGCCACCAGCACGCCCTCGGCTACGTCGGTACCGACGAGTACCTGCGCTTCGGTCGTGGAGGCTCCCAGGTGGGGGATCGTTAAAATCTTCGGGTGGCCAATCAGTTTGCTGTCGGCGGCCGGTGGTTCGCTGCTGTACACGTCGAGCGCGGCCCCGCCCAGGTGGCCGGAGTCAATCGCTTCAACCAGCGCATCTTCATTGACAATGCCGCCGCGGCTGGCGTTGATGAGGTAGGCCCCTTTGCGCATTTTCGCCAGGCGTTCGGCGTCCAGCATATTGCGGGTACTATCTATGAGCGGTACGTGAATGGATACCACGTCGCTGTGGGCCAGCAGGTCTTCTATCGTGACAATTTCGACGCCCAACTGGTTGGCCCGGTCAAAGGACACGACCGGGTCGTAGGCCAGGACGTGCATTTGCATACCCCGTGCGCGGCGGGCTACTTCTGAGCCGATGCGCCCCAACCCGATAAGCCCAAGCGTTTTGCCGCGTACTTCCCACCCGACAAACTTATTGCGCTCCCATTTGCCCCCGCACACTGAGTTGTAGGCGATGGGGATGTGCCGCGCCAGGCTGAGCATGAGGCCGATGGTGAGTTCGGCCACGGCGACGTTGTTGGAAGCCGGCGCATTGACGACAATAATGCCGCTCTGGGTGGCGGCGGGCACGTCAATGTTATCTACCCCGGAGCCGGCCCGCCCGATAACGCGCAACCGTTTACCGGCTTCGATGACCGGGGCGGTGACTTTGGTGGCGCTGCGTACTACTAGCGCGTCATACTCTGGCAAGACCGTGAGCAAGGAATCTTTGTCCAGATCAAGTTTGACATCCACTTCTGCTCCCCGCTTGAGCGCTTCCAGGCCTTCGGGGGAGATTTTTTCTGTTACCAGGATACGATCCTGTCCCATAGCGAATACTCCTCTCATCCTATCGTTCTATCGTTACTTCACTTCTATATACCATAGGCAATCTATCGCATTGATGCATGGCCCACCGAGAGTGCCTGCCCCTGAAGAGCAGCACCAACGACTTTTCACCACCCACGTACCAATCCATAGCGTTTTGTCTTTCGCAATAATATTTAGGGATACGCCGAGGTTCTCGTTAGACCAATCGTGAAGGAAAATGCCCCGTCCTTCTCCACGCTTTCCGAGCGTTCGTATAAATCAGCGTCAAGGATACATGATGAAGCGGGGACTGTCAATGCACCCGGCACCCGCGGGTGTGCCAGAACGTTTTTCCGCTCCGGGGAGCGCGAGCGTCTCGCCCGCACCGGAGTGGGTAAAATGCCCGCGCTCCCAGGAAATGGCCCCGACAGGGGAACACGTGCGCTGAGGTTTGGTGTCGGCAAACCCCTATGGTATACTATAGATGCTGTCCTGCAACGATGTGGGCTGTCCATCCGAATCCGCGTGGCAGGGTGTGGAGGTTGTGTGCTCGGCCAGAGTTCACCACAGATACAACAGCAGGAGCGCCGACAGCGGCTCCTTTTTGCGCTCTTTGGACTGGCGCTTACCATAGCGCTGGTTTCGTTCTGCTTTGTCGGGTTTCAGATTGTGGCCAGAAGCCCCCGCGAAATAGACGCCGGGCGCGTCAGCGACTATGTGGATAATGTCCCCCGACGCTTTGCCGTCGAAAAGCTCGACGTCAGCACATGGTCGCAGCGCCGTATGGACGTGAGCGACGACATTATTTTTGTCATGCGCGAGCAGGATGGTACATGGCGGGCCCTGCTTGGGTTAGACATGCGCACAGGCTGTTTCCTGAGTTGGGATGCAGACAACCAGCTTTTTGTTTCCCCCAGTGATCCGCAATGTCTGAGCACACGCTATACCCCGGATGGCCGCTACCTCGACGGGGTTGAAATAAGCGAACCGCCCCGACCAATGGCTGAACTGCGCCTGGAAATACGCGACGGCATGGTCGTAGTGTTCGACAGTCTGGTATTGCCAGAATAAGACGGAATGGTTGAAGTGTTAGAGATGAGGAAAAAAATCAATGGGCTATGATGTCATTGTTGTCGGGGGGGGGCACAACGGGCTTGTGTGCGCGTGGTATCTGGCGCGGGCCGGCAAGCGGGTGCTGGTAGTCGAGCGCCGCCCCATTATTGGCGGGGCCGTCTGTACCGAAGAAGTTATCCCCGGCTATCGTATAGATGTTGGTTCGTCGGCGCACATTATGATACACCTCACCCCCGTGCTGCGCGACATGCAACTTGAACAACACGGCTTGCAATATCTAGACATGGATCCCTTCGCCTTCTACCCCCTACCCGACCAGAGCGGCGCGATTTCCTTTTACCGCGACATCGAAAAGACATGCGCCAGCATTGCGCAGGTCAGCGAGCGCGACGCCGAAGCCTACCGCCAATTTATCGCCTTCTGGAAGCCAATTAACGACATGGTGTTTGATGTCTTTCTCAACCCCCCCTCCGTCATGCGCCTCTTTGGCAGCATCGCCAGCAGTCTTCACCGCCTGCCCCGCGGCACAGCCAACCCGATGGAAGTATCGCGGCGGCTCTTTACCAGCTATGCCCAACTGATTAACCAGACCTTCGAAAGCGAGGCTATGCGAGCGGCTATGACCTGGCTGGCCGCACAGAGCGGCCCCCCCCCCGACGAGCTTGGGTCGGGCGATTTCTTTGGCTGGCATGCGCTTATGCACACCAGCGGGGCCAAACACCCCCGCGGCGGGAGCGGTATGCTCACCCAGGCCATGGCGCGGGCCCTCGAAAGCCTGGGTGGCGAGATACTGCTAGACGCACCGGTCAGCGAAATTCTGGTCAAGCAAGGGGCCGTGCAAGGCGTGAAGCTCACCAATGGCGAATGCTATAGTGCGCCGCTGGTCGTCTCCAACGCCCATGTCCTGACGACCTTGCAACATCTGGTCAAGCCAGAACATTTGAAAAGCTCGTTTCGAGAACGCCTGAACTATATTCGCGTAGGCAACGGCTTTGGTATGACGGTGCGCTGTGCCGCCAGCGAATTGCCCAACTACCCCGCGGCCCCCAGTACCGGCGTAAGCCACGAGAGCCACCAGGGTATGCAACTGCTCTGCCCCAGTATGGACTATGTGCGCCGCGCCTACGACGACTATATGCACGGTCTGCCCGCGCGTGACCCGGCCGTGCTGGCGATGACCTTTAGCGCAATAGACCCGGACGTCGCGCCCCAGGGTAAGCATACCGTCTTTATGTGGGCCCAATACTTTCCCTACCACCTGGCCAACGGGCAACAGTGGCCCGACATCCGCGAGCGGGTAGCCGACAGCATTCAAGAAGTGCTCTACCGCCACGCGCCAAATATGCGCGGCGCTATCATTGACCGCTTTATCCAATCGCCGCCGGATATTGAGGAACGCCTGGGCTTGATTAACGGCAACGTGATGCACGTTGAAATGAGCCTGGATCAGATGATGTTCTTTCGCTCGCTACCCGAACTGGCCAACTATAAAACGCCCATCCGCGGGCTCTATCTCACTGGCGCCAGCACCCACCCCGGCGGGGGGGTCTTTGGGGCCAGCGGCTACAATACGGCCCATACCATCCTGCGCGACATTGAGGCCGCCCGCCGCCGTTGGATTGCGGGTGGGGTAGCGCTTGGGGCCGGGGTGCTGGCTGTGGGGGCTATGGGCAAACGGAAGAATGGCGCGGCAAGCAAACGCAAAAATACCGAGGTGCTGAAGTAGCGGGCCGGGGCATCTATGCCCCCGTTGCCCCGTGCTGCTCAACCCCTCCCTATCATACGATTATGCGATTATGACCTATACCGCACTAAACCAGACGATGTATGGTGACACAACCTATAGTGACGCCTGGCGACGGGTCTTGACGCGCCTGGGTGACTATACGGCCATCATCACGCAGGCGCTCAATATGCGCCCCCGCGCTGTCGCGTTTTTAGACCAGACGCCGCGCCATGTGCTGGTACGTATCCAGATGCCCCGCGACAATGTGGTGCTACGTATCGCTCCCGAAGGACACCTGGCAACCGAAGTATTCTTTGGGCGGACGATGACCAGCCACAACCTACCGGCCGCCCGTGTCTTGCATACCGATTCAACCCGCACACATGCGCCCTTCGACTATACCATCGAAAGCTATATTGGTGGTATCACCACCGATCAGCTTGAGACAGTGCCGCTGTTGCGGGGCGTGGCCCGGCAGGTCGGGCGCACACTGCGGCGTATGCATGGCATTGCTGCGCCGGGGTGGGGCGCACCGGGCCCGACTGGGCGCTGGCCGGTGGAAGCGTGGGATACGCTCATCAAACGGATGCATCAGACCAGGGCCCTGGAATCAGTGGTACGAACCCTGTTTACTGAGGACGAACAGCAGGCTATTGTGGCCATACGCGACGAACTGGCCGCCACAAGCCCGCCCCCCTGTTTTACCCATGGGGCGGTGGCTCCCCACACGGCCCGCTGTACGGTTGGAGAACATGTGCAGCTTGAAGCGCTGATAGACCCTGGCCCTATCGTGGGGGGCGATGGATTGCTTGACCTGGCGCTGGCCCTGTCGCCGGACTACCCGGAGGCCTGGCGGACGGGGGTCTACGAGGGCTACACGGCGCTTATTCCGCTCCGCAAAGCCGAACAGGAACGCTTGAACCAGTGGCAT
>DAOTUK010000242.1:0-32059 GCA_034437375.1 Chloroflexaceae bacterium | reverse complement strand
CTTCCCCGGCCTGTGCCTGAATGTGCCGGCCTTGCTGGCGGGGGATATTGCCGCGGTGGCGGCGACGGTGCAGGAGTGCGTGGGTACGCCCGCCCACCGCGCCTTTGTCGAAGGGTTGGCGCAGCAGACAACGACTTCCGCATAGTTTGTTATAATACAGGCACTATGACAACCACTGATGAACTGCGTACTATTCCGCTCTTTGCTTCCCTGGATGAACAGACGTTGCAGGATATAAGCCGTCTGGTAGAGCGGCGTCAATTTCGCCCTGGGCAGCATATTATGGTGGAAGGTGAGCAACCCCCCGGGTTGTTTATTGTGCTGCGCGGGCGGGTGCGCCTCACCTGTACGGCGTACGATGGACGCGAACAGGTGCTTGATATGATAGAGCCGGGCGGCAACTTCAATGCCGTGCCCATTTTCGATAGCCAACCTAACCATACCACGGCCCAGGCCCGCAGCCCGGTTGAATGTCTGCTTCTGCCGCGCTCCGATGTGTTGCAACTGGTGAAAACGCACCCTGACCTGGCCCTGGCCGCGCTGAGCCAGATGTCCGGCCAGTTGCGGGAACTCGTCGCGCTGGTCGAAGACCTGGCCTTTCGTTCGGTGCGCGAGCGGTTGGCGCGGCAACTGCTTGCCGAAGCTACCGAAGGCACAGCCGAACTAACCCACCAGGAAATTGCCGAACGCACCGGTACCGTGCGCGAGATTGCCGGGCGAGCCCTGCGCCGCTTTGCCGAAGAAAAGCTGGTACGTCTGTCGCGGGGGCGCATTATTGTGCTCGACCCCCAGGGCCTGGCGCGGGTCGTACGAGATGTGGAAGGAGAGGCAGAGCGGGCTGAGTAATGGAACTTTAGTAGTAGAATACTTTTACAAGACGTGCTATAGTTTGTGTGCAACGGAATGATCTGGAGATGGTCTCCAGCCAGATAGGGTATGAATAGCCTGAACAGTAATAGGAGTATGTGAAGAATGCCAAACATTATTTGCGAACCGTGCGTTGGGGTGAAAGATTCGGCCTGTGTTGAAGTGTGCCCGTCCGACTGCATCTACGAAGGCGACGACCAGTACTACATCAACCCGGATGAGTGCATTGAATGTGGCGCTTGCCAGTATGAATGTCCGGTTGAAGCTATCTTCCCCGACAACGAAGTCCCCGAACAGTGGACAAGCTATATTGAGAAAAACCGCGCTTTCTTTGGCTAGGTACGGTAGAAGGAGGAGCATATATGGCATACATCATTTGTGAGCCATGCATAGGTACGAAAGACTCGGCCTGTGTTGCGGTTTGTCCGGTTGATTGTATCTACGAAGGCGACGACCAGTATTACATTAACCCGGATGAATGTATAGATTGTGGGGCCTGTGAGCCAGAGTGCCCCGTAGCCGCAATCTTTGCTGAAGATGCGGTACCCGATGAATGGCAAAGCTATGTGGCCAAGAACACCGCCTTTTTTGGCTAGGCATCTGGCCCGGTAGCGACATGTTTGTGGTGAACGCGGCGGCGCGTTGTTGAACAGCGTGCCGCCGCTCACAGAGCGCTTCCCTATACCCCTGTCCTCGTCTCATGCCGCACCCGTCACGACGCCAACGTCTTTTGCTGCTGTGGCGATCGTTGTTTTGTCCTGACTGGCTGGCCCAACGTAACCGGAACGGCCGGCTCTAACGCATCGTGCAATGTCCCGCGGCTATCGCGGGTCATCGCAAACACGGCCCGCAACATCGCCTCGTACGCCGGTACCATTGTCTGTTTGCGTCGCCCCATCACCTTGCCCGCCACATCTACCATACTATCTATCCGATACTCGCGGAATACCTCGCTGCCCCAGATAAACGGTGGGATCGTTTTTGGGGCCATGTGAATGCCGAAGATGTTGCTGGCTGTTCCAATGACGGCCCCGCCCGTCATGTGCAATCCGATACCCAGTTTTACATGATCGGCCAGAAAGGCCCCTAACTTCAAAACCCCACTGTCTACATATCCCATACCATCTATGTCCATCTTCACCGAGCCATAGGTATTTTTCAAATCGCTGTTGGTGGTCATCGCGCCAAGGTTGACCCACTCGCCAAGCCAGCTATGCCCCAGAAATCCGTCGTGGTGCTTATTGCTAAAGCTCTGGATGATGCTGGCTTCTACCTCGCCGCCGATACGACACACGGGCCCGATGCTGCTTTCGCCACGGATGCGGGCGCTTGAGATGAGCGTTTTCTTGCCGATGTAGGCTGGCCCTTGAATAAAACTAAACGGCTCTATATGGGCATCATCATCTATAATGATCGGGCCGTCGGACGAGTCAAGCACGATTGGCCCGTCCAGTTGCGCTGTTGGAGCAACGTATATGTGTCCATCGCCGCGTAGCGTCACGAGCGGTTCATTGGTGGTATAGCGGGGCAGGCGGTGGGCCAGCAGGGGCACATCGCGGATAATTTGTTCGCCTGCGTGGGTGATTAAATCCCACGGAAAGCGGAGCAGGGTCGTTTCCACCGATTGTACCCTGGTAAAGCGTTGCAACTCTTCCAATGCAATACGGGACGCCTGTTCGGAGAGATAGTACAGGATGGTGCTGGCCAGTGCTGTAGACAGATAGGCCCCGACCAGTACCCCGTCGCATTCAAAAACCGTCCCTATTGGGGCATTCAGGAGCGCGGGCAACCATTCGAGATCAAGCGCTCGCCCGTTGATAAGCAGCAGCGGGTCGCTCTCGCTCAACAATCGCTCAACGCTCGATTGGGGGCAGTAGTAGTCGCGCATGTAGGAGCGACATAGCCCCCACATGGAAATGGTGTGCAAATCGGCCACCGGCCAGCGACAGAGGCCCTGTGCTGTCTCGGCCTGGTCAGTCAACTGTTGCTGGCTCCCAGTCCATTGCGCCAGGAGAGACTCCAGGCGTTCCTGGAGCGTAAAGGCTCCACAACGCAAGGTGAACATCGGGCGGGTATAGACGAGGGGGAGAAACCGATGGGTGGTTTCATCTTCAAAGAGCACCAGTTTCATAGTTCTACTCCCGTCGCAGCAATTCGAGAATGGCGGAAGACAGTTTCTGGGGGTCGTGGCGCAAGACGCGCACGGCGCGTTTTTCGTCCGGGCTACTCAATGAGGTGCTGTACTGGACGACAGATGAAGCAAGATCGGATTCGATGACCACGCTGTCTTCCACAATAACCCGGCTGTGGGGCACACCACCGTGCGTTAAAACTGTTGTTTCGTCGCATTCTTCGGGCGTGAGCAGGACGGGCGATTGATGTTCGGCCGCGTATATCTGGCGAACCTCTGGCTCGATACGCTGAATATTGAGCAGCACATAGTCGGGGGTGAATCCGCCGAAATGTTTAATCTGGCGGATATGGTCGCCTACCCCAAAGCCGGTCGTTAGCCCCGGTTCGGTCATCAAATTGCAAATGTAAATCTTGCGGGCCTTGCTTTCCTGTATTGCGGTGCGCAATTCGTCAATAAGCAGGTTGGGCAAGACACTTTCAAACAGGCTCCCAGGGCCTAGCACAATAGCGTCTGCCTCGTTGAGCGCGTCTTTCGTTAAACGAGTAAGCGGGAGCGTGGGGGGGGGGGCGTGTTCTCCGATGGCCTGGTGTTGTACATCAAGGCTGAGATTGACGACATGGTGTTGGGCAAATTCCGGGTTGGGGTTGACATGCATAACGTTCATCGTTGTGCCGTCATCCAGTTGGGCGATAACCTGGGCTGGTATGGGCGATGGGACAACGTAATAGACATTTTCAAAATCGAACAGGCTGGAAGCGCGGTAGTAATATTCTATCGGGTCGTGAATGGGGGTGATACATGTGAGCCGTTCGACGTGTTCGCCCAGGCTTGAGAGCATGAGCATACCCGCGCCGCCAGAGATGACGACGACTCGCGGGGGGTGGCGATGGTGGAAGTAGCCAAGTACCATCTCTTCGCTGGTCATATTCCCTTTGAGATGCCTGGCCGCGGTTGCGCTCAATTGCCAGATACCAACGGCCAGGAGGGTTGCGCCGATGAGCAGCAGGGCGATGGTTCGGAGCGGTTGGGGGACAAAGGCCAGGCTCAGGATGTCGAACAAGGCTGGCATGGGGCTGTGGCGATAGATCCAGCGTATAAAGACCTGGATTCCAGCAAGCAGCAGGATAGTTCCAAGCATGGTGATGACAAGCGGTAGCGAAAGAGGAATGAGCACTGACAAACGTTGGGTCATTCTTCGCATAGCGTGTTTCTCGCTCCTTGTTCCCAGGCCAATAGCTGCGTGCTGGAGAATTATTCTGAAAGGTGGGTGCGTAGTTTGGTGAGGAGTGCGAGCAGGTTGCCGCCATTGCGGGCTATCAACTCTGTGATGAATAATCCGGCCAGCAGGGCGTCGGGGTAGTGGTTGTAGTGGCCAAAGATGAGTTTGCCTTCTGCCGTACAACCGACCAGGAGACTCTCTGGCTCTTCTGACAGGAGGGTTGCAATGCGCTGGACCGGGTTGGCTGTTAGCTCAAGTTTAATGCCATGGGTATTTTGCCAGGTTTCCAGGCCGGTGAGGGTGATCTCTTTGTCGGCCATAGCGCGGGGTACGATAACAAGCCCCTTCTGGCGATATTGTTGCGAGAGGTATGCGGCCAGCAGCAGGGCAATTTCCAGATGGTCAAGGTGTTCACCGTTTTTATCTACTACCCGTAAGGCCGTCCCATCGGCGGAAAAGGCTAGACCAAGGTGGGAGTCGCTCTCGCGTACGAGTTTGCGGAGGCGGTTCAAGTTGTTGGCGGAGGGGAGCGGGGTTACTTTATTAAAGAGCGGGTCGGTTTCGCGGTTAATCTCTATCGCCATGGTCTGGCATTCGTCCCCAATAATCGTGGGGATATAGCCAGAGGTGGTGCCGTGCATGGGGTCGACAAAAATGGTCATGGTTGCGCGTTGGATGAGTCCGACATCTACATATTGGCGCAGCATGTCGAGGTAGAGTGTACGGACATCTACGGTCGTAATAGTTGCGGGTGGCTCGCCGCGTACGCCGCTCTCATCTATTTCTGGAAAGGGTATCTGGTAGTGGGTGGGGGTGTGGGGGTCGGCGTGCAAGTCAAAAGCCACGGTATCTGGTTGGAGCAGGATAAGCCCATTGTACCAGTAGGGTTTGTTGCCCGCGCACACCACCAGCGCACAGTCGGCTATGCGCTGGTTGAGGGCGTTGTGGACGGCGGAAAGGGGGGGGGCGAGCGAGGCGAGTTTGACTTCGATATGGTGCGATTGGAGTACGTGGTACAGATCGCGGGCAAATAAGTCTGACATAAAGCGATTGTCGTAGGCTACCAGGCACGACCAACCTTGTTGCGCCAGCATACCCCCAAGGGCGGTACAGCGCTGCCGCACCTGCTCAAGGGTGAATGTTTCTGCGATGATACCTTCCCAGATGGTATCAATAAAATGAATGGGTGTTGCCATAAGTCCTAAGTTCAGGATTTTGCCTTGTGTCCATGCTGGATCGTTGGGTATCTATTGGGTTAGTGTCAGGATGGTACATGCAGTGTTTCTCGGAATGCGTAGACAACCTGAAGCATGGTATCACGGATGGCCAAAACCCGCTCTTCGTTCACTGCTTCAAAACGAGTATTGATGAATGGTTCGGTATTGGATGCGCGTACAAGGCCCCATCCATCGCCAAAATCTATACGGACTCCATCTACGTCTTCTATCCGGTAGGTGTCGGCAAAGTGTGCGCGTACATGGTCAATTACCTGAAATTTGGTGTTGTCGGTAAATCGGATGCGGTCTTCCATCAGGGTTGGCAGGGCCGGGTAGGGTGTGAGGACGCTAGATAGGGAGCGGATGCGTCCGGTGGGGGGAGGGTTTGTTGTGCTGAGATGGCACAGGGCCCGGAGCAGGTGGGCGCCGGTGAATGTGCCATCATCATAATAATGGCCGGGGTAGGTTGAGAAGGTGTGTCCGCTTAATTCGCCGCCCAGGATGGCGTCTACCTCGCGCATTGTGCGGGCGACGCTGGCATACCCGGTCTTACACATTACGGGGGTTCCGCCTGCGTCGGTAATTGCGTCCGGTAAGACGCCACTACACATTACGTCAAACACTACCGGGCCAGGTTTTTGGGCCAGCAGGTAGAGCGCCAGCACAATCAGGTAGCGGTCGGGCCAGATAATGGTTCCGTCACTATCTACTACCCCAAGCCGGTCGCCATCGCCATCCAGGGCCAGGCCCATGTCGGCCTGGTGTGCTACCACGGCCCTGGTGAGATCGTGTAGATTGGCGCGTTTGCTTGGGTCGGGGTGGTGGTTGGGAAAGTTGCCGTCTGGTTCAATATGTAGCGGGATAACCTCGGCGCCGATAGCCTGGAGCGTCCGTTGTGCAATGGGGCCGGCCACGCCGTTGCCGCCGTCGAGCACTACGCGGGGGCGGCGTTCGGGGGTCTGGTATTCCTCTGGCATGCGCAGGAGGGCGACAACGCTTTGTTCGTAGGCGTCTAGAACCGACACGCTGCTGAGTCCGCCCGGGCCGGTGCGAAAGGGCCCGTCGCTGTTGGCCAGCGTGCCAATGGCCTGTATATCGGGTATGGGGATGGGCTCGCTGCCAAATTCGGGGTGGCTACGGCGGAGTTTGACCCCGTTGTATTCGGGGGGGTTGTGGCTGGCCGAGATGATGATGCCGCCGTCGCTGTGCAGGTGCTCGATAGCGAAATACATGAGCGGGGTCGGCACTTCGCCTATGTCTATCACATGGATGCCAGTACTGCGGAGTCCTTCGATAAAAGCGTGCTGAAACGCGGGCGAGCTATTGCGAGCATCGCGCCCAATAACTAGCCGGTGTGCGCCCTGGTTGCCAAAGTATGTTCCCGTGGCTCGGCCCAGGGTGGTGAGTATCTGGCCATTCAGGTCTACATCTACAACGCCGCGAATATCGTAGGCCCGAAAGATGGCCGGGTTGACCACGTTTGCCATGCGCTCTTCTTTCTCCAGCAGTACCGAGGCAATTATACATGCCTCATCTACACAAATCAAATTGTGTCTATCATACCTTGTTTTGTGCAATGCGTCTAGGGTCAGGGTGATTGCAACGTCGCCCTGCCGACAACAGAATCAGGCTTTATCTGCATGCGCAGACGTTGCTTTGCGCCTTTGGCGCGAGATACGGGTGGTTTTGCGGGGTCCGGCCCCGCCCGCTCCCCAGGTGTTCTGGTTGACGTAAGACTTTGCTGTCGCCCTGGGGTCAGGGGTGGGCCAGAACATTTTCTGCGCCTGGGAGGGCGAGCGTCTCGCTTGCCCCGGTGTGGGCAGGATGCCCGCGCTCCCAGGAAACGTCCCCCGTATTTGTGAACCGTGACAAAAAATTCCCTCTTTACAAAAACGGCTTCATCGCGTATAATTGCCTTTGCCAAAAGGTTCCATATGGCACAAGGTCGTGCTGGTGCGAATCGGTATAGGTAAACTGGGGGTTTTACTCTCAGTTCTTTGTTATTTATCGTCATTTATAGTATCTATGCTCTGTGAGAGTAACCGGCTGGTGCTGTGCGTTTGGCACGCTCTCAGGAGTGAAAAAGGCTCAAGGTAAGGTATGGATGCAAACGATAAGCCGATGTATGTGACACGCGATGGGTTGGCCAGGCTCGAAGCTGAATTGGAAGAGCTGGTTACCGTTGGGCGCAAAGATGTTGCCGAGCGTATCAAAGCGGCAAAAGAACTTGGTGATATTTCTGAAAGTGGCGAATATGAAGATGCCAAAAATTCTCAAGCGCTCCTTGAGGGGCGTATTCGTGAAATAAAAAGTGTCCTTTCTCGTGCGCAACTCATTGATGAAGATCATAATGGGGATCGAGAAGTGCGTATCGGTTCCAGTGTGACTATTCGTTTTGATGGTGATGATGAAGAGGAAACCTGGATGATTGTCGGGAGTACCGAGGCTTCCCCCGCAGATAAAACGATTTCCAACGAGTCGCCTGTTGGGCAGGCTTTGCTTGGCAAGCGGCCCGGGCAACAAGTGGTGGCCCAGACGCCCTCCGGGGTGATGCGGTTGACCGTTGTCAAAATAAATTAACAGCGCATCTTGACACCACTGGCCCGCGGTTATCGTACCTGTCCCAAGACTCCTATAGTGTGTGGTTACGACGCTTTGTCGTATGAGATGGCCCGTTTGTTGCTACGGGCTATTTTTATTTGGGGCCGCTGGTGTGGTACTATTTGTGCAAAGCGTGGTGAATGTTTCAGGGGGGAGTATGGAATTAAACGAACTTCAGGCGCAGCGTCTGGCCAAGCTCGAACGGCTCCGGTCTGCGGGGGTAGATCCCTTCCCGGCCCGTTGTGCGCGTAGTCATACCATTGCCGCGGTGTTGCACGAGTTTGATGCTTTGGAGCAGGCCGAAACGCCTGTCACGCTGTCCGGCCGTATTGTCGGCGCCCGCCGGGTTATGGGCAAACTGGCCTTTGCGCATATAGATGATGGTAGCGGCCATATTCAGCTCTGGTTGAGCAAGCGCGATGTCGGGGAAGATCTCTTTGCCCGGTTCCGCGACGATTTCGATACCTTTGATATTGTCGAGGTGGGGGGGGTGCTGCGCCGCACCCAGAAGGGCGAGCCCTCGCTGTTTGTCCAATCCTTGACTCTGTTGGCCAAGGCGCTGAATCCGCCCCCGGAGAAGTGGGAGGGGCTTAAAGATGTCGAAGAGCGCCATCGCCAGCGCTATCTCGATTTGATTGTCAACGAGGGGCGGCGCGATATTTTTTGCCAGCGGGCCCGGGTGCTAACGACCATGCGCTGCTTTTTGGATGAGCAGGGCTTTGTCGAGGTTGAAACGCCCATCTTGCAGCCTATCTACGGCGGAGCCGCGGCGCGCCCCTTTACCACCTTTCACAATCAACTGGGGCAAGATCTCTACATGCGTATTGCCAGCGAGCTTTACCTCAAGCGCTTGATTGTGGGTGGCTTTGGTGGGGTCTACGAGATAGGCAAGAATTTTCGCAACGAGGGCGTAGACCGCAAGCATAACCCCGAATTTACCGTGATGGAGTGTTACCAGGCTTATGCCGATTACCACGATATGATGCGCCTGGTGGAGACGATGCTGCGGGCCATTGCGCAGGCCGTGACAGGGCAGACCGTGGTGGAATACCAGGGCCACCAGATTGATTTTGGGCCCGACTGGCCGCGCATCTCGCTGGTTGAGGCGTTGCGCGAATATACCGGAATTGATATAACACAACACCCGACATTGGATGATCTGTTGCATGCCATTGGCGCGGCGGGCCTGGCGGTTGAGCGCAAAGCCACCTGGGGTAAGCAAGTGGATGAACTCTTCAGTACCTTTGTCGAACCGACCCTTATGCAACCCTCGTTTGTGGTAGACTACCCGGTAGAGTTGTCGCCGCTGGCCAAGCGCAAGCCATCTATGCCCGGCTTTACCGAGCGCTTCGAAGGCTTTATCGCTGGTATGGAAGTGGCCAACGCTTTTACCGAATTGAACGATCCGCTTGACCAGGAGCAGCGTTTTCTCGAGCAGGGCCGTGCGTTTGAGGCTGGCGACGACGAGGCCCACCAGTTGGATCACGACTTCTTGAATGCGCTGATGTATGGTATGATGCCAACCGGTGGTCTGGGGGTAGGGGTTGATCGGGTGGTGATGATTATGACCAACCAGGCGACTATCCGAGAGGTTATTCTCTTTCCCCATTTGCGTACACGGGAGTAACGATGCATACAGTTCTGGTCAACGGTATTGGTACTTTGCTTGGGTCACGCATAGCCCACCGCCTCAGCGATACGGCGGGGGTGCGTCTGGTCGGTATGGGGGTTGTGGGACAGCACCCGTCGCCAGCGGCTGTCACGCTCCTACCGCCGGTGCAAGAGCGTCGCCAGATGGTAGATGTGCTGCGCGATGCACAGGTAACCACCGTTATTCACCTGGATATTGCGGGCGAGGAATACCCTGCGCCCGATAGGGAAGCGGCCTTGCAGCAAAACGTGCTGGATAGTATGGGGTTGCTTGGGGCCTGTGCCGCGGCCGGTGTCCAGCGTGTTGTTATACGGAGTAGTACGCTGGTGTATGGAGCCACGCCCCAGACGCCGGTCTTTGTGCGCGAGGATTACCCGGTCGCAGCCAGACTGCACACCTCCTTGCTGCGCGACTTTGGCGAAGTTGAGCGCTTTGCGGCCAGCTTTGCCCAGAAGCATACCCATGTGGATGTGAGCATATTGCGGTGTGCGGGTCTGGTTGGTGGGGGGGCCTGGTCGCCGCTGGCCCAATATTTTGCCCAGGCGGCCCCTGCTATGGTGCTTGGGTTTAACCCGCGCATACAACTGCTGCACCCGGATGATGCAACCGAGGCCTTTGTACTGGCGACAACCGCCGATGTGTGCGGTGCGTTCAATATTGCATCCGAGGGCGTTTTGACGCTGGAGCATGCGATTCGGTTGACAGGGCGGCAGCCGGTGGTGGTGCCAGATGGGGTTATGGACATTGCGTTGCGTCTGGGGGTGGGGCGGGCTCTATCGGGTGGGTGGCCTTACGACCGCGACTTCTTGCGCTATGGTTGTGTGGCCGATACCGGCCGCGCCGCGGGTGTGCTTGGGTGGCAGGCGTCCAATACCGCCGAAGCGATAGTCCGTGCGATGAACCCGATTCCCCCGCACACCAACCAATCAGCAGAAGAGAAAGGCACTGAAGAGAAAGGCACAAACGATGGCGACCCGAACCGTGCTGACGCATGAAGAGCGCTTGAGCAGGCTCCCGCAGCGCCGTTTGCAGGTAGCCGATCTGGCGTTGCTGCCGGACGAGGCGGGCACGCGCTACGAGCTTATCCAAGGAGTACTGCATGTGACGATGCAACCCCACTGGCAGCACCAGACGATTACCGCGCACCTGGTTGTGGCGCTTGGTGTATGGAGTATGCAGACGGGGCGGGGGGTGGTGCTGCCCACGCCCGGCGTTATTCTGGCTCCGGATGAGGCGGTTGTGCCGGATGTGGTCTGGGTGCGGCGCGAGCGTCTGCCGGGCCTGCTTGGCGAGGATGGCAAAGTGCATGGAGCGCCCGATCTGGTGATAGAGGTGCTCTCGCCCGGTCGCCAGAACCAGGAGCGCGACCGCGTTGCAAAGCGCGATCTCTACCAGCGGCATGGGGTGGTGGAATATTGGATTGTAGACCGCTGGCAACGGGGCGTCGAAGTGTACCGCCTGGCCGAGGGGCCCACGGTCGGGCCGGTCGCGGTGGTGGGGGAGGGGGACGATCTGACCTCCCCGCTCTTGCCGGGTTTTTCGGTGGCGGTGGCGGCGCTGTTTGCGGTGTAGGGGGGAGGGGAATGGAAGAGGAAGGCACGCAAGGAGAAAGAGGTATGACTATAGATTCGCAGCAGCATGAAGAGGAATATGAGATACCGATAGGAGGAAGCGTCCCCCCACCCGCCGACGCGGCCGTGGGCAGCGCCGCCGACGATGTGTATGACATCGAGATACAGGTACGCACCTATGCCAGCGAGGAGGACGTAGCTACCCCCGTCACCGATTTCTTGACCGGCCTCCTGCGGATGATAGCGCAAAACCTGGAACGGATGGCCCCGCAACAGGTGCGCCAGGTTCAGGATATGCTCCAAACGCTCAATGTGCGCCAGTATCTTGAGCCAGACTTCTGGCATGGGGTTGGCTCCATTGTCGAATACCAGGCCCGCGAACAATTGCACTTTCTAGAGCGGCGGTTTCGCGGCGAATACGCTACCGATCCCTATGGTATGGATGCCGAAGTGGTCGAAATTGTGCGCCCTTTTCTGGGCTTTATGTACCATACCTGGTGGCGCATTTCCGCCAACGGGCTCGATCATGTTCCCCACGAAGGCCGCGCCCTGCTGGTTTCCAACCATAGCGGCGTTTTGCCCTGGGACGGAGCTATGATAGCCACGGCCGTCTACGAAGAGCATAGCGGCGCACGGCTTGTACGCAATCTCTTCCTGCACTGGTTTAGCACGTTGCCCTTTGTCGGCAACGCGCTGGTGAGCACCGGGGGCGTGCCCGGCTTGCAAGAAAATGCCATGCGCTTGCTAGAGGAGGAACAGATTGTCTGCACCTTCCCCGAAGGCGTCAAGGGTGTTGGCAAACTCTTTCAAGACCGCTACCGCCTGGCCCGCTTTGGGCGGGGCGGCTTTATCCAGACGGCCCTGCGCACTGGCGCGCCGCTGGTACCGGTGGCCGTCGTTGGGGCCGAAGAGATATATCCCATGCTGGCCAATGCCGAACCAGTGGCCAAAATGCTTGGCGTGCCCTATTTCCCTATAACCCCTACCTTCCCCTGGCTCGGCCCGCTTGGCGCTATTCCCCTGCCAACGCGCTGGAATATTAGTTGCTGCCCGCCGGTCGATCTCGAAGGCTATGGGCCAGACGATGCCGATGATCCGCTGGTGGTCTTTATGCTCTCGGAGCGGGTGCGCACGGTTATTCAGGAAACGATTAACGCCCGGCTCCAGGAGCGTACCACGCTGTTTTAGAGAGGTGTTGGGAAATGCGTATGGGTAAATGGTTGGCGGCCCTTCTGCTGGTGCTGCTCGTCGCCGGGTGTACGCTCCCTGGGGGCAATGGCAGCGCGGGTCAGGTAACGATTGTGCCGAACGCCACACCTGTCCCAACCCCGCCGCCGCCGACCGACACGCGCTCGCCCGCGCCGCCGCCGACGGACACGCGCCCGCCCGCGCCGCCGCCCACGTTCACGCCGACGCCGGCTCCATCCCCCCCGGATAATCTCGCCGCACTTACCCTTGATCTGCAACTGGTCGCAGATGGGTTTGATGTGCCCGTCTATGTCACCCATGCGGGTGATGGTAGCGGACGTCTGTTTGTGGTTGAGAAGCGCGGAACTATTGCTATTGTGCAACAAGGGGAGCGGTTGCCAGAGCCATTTTTTGATATAGTGCCGCTGGTTGAGTCAAACGCCAGCGAGCGCGGATTATTGAGTATCGCATTTCATCCTGACTATCCGAACAATGGGCAATTTTTCGTTTATTATAATGATAAGGCTGGCGATAGTATCATTGCACGATACCGGGTATCGTCCGATCCCAATCGGGCCGATATGCAGAGCGAAGCGGTGCTACTGACCATAGAGCAACCAGCGGCGAACCATAATGGTGGGCTTGTGCTGTTTGGGCCCGATGGGTACCTGTATATTGGTATGGGTGATGGGGGCCAGGCCGGCGACCCCTGGGGTAATGCCCAGAACCGCGGCGTTTTGCTTGGCAAGATGTTGCGTATAGATGTAGATGGGGCTACCCCCTATGCCATTCCTCCCGACAATCCCTTTGTGGGTATGGATGGGGTACGCCCGGAGATATGGGCCTGGGGGTTGCGCAACCCGTGGCGCTTTTCGTTTGACCGCGCAACCGATGCGCTCTACATTGGCGACGTTGGGCAAAATGCCTATGAAGAAATACACTATCAACCGGCGGAGAGCCGGGGCGGCGAAAATTATGGGTGGGATAGTATGGAAGGGAACGCTTGCTATCCCGAAGATCGCGCCTGTTCGCAAGAGGGGTTGGTATTACCCATCGCAGTCTATTCGCACGCCGGGGGCAATTGTTCGGTCACAGGGGGCTATGTGTACCGTGGCGCTGCGTTTCCATCCTTTGTCGGTACGTACTTCTTTGCCGACTATTGTAGCGGCAATATCTGGGCGCTGCGCTATACGCAGCAGGGATGGGACAGCCGTCTGGTACGCGAAAGCGGTATGACCATCAGTTCGTTTGGAGAGGATGAGGCCGGTGAGCTGTACCTGTGTAGTATGTGGGATGGCCGCGTCTACCGGCTGGTGTCGCGCTGATGGGGGCAGCATAGCTAAAGCCTGATGGTTGTGCTATAATGCAGGCGTAGAGCTATGTACTCCTGTAGGAAACTGGGGTGTGTCTGTGTCGTTGTATGTTCCAGAAGGAACAACGCCAATTATCCTGAATTCGATGGCCCGTATTGAGCGTCGGTTGCCCCAACCCGGCGAAATTATTGTGCGCGAGGGGGTACGGGTCGAAGCTGAGGATTTGCTTGGTCGGGCTTTTATACCGGTTTCTCCGCATGTGGTGAATGTGGCACAGGCGCTGGCTATTCCTCCTTCACAGGTTGCGCAGGCCTTGCGGCATGATATTGGTAGCAACGTTTCGCAGGGAGAGTCGCTGGCCAATGCCGGGTTTCGAACATGCCCTTCGCCTGTGCGGGGGGTTCTTGTGACCGTGGACAACGAAACCGGCTATGTCACGGTGGCTCCCGATCCAGAAGAATTCAAGCTCTTTGCCAATATCCAGGGCGTTGTGATGGAGATTTTTCCCTATGAAGGGGTGTTGATAGAGACGCCGGCCGACCAGCTTTTTGGCGTGTTTGGGGTTGGGCATGAGCGTAGCGGGTTGCTCCAACTCTTTGTGACGGATTCGGATGAGGTGATAACCCACGAGCGGATTGATGCGCGAAGCGCGTATAGTATCTTGATTGGTGGGGCCGGGGTGACGTCCACCGCGTTGATTAAGGCGGTGCAAGAACAGGTGCGCGGTGTCATTGTTGGGAGCATTGATGAGCAAGAGTTGCGTGCCTTCTTGCGCTGGTCAAGCAAGAATGACCGTTGGTCGCACCAGGATGCGTGGCAGACGGGTATGACCACCTGGGAAGTACCAGACCCGCAACGCGCCCCTGATCCGGGTTTGACCATTATGGTGACCGAGGGGTTTGGTTCCTACCCTATGTCGCAACCCGTCTTTGACTTGCTGAGTTCGAAGGATAGGCAACCGGCCTTGATAAGCGGTACAACCCGACTGCGTGGGGGTATGCGTCGCCCTCGTCTGGTTATTTCTATGACGCGAAGTGAGAAGGCACAGATGGATTTGCCGCGTCCCCAACTTCGTCCAGAGGCCACTGTGCGTTTGTTAGATGCCGCACACCTGGGGCAGGTAGCGACCGTGCGTTCGGTTTCGTCGGCGCCCGTCCGTCTTGCGACCGGTATACGGACGGTGGCGGTTGAGGTAGTGCAACAAGAGGGTATTTCTTTCTGGGTGCCACGTATGGCGGTTGAGGTTCTCGATTGACCGGTGCTGATGGCGATTTCCCCATGTACCTAGTGAAGTGAGTAAGGCATGACACATCAAATCATGGTAGTTGCTGGTGAGAATGAGGCGTTGCGTGCTCTGTCTGAACAGCTTGATGATAGCATCAAGGTGCGGTTCATTGAATCGGCAAATGAAGCGTTGTGGGAGGTGCGTTCTGATCCGCCAGAGGTGATTCTGGCTGATTCAGAGCTGGATGAGATGACCGGGCTAGAGATGGCCGAAATTTTGCCCAATTTCGATGTGCCTACGCGGCTTGTGCTCTGTAGCCGTACCCCAAACCCGGCGATGAAAGGTGAGGCGGAGACGCTTGGGGTGTTTCGGGTGTTGGAAGGGGCCGTTTCAACAGAGGATTTGCACCAGGCTATACAGGATGCGCTCAATGCGGCCCCACCGCCCAGGGTTGAAGAGCCGGAGCCGGAGCCGGAACCCGAGCCGGAACCCGAGCCGGAGCCGGAACCAGAACGACCAATCCGCGCAGAGCGTGCGCAGGCTCCGTCGAATCGAGCCCCCGCGCGGGCCCAACAGCGCCATAGTGGGGGTGGTCTGGCCGGGCGTGCGCGGGCCGCGGCGGCCGAGCGTACCGAACGACCCGCCCATGCGCATGAAGAAGCGGCCCACGATAGCGTAGCCCATCCGCAGCGCCGCCGCCGTGGGACGCTGGTCTTGACCAATGATAACCTGAATCCTATACGCAGCATTATGAGCCAGCTTTCGCAAGAGCTTGGCCCGCAATGTGTGTTGTTGACTGACCGCGCCGGTATGGTGCTGGTGGAGGTTGGTACTACCGATAAATTGCCCGTTATGATTTTGTTGCCGCTATTGTCTACCAGTTTTGCAACGTCGGGCGAAGTGGCGCGCCAGCTTGGCGAGGAAGATGCAACCACGCTCTACATTCATGAAGGCCTGAACTATGATTTGTATTGTTTTGATATTGTCCAGAGCTATCTGCTTGTCCTTGTCTTTAACAAGAAAGTGGCCAGTTCGAAGATAGGGGCCGTCTGGGTCAATACCAAGCGGGCCATTCGAGAATTGCATGATGCATTGATAACGTAGGGGGCTGTGGGAGCTATAACCAGCACTACGGCCCTGGCAACGCGGGGGCTCTGGGAATACCCCCTCCCGCGTTTTTTTGATGCTCTCGGCTGGTGGGTTTGGAATGCTTGCTTTGCTGCGACAAATTTGCAATTTACCTATGGCTATGCTATACTCTGGAACGGCAAAAATAGCCCCATTTGTGAAATGTGTAACCACTATGACATTGAAGAGCAGCACGTCTGCAAAGGTTTTTCTCAAGGTTTTTTGTGTAGCGTACGGTTGCGTGTCCTGGAAGGTTAGTAGGCCATCAGGCGATGGCGTGTGTGGGGAGGTAACACGTTGTCAGCGAAAACGATAGTTCTGGTTGTTGTTGCATTGGTACTGGCCATTGCCAGTGTCTTTCTTTTGCCGACGGGGGTACCGCACGTATCGGTGAAAGCCGAAACCTTGTTTGAGATTGCACCGGGTATCCCGTTTACTAATTCGCTGACCATCATGCTGATTACCGATGTTATCTTAATCCTGGTGGCGCTTATGGCGACGGGCAAGATGGCCATGGTGCCTCGCGGTATGCAAAATATTATGGAAGCGACCATTGATGCCCTCTACAACATCTTTGCGGGCGTCAATCGGGAATGGATAGCCAGAGGGCCCACCTTTGCTATTGTCGCAACCATTTTTCTCTTTGTCTTTGTCGCAAATATCCTGGGGTTGTTTCCGGGGGTTGGCTCCATAGGTGTATGCCATAGCGCAGAACATGGGGGCGGCGAAGTCCACGCCCGGACGTTTGATGAGCGTCTGGCGATGGTGGGGCAGGGCCACGAGTGGCAGGCGGTTGGCGCACTGGCCGCTAGTGAGGGCGGCGAAAGCGCCCCGCCGATGGTCGGGTGCGAAGCGGGCCAATCCATTATCCCCATCTTCCGCACCCCAAGCGCTGATCTGAATTTTACCTTTGGCCTGGCGTTGTTGTCGTTTGTCTATATTGAAATTGTGGGCTTTCAAGCCCTTGGGCCGGGCTATCTGGGCAAGTTCTTCAACTTCCACGACTTTAAGAATGGCTTTGGTATGGGGGTTATGGGCTTTCTGGTCGGCTTGCTTGAGCTGATCAGCGAGTTTGCCCGTATTCTCGCGTTTGCCTTTCGTCTCTTTGGCAACATCTTTGCCGGCGAGGTTGTGCTGGTGGTGCTGGCCTTCCTGGTACCGTTAATGTTGCCCTTGCCCTTCTTCTTCTTCGAGGTCTTTGTGGCCTTCATTCAGGCGTTTGTGTTTGCAATCTTGACGATGGCCTTTATTGCTATTGCGGTAACACCGCATGGTGATGGCGAACATCACTAGCATGTTGTGGTTTTGTTCCTGCGCCGCAAGGTGGGGAAACCGATACAAAGTGCAGAGTTGTCTGTGTATTGACCTGTTTCAGGGTTTTATGGAAAGGTAGGAGGAGTACTCACAATGGATTTGTTGGCAGAAGGGCTTCGCCTTGCCGCAGAGGGAATAACGACTGGGAACGTAGATGGGCTTCGCCTGGTTGCAGCGGCGCTGGCTATTGGTCTTGCAGCAATTGGCCCGGGTGTTGGTATTGGTATCGTCGTGTCGGGGGCGTTGCAGGCCATTGGGCGCAATCCAGAAATTCAAGGTACCGTGGTAACCTACATGTTTATTGGTATCGCCTTTACTGAAGCGCTCGCCATCTTTGGTCTGGTTATCTCATTCTTGATCGGCTTTAATGTGCTGGTTCCAACCGCAACTGTTCCAGGAGTATAGCCGGGAAAAGGCAACAGGCTGTAACTGGCGATTAGCTGATAGGGAGTTCTGGTTCAATGGAAGCTCTGGGTTTTAATCTCTTTTTATTCCTCTCGCAGCTCATTAACTTCGGGATCATGATCTTTATCCTTCATACGCTGCTCTACAAGCGTGTGCGCGAGATGTTGCAAAAACGCACCGAACGCATCGAGCAAAGTTTGAAGGAGGCCGACCAGGTAAAAGAAAACCTGGCCAAGGCTAAGAGCGATTACGAGAAGGAAATGGCCCGAGCGCGACAGGAGGCTGCCCAGGTCCTGGCACAGGCGCAAGAGCGGGCCAAAGCGCAAGAGGATGAAATTGTTGCGCAGGCGCGCCAGGAGGCAGAACGCATCCGGGCCGAAGGGCGCGATCAGGCGCAGCGCGAGCGTGACCAGTTAATGAGCGAGGTAAAAGATCAGCTTGCTGATCTCGTGGTCTTGACTGCCACCAGGGTGTTGCAGTCGGAAGTGTCTGCCCAAAAACATACGCAGTTGATTGAGCAGTCGCTGGCCGAATTGAGTCACAAGAATTAGCTTTGAGTTTGAGGGTAGGTAGCGGTGAAACAAACCGAAACAGCGGAAATAGCACAGACGCTCTATGAAGTGGTTATTGGGAGTGTAGGCGATCAACTCCGGTTAGCAGCCGACTCGTTGTCGGGGGTGGATGAAAGCGACGCCAAGACCTTGCAAAAAAAGCTCGATGCGGCGCTCCCCGCTGATGCCTTGCCGCATGTGCGCAACTTTGTGCTGACGTTGGCGCAGGAGCGGCAACTGGCGCACCTGCCGGGCGTTGTTGAGGCCTTTGAGCGCTATCGCAGTGGGCCGCAGGGTACCTACGCCGAAGTTGTGAGCGCTATGGAGCTTGACTCGGCGCAGCAAGAGTTGATTACCAGCAACTTGCGCCAATTGTATGACCCGCAGCTTGACCCGCACTTCAAAGTAGATGAATCGTTGATTGGCGGGTTGATTATTCGGGTTGGTGACAAGGTGCTGGATAATAGTTTGCGAACCCGCTTGAGTGTAGTCCAGCGTAGCATGCTGTCGAGTTAGGGTATGGGGAGGTTTGCGGCGGGCGAGGGGCCTCGGACGACCGGGGGGGCGGCCCTTGCCCGCTCTTTTATAATGATAACCTGGCACCTATCACATGTCGGGCCGGGGGTGTGGCGTTCCATACGGTTGTAGTGAGGACATCAGGTTAGGGAGGTGTGCAATGTCTGTGGTGACATCGGATCTTATTTCACGATTGCGTGAGGGTATAACCAGTAGTGTTGAGTTGCGCCCACGCCAGGTAGACGTTGGAACCGTTATGACGGTTGGTGATGGGGTGGCGCGGGTTGAGGGCCTCGACCAGGTTATGGCGATGGAGTTGCTGGAGTTTCCGGTGAAAGAGGGACGCCCGGAGCCTGTCTATGGTATAGCGCTCAACTTGAACAAAGATTTTGTCGGCGTGGTTATCGTGGGCGAGTATCTTAGCATTGAAGAAGGCGATCAAGTCAACTCCACCGGCCACGTTATTTCTGTGCCGGTGGGCAAAGCGCTCATTGGGCGCGTAGTTGACTCGTTGGGCCAACCCATTGACGGTAAGGGGCCCATTGCAACGGAGAAGAGTCGCCCGATTGAGCGTATCGCGCCGGGCGTGATTGACCGAAAATCGGTTGATACTCCCGTGCAGACGGGTATTGTGGCTATTGACGCGATGATACCGATTGGGCGTGGGCAACGTGAGTTGATTATTGGCGACCGCCAGACCGGCAAGACGGCTGTGGCTATTGATGCCATTATTAACCAGAAGGGCAAAGACCTCATCTGTATCTATGTCGCCGTTGGGCAGCGCCGCGCGCAGGTCGCCCAGATTGTTGCCACGCTTGAGAAGCACGGCGCTATGGATCATACCATTGTCGTCTCTGCTTCCGCCTCCGTCTCCGCCGCGCTGCAATATATTGCCCCCTACGCTGGCTGTTCCATGGGCGAAGAGATTATGGAAAATGGCGTGGATATTGGCGGTGGCCACATCGTCCGCGATGCGCTCATCGTCTATGACGACCTTTCCAAACAAGCCGTTGCCTATCGCCAGATGTCGCTGTTGTTGCGGCGGCCGCCGGGGCGTGAAGCCTACCCTGGCGATGTGTTCTATCTGCACTCGCGCCTGCTCGAACGCGCAGCCCGCCTGAGCGACGCGCTTGGCGGTGGCTCGTTGACTGCGCTCCCCGTGATTGAAACGCAAGCCAACGACGTGTCGGCGTACATTCCGACCAACGTTATCTCCATTACCGACGGTCAGATCTATCTGGAGTCTGACCTGTTTAACGCGGGGCAGCGTCCGGCGTTGAACGTCGGTATTAGCGTGAGCCGTGTAGGTGGCGCCGCGCAAACGTCGGCGATGAAGTCGGTGTCGGGCAAGTTGCGTCTGGAACTGGCGCAGTTCCGCGAATTGGAAGCGTTTGCGCAGTTTGCCAGCGACCTGGACGCCGCTACCAAAGCGCAGATTGAGCGGGGCTATCGTCTGCGGGAA
This sequence comes from Chloroflexaceae bacterium, assembly GCA_034437375.1. Lineage (GTDB taxonomy): Bacteria > Chloroflexota > Chloroflexia > Chloroflexales > Chloroflexaceae > JAAUSY01. The sequence goes on along the minus strand of DAOTUK010000242.1, from coordinate 11,697 downwards.
ATCTTGAAGCAGCCGCAGTATGAGCCGATGGCGGTAGAAGACCAGATTATGTTGATTTATCTGGCGACCAATGGTTATCTGGATGATGTGCCCGTCGCGCGGATTGGGCAGTGGCGCAGCGACTTCTTGCAGTTTATGAGCACCACACACGCGCAGACGCGCAAGGCTATCTTTGAATACCGGGGCAAGAAGTTCCCCGCGCCAGAGATTAAGGACGCTGTGGAGCAGGCCATCAAAGAATTTAAGCAGACCAGCAATTATAGCGAGTAGGCTCAGGAAAGGGGTAAGCAGATGCCTAATACGCGCCAGATACGTGGGCGTATTCGCTCGGCAAAAAATGTGGCCAAAATTACCCGCGCCATGGAGATGGTTTCGGCTTCCAAGATGCGGCGGGCCCAACGCAACGTGCAGGCCGCCCGGCCCTATGTAGACCGTCTGGTGTCCATTATGGGCAACCTGGCCGAGCGTATGGTGGGCAGTGCCAAGCGCGGCTCGCTCTTTGAGGCGCACGACCAGGTAAAGACCGTTGCGGTCATTGTCGTGACCCCCGACCGGGGCCTGTGTGGCAGTCTGGTCGCCAACCTGTTGCGGCGGACGAGTAGCTTTATGCTAGAGCAGACAAAGCAGCAGCGGCAGGTAGCGGTGCATGCGATTGGCAAGAAGGGCCGCGATTTTATGGTGCGAACCAATCAAAATCTTGTTTCTGAGATTATGCACCTGGGTGATACCGTCCAGATAGCCGATATTCTCGGTGTCGGGGTTGAGGTGACGCGGGGCTATCGTTCGGGGCGCTACGATGAGGTCTATGTGCTCTATAGCGAATTTGTGAATACCTTGACCCAACGGCCCAAAGTCAAGCAACTCATTCCCGTAGAGCCACCCACGCCAGCACAAACGCAGGCCGCGGGCGAGTCGGGCTTGAAGGTAGACTATACCTATGAGCCGGGCGAGGAAGAGCTCCTGCGCGATTTGTTGCCGCGCTATGTGGAAGTGCAGTTGTACCAGGCCGTTTTGGAGAGTATCGCAAGTGAGCATAGTGCGCGTATGGTCGCTATGCAGAATGCAACCAAGAATGCAAAAGATCTTGTGCACGATCTCACGCTCTCGTATAACAAGGCTCGCCAATCGAGTATTACCAACGAAGTGAGCGAAATCGTTACGGGGGCTGTGGCTTTGGAAGGGTAGGGTTTGTTATGGGCAACCTGGCATGGGTGTGTGGTGCCGGGCTGTGGTGAGCTACTAAGTTTACGGAGGATAGAATGGCAGGAGCAACCGGCGTCATCAGTGAAATTATTGGTGTGGTTATCAATGCAAAGTTTCCCCAAGATCATGTGCCAGACATCTATAATGCCATCGAGGTTCCGCTTGATGGTGGGGGTGCGCTGGTGTGTGAAGTGCAGCAGCACCTTGGGAATGGTGAAGTCAAAGCGGTGGCGATGAGCACGACCGACGGCTTGAGTCGGGGGTTGCCAGTACATGATATGGGCCGCCCCATTACCGTACCCGTCGGGCCCGAGACGCTTGGGCGGGTGTTTAATGTCTCCGGCAACCCTATTGATGGGGAAGGCGAGGTACATGCAACGACAACGTACCCCATTCACCGCGAGCCGCCATCCTTTGAAGAGCAGGAAACCCAGGCGCAAATCTTTGAAACGGGTATTAAAGTTATTGACCTGATTGCCCCCTTTACGCGGGGCGGTAAAACCGGTATCTTTGGTGGCGCGGGTGTGGGTAAGACCGTCGTTATTCAAGAGTTGATTGCGAACATTGCGAAAGAGCAGTCCGGCTATTCTGTCTTTGCCGGCGTGGGCGAGCGTTCCCGCGAGGGGAATGACCTTATTCATGAAATGAAAGACTCGCGCATTGATGAAAATACGACCGTGTTTGACAAAACGGTGATGGTCTTTGGGCAGATGAACGAGCCGCCCGGCGTGCGTTTGCGCGTCGCCTTGACCGCGCTCACGATGGCGGAATACTTCCGCGACGAGGGGCGCGACGTGCTGCTGTTTATTGACAATATCTTCCGCTTTGTCCAGGCCGGCGCGGAGGTGTCCTCGCTGCTTGGGCGTATGCCTTCGCAGGTGGGCTATCAACCCACCTTGACCACCGAAATGGGCGAATTGCAAGAGCGCATTACTTCCACCAAGCGCGGCTCCATTACCTCGATGCAAGCCGTCTATGTGCCTGCCGACGACTATACCGACCCCGCCCCCGCCACCACCTTTGCCCACCTGGACGCGACCATCGCGCTGGAGCGTAGCATCTCGGAGAAGGGTATCTACCCGGCCGTAGATCCGCTCACCTCAACCAGCCGCATTCTTGACCCCAACGTCGTCGGCGTCGAACACTACCGCGTGGCCCAGGAAGTGAAACGTACTTTGCAGCGCTACAAAGACTTGCAGGACATTATCGCCATTCTGGGTGTCGAAGAGCTGAGCGACGAGGATAAATTGACCGTGCAACGGGCCCGCAAGCTAGAGCGCTTCTTTAGCCAACCCTTCACCGTTGCCGAGCAGTTTACCGGCGTGTCGGGCAAGTATGTGCCTGTTGATGCCACCGTCAAGAGCTTTGCCCGTATTCTGGCCGGTGAAGCCGATCATATCCCCGAACAGTTCTTTATGTTCCGTGGGACGATTGATGAGACATTCACCGCGTACGAGTCGAGCCAGAAGAATTAGCGTAAGGGGGAAGGTATGCCGATTCGTTTAGAGATTGTGACGGCTGAGCGTCTGGTGCTAGAGGACGACGTAGACCAGATTAACGCGCCGACAAAGGATGGGCGGGTCGGTATCTTGCCGCACCACTCGCCCCTGTTGACGGTGTTGGATGTTGGGGAGATGAACATTATCAAAGATGGCAAGCGCACCGAGTTTGCGTTGTCGGGCGGTTTTATGGAAGTGCTCCCTGATCAGGTGACTATTCTGGCGGATACGGTGGAACGGGCCGATGAGATTGATGAGGCGCGGGCCGAACAGGCCCGCCGCCGCGCCGAAGAGCGTATGCGCCAGTACCATAGCGAGCAAGATCTGGCGCTGGCCGAAGCCGAATTGCGACGGGCTATGCTGCGGTTGCAGGTGGCACAGCTTAAGAAAAAACGACCATCTTGACGTTGGTGGTACGCTGGTAGACAACCATGTACCCGTGTAACCCTGGTACACGCACGATACGGCGCACGCTGCACGTGCGCCGTATTCTCCTATATCGGCCGGGCTGATACCATTCGCCTATCTTCGCGTCACGCCTCACCCGTCACCGGACTGATGGGATGCTGAGCATCTGCTGATAGGCCTGAAATAAGCCGCGGAAGTGTCGTGCTTCTGGCGTTTTCTTTTTTGAGCAGGAATTTGTTTAGATTGAATTGAACGGGCTCATATGTCAAAGCATATTGGGATTGATCTGGGAACGGCAAACGTTCTGGTCTATGTAAAGGGAAAAGGTATTGTTATTACTGAGCCGTCGGTGGTGGCGCTCTCCACGCGCGACAATCGCGTGCGGGCTGTGGGCGCCGACGCGCTGGCGATGTTGGGGCGCGAGCCGGCCAGTATCGAGGTGGTGCGGCCCATGCGGAGCGGCGTTATTGCCGACTATGTTGTCACCGAGGCGATGCTTAAGCACTTCATCGGGCGAGCGTGCGGGCGCTTTCGCATCAGCAAGCCGGACGTGATGCTGTGTATCCCCGCGGGCGTGACCAGCGTTGAGATGCGGGCTGTGCGTGATGCCGCGCTGGCCGCGGGGGCGCAGCACGCCTGGCTTATCCGCGAGCCGTTGGCCGCGGCTATCGGGGCCAATATTCCCGTGTATCAGCCGTCGGGCAACTTGATTGTGGATATTGGCGGCGGCACAACCGAAGTGGCTGTCGTGTCGCTCAACGATGTGGTGGTGAGCGAGTCGGTGCGGGTGGGCGGCAACAAGTTTGATGAGGCGATAGCCACCTACATCAAGCGCAAGTACAACGTCGCCATTGGGGAGCGTACCGCGGAGAGTGTCAAGATTGAGATTGGTTCGGCGTTGCCGCTCGATCAACCGTTGACTATGCAGGTGCGCGGGCGCGACCAGGTGGCCGGCCTGCCGCGCACAATAGAGGTTGACTCCACCGAGATTACCGAGGCTATTCAAGAGCCGCTCGAAGCGATTATCAATGCGGTGCGGGCGGTGCTTGCCGAAACGCCGCCGGAGTTGTCCAGCGATATTATTGACAAGGGTATGGTGATGACGGGGGGCGGCTCGATGCTCCGCCGTATCAACGACCTGTTGACCGAAGTGACCGGCGTCCCCTGTTACGTCGCCGAACAGCCGGCCCACTGTGTCGCCATTGGCACTGGCCTGGCGCTGGAAAATCTGGATATTTTGCGCGATAGTTTGAGTGGCGACGATTTGCATTAAGAGAAAGTAGCATAGATGAAGCAGGCTTTTTCCCCGCCAGAGAGTGGTCTGGTATTGGAAGTTGGGAGCGGCGACAACCCCCACCCCCGCGCCGATGTGCTGGTAGATCGCTTTTTGCAGGATAATACCGAGCGCGGCGGGAGCATTGTCATAGACCGCCCCATGGTTGTGGCCGATGCCCACTATCTCCCCTTTCGGGCGGGCGCGTTTGCCTATAGCATCTGCTCGCACATTCTGGAACACATGGATGACCCGCAACAGTTTGCCAACGAGTTGGCGCGGGTAGGGGCGGCGGGCTATATTGGCTGTCCCACCGAAATAGCCGAACGCCTCTTCCACTGGTCGTTTCATCGCTGGTATGTCAATCGCGTGGGCGATACCGTTGTGCTGTATCCCAAGGAGCCGGCCGAGCCCTTTGGCGAGTTGTTCGACTATCTCTACGAGTACAACCCGGCCTACTACTTTTTTCAGCGCAGTATGCCCCATCTTTTCTGGATGGATTACGAGTGGGCGGGGCACATCAATCTGCGCGTCACCGACTCTTCTCCCCTGGAATTGCGCGACCCGGCCGCGCTCGAAGCGCTGGTCAAGCCGCGCCTGTCGCCGGTGCGTCTGGTCGTGCTGTTTGCGCTGGCGCTGGCGGCGCGTCTGGTGCGGGCGCCGGTGCGGCGACAGGTGGCGCGGCTACTGGGCCGTAGCTATGTGTAGGGCCGGGTAACCGCGCCGCGTAGCATTACGGGCAACGTTTTTCTGGGAGCGCGGGCATTGTGTCCGCCCCGGAGCAGGCGGGACGCCTGCGCTCCCAGGCATTTCCCCTATGGGTGAACAGGTATCGCGGGCTAGTGGGCGCCTTTATCCTGGTGCTGCACCAGTTCCATCAACACGCCCTGGTTGCCATTCTTCGGGTGGATAAACGCCACCAGCGTATTGTGCAATCCCTGGCGTGGTTGCTCATCAATAAGGCGCACGCCGCGCTGGCGCAGCTCTTCGAGCGAGGCGCTAATGTCGTCTACGCTATAGGCGATATGGTGCATACCGGGCCCCTTCTCGCGCAGATACTTGGCAAAACCGGCGTCCTCCGAGGTGGGGGCAATCAGTTCGACCATGACCGGGCCAATGCGGGTGGCGGCGACGGACATATGGCGCTCTGGCATCTCGATGCGCTCCCAGTCGGTCACGCCAAAGGCCTGGGTGTAAAATGCGACAGACTGTTCAATGTCCTGGACGGCCAGGCCGATGTGATCAAGCTGTTTGAACATAAGGTACCTCCTGATTTCTGGTTATGACGATACCGAAGGGTATCGTACGATAGACCTTACGATAATAGCATAAAGGGGGACAGGTTGACAAGCAGGGGGCGTGGGCTACAATTCTATGGTACTATGCGGTGATAGGGTTTTTTTGCTGATAGACTGGTACCGATGCCGATGCCTATGGACGATGCGACGTTTGCCGCCCCAACCGATATGCTCATGCTCCTGTCGCAGGCCAGCAGGGTCTTGCACGATACGCGCCCGCTCTCGGCGCGTCTGCGCGATCTCTACGGCCTGCTGCATACCCGCGTGCGCTACCGCGATGCGCGGCTCACATGCTGGTTTGACCGGGCGCGGCCTGGCACAGGGCGGCAGCAGTTTGTCTCTTCGGAAGCGCTGGCGACCACCTGGGACAATAGCTTGATGCGGCAGACCGCGCTTGGGGGCCAGATGGTACGCTCCGTCCTGTCGCCGCTTCAACAGGCGGAGGAAGTGGGCGGGCGAACCGATAGTCCCCCCCCGCCGGTCGTCCATCTGGGGGCCCCCATTGTGTGGAGCGACCAGTTATGGGGCGTGTTCGAATTACGCGCCGACTATCCGGAAGATCTCGACCCGTCGGTGCAGGAGTTTGTGACCGCGCTACTGCCGCAACTGGCGACGGTGATAGCCTCCGAGGGGGAGCGACTGCGCCTGGGGGCCGTGCCGGTTAATGTGCAGATGATTGCGCCTGCGACGGGGGCCACCGCGCCGGTGGTGGGCGGGGCCGATGATGTCTTGACGTTGGCCGCGTTGGATGAAGAATTGCACGAGCCGTTGACGTTACAGCGGTTGTTGACGCTGTTGTTGCGCTGGACACTGGACGAGACGGGGGCCGAGGCGGGGGCTATTTGTCTGGTGGATCATGAGCGGGCCGAACTGGTGATGCAGGTATACGAGGGCTATACCGCCGACACGCTGCCGTCGGATGCCCAGGGTGTGCAGCGTCAGCGGTGGTCGTGGAACGAGGGCCTGGCCGGGCGCGTGGCGCGGAGCGGGCGGGCCCTGTTGGTGCGCGACGTGGCCCGCGAGGTGCAGCTAAAGCCCATCGGCGCAAACTTGCGGGCCGAACTGGCCGCGCCGATTAGTTTGGGCGAAAAGGTGCTGGCCGTGCTGGTGCTCGATAGTCCCCGCTCCGCTGCGTTTGGCGGGGCGGAACTCTCGTTTGTTACAACGCTGTGTGAGCGGGCCGTGCGCCCCCTCTACAGTGCGCTGCAATATCAAGAGGTCATCGAGAATAGCACCCAACTGGGGCAAGTCTTTTCAAGCCTGCCCACCGCGCTGGCCCTGCTCGACGTGAGCGGGCGGGTGTTGCGTACCAACCCGGCCTGGGCGACGACGTGGGGCATTCCCGAAGAGCGGGCCGAGCAGTTGACTTATGTTCCGCTCGATCTGGTAGATGCGCTCTTGCCGCGCCTGACCGACCCGCTGCATCTGGTTGAATTTTGTAACCAGGGTGAACAGTCGCCCAACGATGTGCAGATGATGCATATGCAACTCAAGAACCCCACCCAGGAATTGCACCTGCTCTCGGTGCCCACCCGCGATAGTCTGGGGCAATTGACCGGGCGCTTGTGGGTGGTCAACGATGTCACCCGCGAGCGGGAGGTAGACCGCCTGAAAAATGAGTTTGTCTCGATTGTCTCGCACGAGTTGCGGACGCCGCTTACCTCCATTCTGGGCTATACCGAGTTGATGCTGGCGCGTGACTTCTCCCCCTCAGAGCAGCGCCAGTTTATCCAGACGGTCTATGATCAGGCGACGCATTTGTCAAAGTTGGTTGAGGATTTGCTGAGCGTGTCGCGTCTGGAAGCGGGGCGGGTCAAGCTCAATCGTTGGATGGTGGCGCTCCGCCAGATTATCGCGGAATTGACCTCGCAATTGGGGCAACTGGAGCGCCACCGCCTGCTCATACGTCTGGCCGACCCCATGCCGCCGGTCTCCATTGACCGCGACAAGGTGAAACAGATTTTATTTAACCTGATTACCAACGCTATCAAGTATAGCCCCGACGGGGGCGAGGTAGAGCTTGTGGTGTCGGAGGTGCTGGTAGATGCACCAGATACGCCGGGTGTGCCGCCCGACCACCCGCCGGGCCCCTGGCTTGTCGTGAGCGTGCGTGACCAGGGCATTGGTATCGCGCCAGAGGATGTACAGCGCATCTGGGAGCGCTTCTATCGCGTGGATAATACGAATACACGGCGCATTGGCGGCACGGGTCTGGGCTTGAGTATTGCCCGTTCGCTGGTCGAATTGCATGGGGGGCGCATCTGGGTGGAGAGTGAGCCGGGGGTGGGGAGTACTTTTGCGTTTACGCTGCCGGTGGCTACCGAGGCGTTGCAGGAAGCAGACGAATTTTAGACGATATAAAAGGGTTGTATGCGAGCGATGATGGTATTTAATCCGGCGGCGGGGCAGACAGCGTCGCCGGAGCAGGAATTGCAGGCCGCCGCGGATGTGTGGCGGGGGCAGGGTTGGCAGGTAGACGTGACGCCGACGGCGGGGCCGGGCGATGCGACGCGGTTGGCGCGTGAGGCGGCCGCGCAGCGGTACGACGTGGTGGCGGCGGCGGGGGGCGATGGGACTATTAACGAGGTGGTCAATGGTCTGGTCGGCACAAAGACGGCGCTGGCGCCCATGCCACTTGGCACAGTCAACGTGTGGGCCCGCGAGCTTGGCTTGCCGCTGCAACCGCGGGCGGCGGCGGAGGCGTTGCTGCGCTGGCAGGTGCGGGCGATTGACCTGGGCCGCGCCGGCGGGCGCTTCTTCCTGCTGATGGCCGGTATCGGCTTTGATGCGGCGGTGACGGCGGGGGTGCGGCCAGAGGTGAAGCGCCGTCTGGGGGCGCTGGCCTATGTGGTGACGGGGTTTGACCATGTGCTGCGTGTGCGCGGCACCCGTATGCGCCTGACGTTGGATGGTAAGCGGCGGGTGGGGGGGCGCGTGTTGATGGTGGTGGTGGGCAATAGCCAGCTTTATGGTGGGGTGGTCAAGATTACCCACCGCGCTACGATTGACGATGGTTTGCTGGATGTGTGCGTGATCAAGGGCAATGGCATGCGTAGTGTCTTTTCCAATCTGGTGGCGATTGTGATGCGGCGCTATAGCGGCAATCCGGAGATTGAATATTACCGCGCTCGCCGCGTGATGATGTCTGCGAAGCCGCCGCTGCCGGTGCAGGTGGATGGCGATACCATCGGGCAGACGCCTATGACCATTGAGGTGGTGCCGGGGGCGTTGCGGGCGTTGATGCCGCTGGATTTGCCCGATGATCTGGTTCGCAACCCGTCGCGGGTGGTGACGCGGGTGTAGCGGGGGGGGGAGGTATTATATGGCACAGGAAACGGTGGATACAAAGGAATTGCGGCGGTTGCTGCTTGACAGATTGAATGATGATGACGTAACAGTTCTAGCCTTTGACTATTTTCCAACAGTATACGGTGCCTATTCCTCTGAAATGACAAAGGTTCAGAAAGTTCTGCACTTGATAGACTATTGCGAAAAACACGACCAGCTTGATAAACTGGCCCAGGTAGTAGAGCAACAGGCAAAACCAGCATCAAACGATCCGGTGTTGAACTATGAAGCGGGTCTGGAAAAGCTCCGCGGCAAAGTTGGGTCAGGGCATCCCCGCCATGCGGAGTTTGTCAAGTTAGAACAACAGCTCCGCGAAAACCTGCAAGACGAGCGCAAGTTTGGTTCTACCGAACGGTTGCGCTATGAACGGGCGGCCATCTTCGCACAGCTAAATGAAATGGCTCTCTCCGTCATGAACGCTTCGTTTAATGACCTGTGCCTGGGGATATACACCGCGTTTCCGCCAACGCAGCAGCAGCAGCAGCAAACCCTACGCCCCAGAGTATCGAAGTCCGAGTTTATTTCGGCGATTCTGGCGCTACTAACCGGGATATTCTTGTTTCCTATTGCCTTAACGATAAACCATCCGTTGTTGGTGACGCTTGCCCTGATTATTATTATCGGTGCTATACTCTGGATCGCGTATCTGTGGAGGTATCAATGACGCCACTGTGGTAGACTTTGGCCCGATGCCGCAGCATGCGTTGAAAACGCAACGGGTGAGTGTGTATGTCCCCGATGTTGTGGTGCTGGAAACGGTGACATTGACGGCGAGTGTGGCGGTCAATCACCAGCCGCCGCGTCCGGTGGAGGGCTTTGCGGTGACAATACCCGCGCTTCCCTGGTGGTTGAATCCGTTGCTGGCCGCGTTTTTCTCAACGGCCGGCGGCTTCATCCTCACCACCCTGGTCAACCTCTTCAAAGGCGTATTCATATAGAAAGGCAAAATGAAACGTGTCTCGAAACTATAGATTGCTACTGATATTGCTGCTGGTTGTATTAGCGGCGTGTGGCGGCAAGAACAAGCAGCCGGCCCAGCCCGACAACCCGCAACAGGGTGCGGAAGGGAGCGAAGGGGGCGGCGGCGACCAGGACGGCCCATCCGTGCAGGGCGACACCCTGCCGGGGCGGTTGCTTTTTGTGCAGCGCGGCGTCGTCTGGATGTGGGCCGGCGGCGAAGCGCGGCCCCTCTTCGGGGAGGGCGTCGCCTGGCAGCCGGAGTGGTCGCCCGACGGCGAACGCATTGTCTATATTGAGCGCGGCCAGAGCTATAGCGACGTCATGCTTGCCGACGCGCAAGGCAACCACCTCAATCAGCTTACCTTCTACGGCTCAGACAGACAACTGGAAAGCCACGAACGTATTTATGATACTATGTGGGCCTTTTACCCGACCTGGACGCCAGAGGGCAAACGCATCACCATTGTCTCGCAGTACGGCCCCCCCGCTGGTGCCCCCGCCGTAGAAGCAAACCTCGCGCTCTACACCATCTCCACGGGCGGGAGCGGGCGGCGACAACTCTTTACCGACACTACCGCCCACTGTGGGAATATGGATTATCTGCCGACCGGCAGCGCAGGGGCAGAGAGTACCCGCGGTCTGGTCTATACGCATATCAGCACGCTTCAAGATGGAGTCCAGCAACTCTCCTGGCTCGACATAAGCCGCGGTGTGAGTGAACCAGTGCCCGGCGCGCCAGAACATAGCTACGACCCCGCCTTCTCGGCGGATGGGCGCTGGTTAGCCTTTGCTGTGAGCGGTGAGGAATTGACCGATGTGTGGGCCCTGCCGGGCACGGCGGTGAGTGCAGAGCAAGCCGAGCCGCACCAACTCACGATGATGGGCAGTGCGCGGGCGCCGGAGTTTTCGCCCGACGGGTCGCTGCTGGCCTTTCTCGCTATTCCGCCGGGCAAGGGTGGCTTCGATCTGTGGGTGGCCGATGTCAGCGAGCAGGATGGCCAACTGGTGCTAGGGACGCCGCGCCAGTTGACCGAGGATATGGCGCTCGATGCCGATTCTGGCCTGTCGTGGGCTCCGTGAGGCGGGAAGGCGAGGCGGCGGGGGCAAGGGAGCGGGGCGGGGCGGCCGCAAAGCTCCCCCTTAAAAACCGGTCAGAGAATCTTGCCAAGGGGATAAAAAATACGTAATGGTACCAATAGACGAACCAACCCTATGGCCGTATACTGGAGGGTACAAAGGATTATACGCTCCAGGAAAAGCGGTTGTAGCTGTACCTGTGCTTCTCCTCCGTGGTATCCTTTTCAGGATAATAATTATGGTCACAGAACCAGAAAATAAAATTTTACTTATTGAAGATAGCACGAGCCAGGCGTTGCTCTTTCAACGATTGTTACAACGCGCCGGGTACCACGTCTTCCTCTCGTCGGATGGCGGCGACGGACTAGCGCAAGCGTGTGCTATTGAGCCCACCCTTATCTTGCTCGATGTCAACCTCCCCGTGATGAACGGGTTGCAGGTCTTATCGCGGCTCAAACGCCACCACCCCACCGCCGACATCCCCGTCGTTATGCTCAGCGACTGCGACGCGGTATCTGAAGTTGAACAAGCGATAGAGCTTGGCGCAAACGGGTATCTCTTTAAAAAAGATTATGTCCTTTTCCATGGCGTCAAACGCTTTCTTAGCGCCATTGTTCAGGTATTGCAAGGC
>DAOTUK010000241.1:0-34828 GCA_034437375.1 Chloroflexaceae bacterium | reverse complement strand
GGGGCCCCACTGGGCAGCGAGCCCCCCCGCCCCACCTATGAACAATGGTTGCGCGAGGCCTTTATCGCGGCGCAGCGCGGCGACCGCCTGGGGTTGGAGGAGATAGCCCCGCGCCTGATTGAAGCGCGGGCCGTCGTGTTGGACGATGGTACCAGCGTGCCGGTTGATAACCAGTGGTTGCAGCACGCCCTGGATACGCCCGACCCCGACCTGCAACGCATAGCGACGCGGCTTGGGGCTGTGCTCGACGCGCTGGCGCAGCCGGAGCCAACCGCCCCCGATGACGCCCGCCAGCGGCTCCAGCAGATCCTCAACCGCCCCCCCTTCCAATCGCCAGAGTCGCGCAACCCAGGCCTGTTCTCACAATTGCTCGACTGGTTGGGGCGCTTCCTCTCGTGGGTGTTTAGCCCTTTGGGAAAGATCGGGTCGGAGCCGGCCAGCATTATTGGGCATTTGTTTTTGCTGCTGATGTTGGCCCTCGTTATCGGGGTTATCGTTTACTTCCTCCGCAGCATGCGCTATTCGCTGGCCAAAGAGGCTCACCTGGCCAGCGACGCCGATCCGGACGCGCACTTGAGTTCGGCGGCGGCAATGAAGCAGGCGCAGGAGCTTGCGCGGGGTGGCGATACCCGCACCGCCGTGCGCTACCTCTACCTCTCGTCGCTGCTCTGGTTGGATGAGCGCGAGTGGTTGCAATATAATCGGGCGCTCACCAACCGCGAATACCTGGCCCGCGTACAGCACCCGGAGGTGCAAACCCATCTGCGCCCCATCGTCGAAACCTTTGACCGCGTGTGGTATGGCTATATGCCCCTGAGCGAGCAGGATTTTGCCGCCTACCAGCAACAGGTTGCGCGGTTGCAAAAGGTGCGGGGGGCGGCGCCGCGTCCGTCTGATGCGGCGGGGGAAGCGGGGCCCGGTGCATGAAACGCCAGCGTGACATTGTTATTTTGATAGGTCTGTTTGTGGTGCTGGTGGTGTTTACGCTGCTTGGGCCGGCCCGTTCGCGCAACGACTCCGCCATCAGCAAGCCGACTACCCATTCCAGTGCGCCAGAGGGTGCGCTGGCGATGTTGCGCTGGCTTGACGACCTGGGCTATGATGCCCGGCGGCTTGAGTATACTAGCTTTGCGCTGGATGATGAGGCGGCGGCGCTGGTGATGCTCAACCCCACCGAGCCGATAAACCAGACCCAGACCGATCTGGTGTTGGATTGGGTTGCGCAGGGTGGGTTGCTGATTCTGGCCAATGATGTGCCCTGGTTTTTCGGAAGCGGGCGCATGATTATGCAGGAATTGGAGATAGGCCAGAGCGAATATAGCGATAATTTCGACCAGATTGAACGGGCACCGGTGGCACAGCCCATCTTGACCGCGCCCCCCCTCAGCGATGCGCTGGTACAGACTAATTATGTGTTGGAGGTGCAGCGCGATGATGTGGCCGTGGTAGTCAATGTGCCAGCACCAGATGGTGAGCCAGCGGAGCCGGCCGCGGGGGAGCCGGCCGCGGAGGAGGAAGACGCGACGACGCTCCGAGCCGTTGTGGTGGGTATCAAGCACGGGCGCGGCTATATGTACATTAGTTCTGCGGCCTATCCCTTTACCAATGCTGGCCTGCGCGACGAGGCCAATGCCGCGCTGGTGCTGAATATGCTGCGGCGCGTACCGCCGGGCGGGCAGGTTCTCTTTGATGAATGGCACCACGGCTATTTCGAGCCGCCCTCGCTCCGTTCGGCTATCCTCAGCAACCCGTGGGGCCAGGCCACGGTGTATGCGCTGGTGGTGTTTGCGCTCTACCTGGTGTTTACCGGGCGGCGCTTTGGTAAGCCGGTGCCGCTACGCGAAGAGATTCAACGCCGCAGCAGCGCCGAATATGTGTGGAGTATGGCCGATCTCTTCCAACGCAGCAAGAAGCGCGATTTCATACTCCAGCACTATTACATCGCCTACAAGCGGCGTTTGGCGCGGCCCTATGGTATTAACCCGCGCCTGGATGATGCCGCGTTTCTTGCCGAACTGAAACGCTATGGCGAGATAGATACCGAACGGGTGCGGGCGATGCTGGCGCGGCTCCGCCGCAAGGACGTGAGCGAGGATGAGCTTGTCCGCACGGTTGCGGCTATGGAAAAGGAGGACACAAGGGCTGTGCGGTAGTACTGCCCCTCCCTTATGTATACCCGCATCCAGCCAGTGCTTGACTTGCTCGACCAGGGTTTGTTGCTCTACCGACGTCATGTCGTTCGGTTTGTGCTGCTATCAGCTCTCTGGCTTGTGCCGGTGACCATCGGGATCGGGCTTTCTATCGCCGCAATGCAGTATTGGAGCGCAGAGGGTATCGTGCTGATGGTGTTGGCCTGGATGCTGCTCATGATTCCGCTCACGGTCTACCTGGTGGGGGCGCTGAGCCGCGCCGCGCTGGCCGCTATAGAGGAGCGCCCGGTGCGCCTGCGCGAAGCGCTTGGTATCGGGCCGCTGCGGTTGGCGGGGATGGGGTGCTACAGCGTTATCTTTTTCATTATTGTCAATGTGGTGACCTCTGCATTGAGCTTGATCTGTGTTTGCCCACTCTATACCATCGTGTTGGGGTCTATAACTGGCGCGGGGATATTTCTCGATAGCGACACTGGCTGGTTCGGCATGATCATGCTCGTGATCATCGGGGTGGTGTCTACTGTACTCACTATCCTGTTCTATGGCATGAGTCTGGTCTTGAGCGGCATTGCGTATAGCAGCGTGGTCTACGCGGTACAGCCCTTTGTCCAGGGCGAACTTCCGCTGCGCCGCGCCATTGAATATAGCATTGATTTGCTGTTTTATCGCTTTGGGCGCAATGTGCTGGCGTTTGCGCTGTGTAGCACTATTTTTGCCGCGGTATCCCTGTCTGTGACGCTCACTATCGGGTTGTTGCTCCCGTTGCCCCTATTCTGGGCCCTGGGGAGCGAGTCGCTGGCGACCCAGATCATCAGCGCCATTGCCTGGCTGGTTGGCCTGGTTGTGGTATTGCCGCCTATGCCCATCTGGATGGCGCTGTTGTATCGGCGCAATTTCGCAGATCACCAGGGCAGCGATCTGGCCAGACGGATTGCGGCCTTGAGCGAACCGACCGGCCCCGAAGCAGCGTAACGGGCTGGCCCCCTCCTTACGAATAGACACCGGTCAGAAAGCAACCTGTCATACACGGGCGCTCCGCGATGGGCCAGAACGGTTCAGATTTCACGTTCTAATACTTGACATATCCTTCTTCCAGTGCTATCATTAGTATTTGTATCCGATTGAGGTACTATGTCGCCAAACGAACGCATGAGCGACATTGTTGCTAGAAAAAATAAAACGCTACGACAATCAATCAACCGGTGCGTCACCCGACGCATACTGCATGAGCAGGTTTTGCACCACTGTAAGTATTGTACGCCAGTTTCACAGGTTCACCCGAAAGGAATAGACCATGGAACCGGCGCTTTGTGTTTTCCTTTAGCAGTCCTCAGTTACTCCCTACCAATCGGGATGTATCACGGCTCCTGCCAACCAGACCGATGGAAAAGAAAAACTGATGGATACCAGCGAGGTGAGTATGCCACCGTTGACTGAGACCGTTGTACTTCAACCCCTGATCTCGCCCATTGATCATGGATTAGATGGGTTACACCGTCAACGTATTGAACGTCGCTCTTTTGCCCGCATTTTCGATGCAATTGATGTGCCCCGTCTCATTGAAACCCAGATAGGCAGTTTTGAATGGTTCCAGCGAGAGGGTCTCCGCGAACTATTCGATGAAATATCGCCCATTACCGACTTTACCGGTAAAAACCTGGAACTTCGCTTTCTTGATTATACGTTCGGTGAGCCACGCTATAGCGAGTTTGAATGCCGCGAGCGCGACCTGACCTATGCCGCTCCCTTGCGGGTCAATGTCTGGCTAGACATTATTCTTGCTCGCCATGATTTTGACTTGCACGCCGATGAGAAAACGTCCTTTTCGTTTAAATCACCCAGAGATTGCTATCAGACCGTCAACGTCCTATTCTCCAACCCGGTGGACAAGCCGCTGTTTATTCAGGTGCTCGAAGAAGGCGACGAGCAAGAGGCCCACCAGAAAGTCTTGAGCGAGGTCAAGCCCTCACGCGAGATGGCCTACCACGATGTCTCGTGGCACGCTACCGAAGGTCAGTCCTATCGCGTTGAGTTGGTCGCCTCTGACCGCGCCATTGGCACGATCACCGTAGTAGAGCGCAAACAAAGCGAACTCTTTCTGGGCGACTTCCCCATTATGACCGAAAATGGTACCTTTATTTATAATGGTGCCGAACGGGTGGTCGTCTCACAGCTTATCCGCTCACCGGGCGTCTACTTTAAAGAGGAGAAAGACCCGGCCAGCGGACGTTCGCTCTTTTCGGCAAAGCTCATTCCCAACCGCGGGGCCTGGTTAGAGTTTGAAACCAACAAGCGCGACGTTATTTCGGTGAAGGTAGACCGCAAGCGAAAGCTGCCCGTGACGATTTTGTTGCGGGCTATTCTCGCCTGGAACCGCGACTCCGATACGCAGGAATGGCGGTGGGAGCCCGACAATAAACTTGATCGGTGTGGGTTTGATGATACGCTTATTGAACTCTTCCAGCATGTAGATAATGTGCCCGACCACCCCTATACCAAGGCCACGTTGGACAAAGACTCGGCGCAGCATGCCCGCGATGCGTTGATGGAGTTGTACAAACGACTTCGGCCCGGCGACCCGCCGACGCTGGAAAATGCGCGGTCGCTGATTGAGTCGCTGCTGTTCAACCCGCGCCGCTACGACCTGGCCCGCGTTGGCCGCTACAAGCTGAACAAGAATCTCTGGGAGCGCAACGACCCGCCCCCCACCGATGGACACAGCGGCTATCTCCCGTCGGGAACCCGTTCTATCCGCACTACGCCGCCAACCGCGCGCGTACTGCTGCCCGACGACATCTTCAAAATCGTTGAGCAACTGATTATGCTCAACAATGGCAAGGGCCGCCCCGACGATATAGACCACCTGGGTAATCGCCGCGTCCGCACGGTGGGCGAGCTTATCCAGCAACAATTTCGCGTGGGGTTGTTGCGCATGGAGCGGGTTATTAAGGAACGCATGAGCTTGCAAGATACGGAAGGCGCAACCCCCAACGGGTTGATAAACATTCGCCCGGTCGTCGCCGCCATGCGCGAGTTTTTTGGCGGTAGCCAGCTCTCACAATTTATGGATCAAACCAACCCGCTGGCAGAGCTGACCAACAAGCGGCGGCTTTCGGCGCTTGGGCCGGGCGGTCTGAGCCGCGACCGCGCCGGTTTCGAGGTGCGCGACGTTCACCACAGCCACTATGGCCGTATCTGTCCCGTAGAAACGCCCGAAGGGCCCAACATTGGCTTGATAGGTACCATGAGCACCTTTGCCCGCGTCAACGAAATGGGCTTTCTTGAAACGCCCTACCGCAAAGTGTACAACAGCATTGAGAATACCCCGACGTGGCTTGAGCGGGGGCGGATACTGCGTGATATTACCGACTTGCGCAGTGGCGAACTCATTGCCGCGGCCGGTACCTATGTAGATGAGGCAATGGCTCGAACCATTGCTATCCGTCTGCTGCGCGGGCAAGTGTTGCGGGAAGATCTCATCCACCCGGATACCCAGGCGGTTATTGCCAGCAAGGGAACCGAGATGACCCGCGCTATTGCCGAGCAGATTGCCGAATTGCCCATCAAGAAGGTGAAGATACGTCCCATCGTCTCGCGTGAAGTGGACTACCTCAGCGCCGATGAGGAAGACCGCTTTATTATTGTGCAAGCTAACGCGCCGATTGATGAGTATGGCCGTTTCCAGGTGGATATGGTGTCCTGCCGCTTCAACGAAATCTTCCTGAAAGAACATATTGAGCGGGTACACTACATGGACGTGTCGCCCAAGCAGGTGGTTAGCGTTAGCACAGCGCTTATTCCCTTCCTGGAACACGACGACGCCAACCGCGCTTTGATGGGTTCCAACATGCAGCGCCAGGCTGTGCCCCTGCTCCGTCCCGACGCGCCCATTGTCGGCACGGGTATGGAATATCTCGCCGCCCGTGATAGCGGCCAGGTTATTGTCGCCCGCCACGATGGGGTTATTCTGAGCGCCACCGCCGACCGCATTGTGATGCGGTGTGACGATGGGACAGAGATAGAATATCGGTTGCGCAAGTTTATGCGTAGCAACCAGGATACCTGTATTAACCAGCGCCCAAGCGTGGTCAGCGACCAGCGCGTCCGCAAGGGCGAGGTGATTGCCGACAGTAGCAGCACCGATAATGGCGAACTGGCGCTAGGGCAAAATATTCTGGTGGCCTATATGCCCTGGGAGGGCGGTAACTTTGAGGACGCTATTCTGGTTAGCGAGCGTCTGGTACGCGAGGACATCTTTACCAGCATTCACATTGAGAAATACGAAGTAGAGGCCCGCGATACGAAACTGGGGCCCGAAGAGATAACCCGCGACATTCCCAACGTGGGGCAAGATAGCTTGCGCAACCTGGATGACAAGGGCATTATCTACGTTGGCGCAGAGGTGCAACCCAACGATATTCTGGTAGGCAAGATTACGCCCAAGGGCGAAACCGACCTGACGGCGGAAGAGCGCTTGCTGCGGGCTATCTTTGGCGAAAAGGCCCGCGAAGTGAAGGATAGTAGCCTGCGCGTACCCAACGGTGTGCGCGGCAAGGTGATTGATGTCAAGGTCTTTAGCCGTTCGGAAGGGGCCGAACTGCCGGTCGGGGTCAACCAGACGGTGCGGGTATTGCTGTGTCAGAAGCGCAAGATTAGCGCTGGCGACAAGATGGCCGGGCGACACGGGAACAAGGGGGTCGTGAGCCGCGTTTTGCCAATTGAAGATATGCCGTTTTTGCCCGACGGGCAGCCGGTGGACATCATCTTAAATCCCATTGGTGTGCCAAGCCGTATGAATATTGGGCAGATTCTCGAAACGCACCTGGGATGGGGCGCTTCGAAACTGGGGTATCGTGTGGCGACGCCCGTTTTCGACGGGGCCCACGAAGATCAACTGAAAGACATGTTGATGTCGGTAGGGCTCCCGCCCGATGGCAAAGTGTCGCTCTACGATGGACGCACCGGCCAGGCATTCGATCACCCTGTCACCGTGGGATATGCCTATATGCTGAAACTGGCCCACCTGGTTGAAGACAAAATTCACGCGCGCAGCACGGGCCCCTACAGTCTGGTTACACAGCAACCGCTTGGCGGCAAGGCCCAGTTTGGTGGGCAGCGCTTTGGCGAGATGGAGGTATGGGCCCTGGAAGCGTATGGCGCGGCCTATACCCTGCAAGAGATGCTCACGGTCAAATCGGACGATGTGGTTGGGCGCGTAAAGACCTACGAGGCCATTGTGAAGGGCGAACCTATTCAAGAAGCCGGCGTTCCCGAAAGTTTCAAGGTGCTTATCAAGGAATTGCAGTCGCTTGGCTTGAGCGTGGAAGTCTTGACCGAAGACGAGCGCCCGCTGGAATTGACCGACGATATGGACAGTGACATGGCCGCCCTGGACGGTATTAACCTGAGCGGTATGGAACGCGGCGAATTTTGACCATTGACCAATTGAGGAGCAAAGAAAATGCTAGAAATTAACGACTTTAACGCCATCCGTATTAGTCTGGCCTCACCCGACGACATCCTTTCGTGGACGCATGGCGAAGTTACCAAGCCAGAGACGATTAACTACCGCACCCTCAAGCCAGAGCGGGATGGTCTCTTTTGCGAGCGCATCTTTGGCCCCACCAAGGATTGGGAATGCTACTGTGGCAAGTACAAGCGCGTCCGCTACAAGGGCGTCGTCTGTGACAAGTGTGGGGTCGAGGTCACCCGTTCCAAAGTGCGCCGCGACCGGATGGGGCATATCTCGCTGGCCTCGCCCGTAAGCCATATCTGGTTTGTCAAGGGCACACCTTCCCGTATCGGCTTGTTGCTAGACATTAGCCCGCGCAATCTCGAACGGGTGATTTACTTTGCGGCCTACATCATTGTGCAAGTAGATGAAGAGAAGCGCGACGCCTTGCGCCAACAAATGCAGGCCCATTACGAAGAGAAGCGCAACCAGATACACCAGCAAGACGAGGACAAACGCCAGGCCCGTTCGCGTGAACATACCGAAGCGTTGGATGCGGTCAAAACGGAACAGTCGAGCAAAGAACAGCAGATAGAAGACGAGTTCCGCGCTGCGGTCGAGGCGCTTACCGAAGAGATGCAACGGTTGCACGATGCGCTCGAAGATGCCATCGGCAAGAAGGCCGATGAGGATATTCTCTTTCACAATGAATTGCTGATTGAGGAAGGCGAGTCGCTCAATGAGGCGGTGCTGGAACGGTTGGAAGAGTTGGTCGAGCAGGAGAAAGAGGCCCTGGAAGTAGCCCGCAACCGCGACATTAGCAACGCCCGCATGCTGGCCGATGCCGACCGCGAACGCCGTTTGAACGAGGCGGCGCTTGAGGAAGAGCGCCTACAGGAAAATCAGCAACACGATATTGACCAACTGCTGAAAGAGGAGAAAGAGAAACTTGAACACCTGGACAGTTTGCGCATCCACCGCGTTCTAAGCGAGAACGAGTACCGCACCCTGCGCGAACTGGCCCCGCAAGTCTTTCGTGCTGATATGGGGGCCGGCGCTATCCGCGAAATTGTGTCCAGAATAGATATGGATGCGCTTGGTATCCAACTGCAAGAGGAAACCCAGAACAGCACCGGGCAGCGCCGCAAACGCGCCACCAAGCGCTTGCGAGTGGTCGAAAAGTTTCGCAAGAGCGGCAACCGCCCCGAATGGATGATCCTCACCGTATTGCCGGTTATTCCGCCCGACCTGCGCCCCATGGTACAACTGGACGGTGGACGCTTTGCTACCAGCGACTTGAACGACCTCTACCGCCGCGTTATCAACCGCAATAACCGGCTCAAGCGCTTGATGGAGTTGAACGCGCCCGAAATTATTGTCCGCAACGAAAAGCGTATGCTGCAAGAAGCGGTGGATGCGCTCATTGACAATGGGCGGCGCGGGCGGGCCGTAAGCGGCAAGGGCAAACACCGCTTGAAGAGCCTGAGCGATATGCTCAAGGGCAAGCAGGGGCGCTTCCGCCAGAACTTGCTTGGCAAGCGCGTAGACTATAGCGGACGCTCCGTCATTGTGGTGGGCCCCAATCTACAATTGCACCAGTGCGGTTTGCCCAAGAAGATGGCCCTGGAGCTTTTCAAGCCCTTTGTGATGCGGCGTCTGGTAGAAAAAGGCTTTGCCCACAATATCAAGAGCGCCAAGCGTATTGTCGAACGGGTACGCCCCGAAGTGTGGGACGTGCTGGAAGAGGTGATTAAGGATTATCTGGTGCTGCTCAATCGCGCCCCCTCGCTCCACCGCCTCTCTATTCAAGCCTTTGAAGCCAAGCTCATTGAAGGAAGTGCTATTCAACTGCACCCGCTGGTGTGTGCCGCCTTTAACGCCGACTTCGACGGCGACCAGATGGCCGTGCATGTGCCGCTCTCGCTCAAAGCCCAGAAAGAGGCCCGCACCCGCATGCTCAGCACCTACAACCTGCTCAGTCCGGCCCACGGCGAGCCCATTATTACCCCTTCGCAAGATATTGTGCTTGGGTGCTACTACCTCACGATGGCCCAGGAGAGCCACGACAATGCCTTGTGGCGCGGCAAGAAATTTGAAAGCCCCGAAGAAGCGTTTTTTGCCTATGACAAGGGCCTGGTGGGGATACAAGAAATCATCACCATTATGATCTCGGAAAACGATTTGCGTACCCTCGATCAGCTTGAGTATAGCCGTTACCAGGGGCAAATTAACGTTGAGGCGATGGAGCGTATCCACGCCTGTATGCACGCCGATTGCAAAGATCCCTCGGTTGAGTTTGATCTGGGCAAGGCCATTCGGGGCAACCATCTCAAGCACAAGATTATTTACAAAGATGGTAGCCAGAGTATGCTGGTTGAAACGACGGTGGGCCGTCTTATCTTTAACACCGCGTTGTTGCCCCCCCTGCGTTACCATAACGACCTGGTAGCCAAGAAGGGGCTCAAGGAAATTATCGCCGAATGCTACCGCTACTATACCAACCCGCGCAATATCCCCGCCGAAGCGCTGGTCTTGCTGAGCGAGCAGCACAGCGACAAAGCCGACCAGCAACACAAGCACCTCACCGAGGAGGAACTGGCGCGGCTCTTTGGCTCTGAGATGACCTCTATGCAAGCCGATATGATCAAGCGGCTTGGCTTTCGCTACGCGACCCGTGGCGGTATGACCATTGGTATTAACGATATTGAAGTACCCCCTTCGAAGCAAGAAATTATTGACGATGCCGATGGCCGCGTCAACGATGTGGAAAGGCAATTTCGCCGCGGTATGATTACTGAAGAAGAGCGCTACCGCAACGTGGTAGACATCTGGCAAAAAGTGACCAAGGAGATTACCGAACGAGTACGCAACAACCTCAACCCCTATGGCCCCGTGGCGATGATGGCCATTAGCGGGGCGCGTGGTAATATTAACCAGATTAGCCAGATGGCCGGTATGCGTGGCTTGATGTCCGACCCCACCGGGCGTATCATTGAGTTGCCCATTAAAGCCAACTTCCGCGAAGGCCTCTCGGTGCTGGAATATTTCGTTTCGACCCACGGCGGGCGCAAAGGTCTGGCGGATACCGCGTTGCGTACCGCCGACGCCGGCTACCTGACGCGCCGCCTGGTAGACGTGTCCCAGGACGTAATTGTCACCGCCGACGACTGCGGCACCAAGGAGGGCATATGGCTGCATATGACCGACGACGACGAGGTAATGGAGCCCCTCAGCAAGCGTCTGGTCGGGCGTATGCTGGCGCTGTCTATTACCAAAGCGGACACCGGGGAACTCCTGGCCGAACGCGGCCAGGAGCTAGACGAAGAGCTATCGCGCTTCCTGGTTGAAGATCATGGTATCCAATCGGTCTTTGTCCGCTCCCCGCTCACCTGCCAGTCGGAGCACGGTATTTGCCGCCTTTGCTACGGGCGCAACCTGGCTACCGGCAAACTGGTTGATGTGGGCGAGGCGGTCGGTATTATCGCGGCCCAATCCATTGGCGAACCAGGCACACAGCTTACCCTGCGTACCTTCCACACCGGCGGTGTGGCCAGCGCCGACGACATTACCCAGGGTTTGCCGCGTGTGCAAGAAATCTTCGAGGCCCGCTCGCCCAAAGGGAAATCGTTGCTGGCGGAGATAGACGGTGTGGCTACCATTGAAAAAGATGAAGAAGGCGTTCGCAAGGTGCGTATCGCCTCGTCGGAAATCTATACCGATGAATACCCCATCCCCGACGGCTACAACATTATGGTCAACGACGCAACCGAGGTGAGCGAAGGCACCTTGCTGGCCGAAAGTAACCGCAGCGATAGCGACGACCCACCGGTGATTGCGCGGATGGGCGGCATCATCCGGATACAGGGCAACCGTATGGTCATCAGCATGCACGACCCCGACGAGCGCGAGCTTGTGATACCCCATACGTCTCGTATGAGCATTGACGATAATGAACAGGTGATCGCCGGCCAGAAATTGACCGATGGGAGCGCCGACCCGCAAGAATTGCTGGCGCTCCAGGGTAAAGAGGCTGTCCAACGCTACCTGGTCAACGAAGCGCAGAAAGTCTATCGTAGCCAGGGTGTGAACATCAACGACCGCCATATTGAAGTGATTGTGCGCCAGATGCTCCGCCGCGTCCGCATTGAGGAGCCGGGCGATACCGGGCTCTTGCCCAACGAATTGGTTGAAGTCTTTGAATTTAAGCATCTCAACGAGGAAATATTGAGCCAGGGGGGCGACCCCGCTATGGCCGCCACCGTCCTGCTTGGTATCACCAAAGCCTCGCTCAATACCGATAGCTTCCTATCCGCCGCCTCCTTCCAGGAAACTACCCGCGTGCTGACCGAAGCATCTATCAATGGCAGCGTAGACTATCTGCGCGGGCTGAAGGAAAATGTCGTTATTGGTAAGCTCATCCCGGCCGGTACTGGCATCGAAAAGCACTTCGACCTGAACCGCAAAGAGATACCCATAGATATTGCCCGTCTGCTGGCATCCGCCACCAACGGGGCCGGCGACGAAGCGCCAACCAATGGCGACACCCCCCAATCTACCCACGATGGGGAAGTCGAACGCGCACGCGCCCTTCTGGGGGGCATTGGCGACGAACAGATAGGATTGGAGAAGCCGGGCGAGATTGATATGACCAACATAGACGCAGACGCTATCCGCGCCCTGCTTGAAGGCGACGGCGACGACGATACATCCCAGGACAGCAGCGAAACCGAAGTGTCGTTTCCCCACCTCGATGAAGCCGGTGAACGGTAGGGGGGACGGCGCAAAGCGTGCGACACCAGCGCGAGAGTGAACCACCAGAGGGACGAGAGGGACGATACCTATGCATCAAGACATAACCACGATTGAGCGCCACGTTGCGGCCTGTGTTGGCGACATAGAGCAACGCCACACCGCCCGCGAACAGGCGCTCACCCTCTCGCGCACGCTCACCCGTACGTGTGCCAATACCATCCGCGCGGCCCACCGGGCCCAATTTAGCGAGGCCGCGCAATTGCTTGAACAGGCGCACACCATTGCCGCCACGCTTTGCACCGACCTGGCCAACCACCCCGACCTGCTGGCCGCTGGCTATACCCGCGACGCGCTCAAGGAATATGCCGAAGCCTCCCTGGTCTACGCCTTCCTGGTGGGCACAGCTCCCCCCTCCGCCGCCGATCTCAACATAGAACCGGCCGCCTATCTCAACGGGTTGGCCGAAGCGGCCAGCGAACTCCGCCGCGCCATTCTCGACCGGCTCCGCCAGGGCGATATGCAACACATTGAAACGCTGCTCACGACCATGGATGATGTCTATAGCCTGCTTATCACCGTAGACTACCCCGAAGCGCTCACTGGCGGCCTGCGCCACACCACCGACGCCTTGCGGGCCGTGCTCGAACGTACCCGCGGCGATGTCACCGCCGCGCTGCGACAAGAGCAACTCACCACCACCTTGAGCGCCATCGAAACGATGCTTGGCGGCCCCACCGCGCCACCACACCCATAACGTGGGCCCAGGGAGCCAATATGAATGACCAGCAAACCAGTATGGGAACCGCCGCCCTCCCCGCCGCCATCCTCGCCACCATCCCCACCTGCGCCGACGCCTGCCGGGCAACCCTGCGCCATTTACAAGAACACCGCGAGCAACTGCGAGCCGCGCTCGAACGCCGTATCCGCCCCGCCCCCGACGGCCCCGCCCGGCGACTCTGCGCCGTAGATGGTTCGCACGCCGTTGTCCCCACCGCCGGCGCGACCTTTGCCGCCATTGCCGCCGTCGCTGTCGAAGAGGACACCCTCACCGACCAGGATGTGCTGGTACATATGCTCCCCCCCATTGAAGAGGCCGAAAGCCTGATTGGCGGCATACGGTGCCTGCTCGAATTGCGGCTACTGGCCCAACGTATCCGCGCCACAAAAAGCGGTCTATTTGTGCTTGACGGCTCCTTCTACTCCGTACTGCTCGAAATCAACCGCCTGCTTATCCGCTACGCGCAGGATCATCGCGGCCCACACACGCCCGGCTGGTGGAACTATTTTCACCCCATCATTGAAACCTTTTTTCAAACCAACGATTGGCCCCACATTCTCGAAAGCCGCCGCATCATCGCCCATTCGAAACTGGCTACCTCGTCTGAAGACGTGGCCACCCTGGCCCCCCACCTCAGCAGTATGATTACCGACCGCTCGCTGTGGAGTAACGTTCTCAACGCCGGCGAATACTCGCTACCCGTCTCGCTCATTCGGAACGACCGCCCCCACCTGCTCACCGGCTATCGCAACCCCAACATCCCCGACTTCCGCGAACGACGGTTGGCCATTGAACGATGCTATGGACAGCTTTATGTGCTATACTATCGTCCTGACGCGGTTGGCCCGGCCTACCGTCTGGAACTACCAGCAGCATTGATTGCGCGTGAGCCATTGGGAGCAGTATTAGCAACGTTTCGCAGTGCCCTGCATGTGCAGAGCGTCCAGGAGCCGCTGCCACAATTTCTCGCCGACGCTATCTGTCGCCAATTACACCATGCCCTGGCCGCCACGGCCGAAGGCGCACGCACGGCGCTGCGGCAAGAATTTGATCTGGCGCTGGTACAACGCTACCTGGGGCCCTACCGAACGCCGCGCCAGTAAGGACAAACCGGCCAGCGTCCAGGCGCTTGCCCAGGCCCGCCAGCAGCACCGCGTTTCGCTAGTATGTGGTTCATCTTTTGAAGGTAAAAAACCAGTTCACGGAGGAAAAACACCATGACCCTTGTACAAACGCCGACCACCGGTACCCAGGTTCAGCACGTGCTGCGACAGCGCGGCACCATGCAGAGCGCATGGGCATTTGATGCTCTGCTGATTGTCTTTGGAAGTCTCTTTGTCGCTCTTTGTGCCCAGATACGCATTCCCTTGCCCTTTACTCCCGTTCCCATTACCGCCCAGACCATGGGTATTTTGCTGGTAGGCAGTCTGCTTGGCGCCCGCCATGGGACACTCTCCATGCTGCTCTACCTGGCCCTGGGGGCCATTGGCCTGCCCTTCTTCTCTGGCGGCAATGGCGGCATCCAATGGCTCCAGGGAGCCACCGCCGGCTATCTGCTGGCCGCCCCGCTGGCCGCCGCTCTGGTTGGTTGGCTGGCCCAACGCGGATGGGATCGGCATATTGCCTCGGCGGCGCTGTCTATGCTCCTGGGCAACGTAATCATCTACGCCCTGGGGGTTGCCTGGTTGGCAACGCTCGTTGGTATATCCGCGGCTATTCAGCAAGGCTTGCTGCCCTTTATCATTGGCGACGTATTGAAGATAGCGGTGGCCTGTCTGGTATTGCCGGGCGGGTGGCACCTGATCAAGCGCACTACTGACGAGGGAAGCGCAAACTAACAGCGCGGAAACCGGGGGGTAGCAACCACCTCAGTATAGCGTGGGTAGGATGGTGAACGATGCGTTGGGGTCATCGTTCACTATGCTACCCCATCTCCTGAATCTATGAAAAAGACACAGTTACATCTGCGTATTAACAACTGAGTTCTCATTTCCTTGCTCCGAGGTTATCAATGCATCCGCATTCCAATCGTTGTTCCATTCAGAATGGTTGAGCAAGTAGCGATACTGGTACACACAGCCTATATCAAGCTCTAACGAAACGCTCCATTTCGACTCGTCAAGCCGAAGCGGCGTCGCCGATGTATTCCAGTGGTTAAAATCACCAACCAGATGAATCGTATCGGCCCATATAGAAGCCGGTAGCGAGAACGTTACCCGTATCTTACCGTTATTGCCTGGTACTTTGGTAATCATAATACAAACTCCTTTGTTTTCCACCGTATGCTACCAGTATACGCTATCTATCCTTCCTGGTATATTCGTATGTCTACGTATTTCTGCACTAGAGTGACGGGTGAGGCGTGAGACGAGGATAGGTGAGGTGGTGCGAACGTACACTAGAGCAATCAGAGTTGCTCTAGTGCGAAGAAACCGCATCCGTTGCAACAGGGAAGGGAAGAGCTATGATCACAATTGTGCTGGCCGATGACCACCAGGTTGTGCGGGTTGGTATACGGGCCTTGTTGGAAGCGGAACCAGACTTCTCTGTCATTGGGGAGGCTTCCGATGGGATAGAGGCCGACCGTATGCTGGAACGCCTCAAGCCCGATGTGCTTATTATAGATTTGATGATGCC
This sequence comes from Chloroflexaceae bacterium, assembly GCA_034437375.1. GTDB lineage: Bacteria > Chloroflexota > Chloroflexia > Chloroflexales > Chloroflexaceae > JAAUSY01. The sequence continues at coordinate 19,059 of DAOTUK010000241.1, read as the reverse complement.
TGGGTTAAACGGTCTAGAGGTAACCCGCCACGTGAGCCAGCGCTTGCCCGGTACGGCTATCATTATTCTGTCTATGCACGCCAACGAGTCCTATGTGATAGAGGCGCTCCGCAATGGAGCCCTGGCCTATGTGCTGAAGGAATCGAGCGCCAACGATATTGTGCGGGCCGTCCGCGAGGTGGTGGCGGGCCAGCGCTATCTCAGCCCGCCCCTGTCAGAACGGGCTATCGAAATCTACATTCAGCAATCTAACGAGGAAACGGCCCTTGACCCCTATGAGAAGCTAACCGGGCGCGAGCGGGAGGTGCTCTATCTGGCGGCGCTGGGCCATAATGCCAGCGATATAGCGCAGCAACTCTCGATTAGCCCGCGCACAGCCGAAGTTCACCGCGCGAACCTGATGCGCAAACTCAATCTGCATAGCCGTACCGACTTGATACGCTATGCACTGGCCCGCGGCATTATTCCGATGGATGATACCACCAGCCGGTAACCGGGGAGCGTGGATATGCTAAATGCCCCGCTGTGCGCGAGACGCTCGCGCTCCCAGGAAATATCGGTGTTCATCGGTGTTCATCCGTGGTTATACGTATTACCCCCCCGGCTCGCGTGTGGAGCGCGGGGGGGCGGGTGTGTGCGGGGGTAAGCATCCCCGCACACACTACCTGCTACCGCCTACCGATTGACAATGGGGATAAAGACTGCCTCGGTGTCGCCCGTTTCAGGGGTCGGGGTCGGGCTATCGGGGTCGGGGGTTGGCGTGGGGGTTGGGACCGGGTCGGGTTCTGTTGTTTCGCCAGACCAGGTAAAGAATTTGAAATCGCCGCCCGTATCGGCCGCAACCACCTCCGCTTCACCATCACCGGTCAAATCGGAAATCACCGGCGCGCCCATAATAGATTTGGTCATCGTCTTGGGCCACCCTTCCAAAGCCACCCCTTTTGAATCCCAGGCATAGACGCGCCCATCGGCTGAGCCGGCGACAACTTCCATGCGGCCATCGTCGCCCAGGTCGCCAATGGCCGGGGCCGCAAACACATCGCCACCCGTCCGCTGTGGCCACCCATCCAGCGTGCTGCCGTCGTGGTTCCACACCCACACTTTCTCGTCGTCGCTGCCTATGGCTATCTCTTCGCGGCCATCGCCATCTATATCGCCCACCGCGGGCGACGAACGAATAATCCAGCCAGTCTTGGCGTTCCAGAGCATGTTGCCGTCTTTATCCAGCACATAGAGGAAGCTATCGCCAGAACCAAAGGCAATTTCGTTGCCGTCGCTATCGGGGTCAATATCGGCGACTACCGCGGTAGAGCGCACAACCCCATTGGTACGAAACGACCAGACGCTTTCCCTGGGGGCATTGGTATCTTGATTATCGTAGGCCCCTTGCAGGTTAAAGAGGTACAGCCGATTGTCATAGGAACCGACAATAATCTCCATACTCCCATCCTCGTCCACGTCGGCAATGGTTGGCGAGCTGTTGAGGTCCTGGTCGCCAAACTTTTCGGCTACATTGCCTATCTCTAGCGGGTCACCTTCCTGGGCCCCCTTGGGGCCGAAGACGTAGAGTTGCCCATCAGAGAGCGTGACCACGACTTCGATCTGGCCGTCGCCATCTACGTCGCCAGTGGCCGGGGTCGAGATAATGCGGTAGGTACCATCCCCGGCTGTGGCGGGCCACCCCTCCACCAGATTACCGGCAAAGTCCCAGGCATAGACCTTGCCCGCCGCATCGCCGGCAATAATTTCTGGCAAGTGGTCGCCATCCAGGTCGGCCGTAATCGAACCGCCCTTGATAGCCGCGTCGGTTGGCTGTTGCCAGACGAAGTACCCTTCGCCATCGTACACTTCAATCTGATTTAAAAGATTGGTGAGGATAATATCTTGCAATCCATCATTGTTCAAGTCAACCACGGTGGGGCCTGAAAAGTAGGAACCGGCTTGCAATGTGACATCTGCGGGGGCGGGGGATTGGGCCCGAATGGGGACGGTTGCCAGAACCAGTAGCAAGCTACACACCATAACGAGAGGAACCCAGAGCATGGCGGCTCTGGGCCGAGTCTTTGTCGTCTTGTTCATAGAGACTCCTTAACTGCTAAACTATTCAACACGCGGTACGCAAGCCTGTGGTAACCCCTGGGAAGGCGGGCAGCGTGCCCCCGCATGCGTGCGAGAAGATGCCCACGCTCCCAGGGACGTGATCGCGCAATGTTCGATTGCGGTATGCTATGTTCTTGATGATACGGCAACGCGCTGAAGTCGTCAACTCCAGCGCGTTGCCATACCGCATTGAGGCTACAATGGATTACTGCTTTGCGTTCGACCAGATGTATTGTGAGCGCTGGTTGGTTACCCAATCTTCGTTGGCGTTGACATCGCCCGTGGCGATACCAATATAGTCGGGGTAGCCAAGCCAGATGCCCTTGCCCTCTTCGGGCCACTTCCAGAGCTCATCAAAGGCTTGAACCAAAGGCAAGCTCACGCCGACCAGTTCTTCGGGGATACCGGGGTCGCTGATCAAGGCTTCCTGCTCGTCGCCCTCGACCGGTGCGCGGTCGGACCCAAAGCCTTCCATCTTAATATCCACGCTGGTTTCCTTGACAAAGATGTGCGGCATCCACGGGAAGAGCATGTCTTCGCCTTCCATCGTGAAGTACTGGCTATCCACATTGTCTTCGGGGCTGGCGAGGTAGATGGTCAGCACAACGATGTCGCCGGGGATGTAGCCCTGGTTGGGCAGCGCGTTAATCTGCTTGACTTCGCCCACATCACCAAAGACGGTCTGGCTATCTTCAAAGATGGTAAAGTCGGCCGCTTCTTCAAAGGTATTGTCGTCGGGGGTAATGTCCTGGCCATTGAGCGTCATTTGATAGCTACCACCACCGGCGATGGGGATCTGGTGCATGAAGGAGTGGCTAAAGCCTGCGCCCTTGGCCTTGGCTTCATAGGTCAATTCCAGCACGATCAACTGGTCGCCGCGCACCTGCTTGCGGCCATCAATCTTCACCACGAAGTCGTTGTAGTCCCAGTCGTTCCAGTCGTATTCTTTGAGGTCTTCGTAGGCCACAAAGACGGTCGCAGCTTCAGACCAGGCCGCCGTCGAAACGCCGGTCACTTCGGCATCGTCCATATCGTCGGGGTCGGTATCGGCAGGAACCTTGTCGGAGTTGTCGGCCGGTATCATATCGCCATTGGCATCTTCACCGAAGGCGCTGGCGGTATAGGTATAGAGTTGGCCGGTTTCGGCGTTGTTCACTTTGACAGTAAACTTCACGACCATCTTGTCGCCCGGATCAAGCTGCATACCGGTGAGATCCCATCCGCTCATAGCGGTTTCGCCTACCACCATCTCGGCGGGGTCTACCATCTTGCTGTCGTCCAGGGTGGCGCTTTCAGGCTGGAAGGTCATATTGTCGGGGATGTCGTTGGCGAGCTTGATGTTCTGGACAGCATCGTTGCCGACGTTCTTAATAACGACGGTGTATTCCACGGTGTCGCCAGAGCCAACAGTTTCCACGTTGGGGATAGCTTCAACCACCAGCGCACCTTCGGGGCAGGGGCCAACGGGGAAGTAAACGTCGCGTACTTCAGTGGGGCCCAGGCCTTCAACCACCTGCTTGGAGGGGCCAAGCGTACACAGCCCATCTTCCATAACCGTGTGCCGCACAGTATAGGCGTCCTCAGTGGTGAGGTTGTCAAAGATGGCAATACCTTTTGCGTTGGTCTGTTTGTCGGTGACACCATCAACCGAGGGGTGAATGTCCACGTTGGAGCCTTCCAGCATACGGTCGCCATCGTCGGGAATAACGCCGCTGCTGTTGGTGTCTTCAAAGCTAAACACGCGGATAGCCGGCTTCAGCTCGACAAAGCCGATGTTAATAACGCCGTGGCCGCCCGCTTCAATGGTCGTCATGTTGTTCTCGGTGGTCTGTTCCCACTTTTCGGGGTCGGGCGTGTCTACCTGGGCCTTGTAGGTATTGGGGGCCAGCGAGTTGAAGGCCGCATTGCCCTGCTCGTTGCTGCTGCCACGCATACCCTGGCCGCCGCCAGAGGGGAAGACCATAACGGGCCACGATTGCAGATTGGGCTCATCACCATTTTGCTTGCCGTCCCAGTTATCGTCGCGGAAGAGGTGGACAACAACCTGGCCTTCGCCCGTACCCTCGCCCCATTCGGCAACAGCTTTGGTGCTGATCGTGCCATAGGTGGGTTGCTTGTCGCCCTTGGGCAAGAGCACCATCACCTGCTGGTCGGGGCCACCCGACATAGCCATAAGACGGGTAGCGATGGGCAGTTCAACCCGCGGGGCCGTGGCGATAATGTTGGCCACGCCGGCTTCAGCGGATTGGATGGTAAAGGTGCTGCCACTCTCTACAACTTCTTCGCTCAGCGTGCCAAAGTCGGAGGAGAGTTCGACGCGCGTTTCAATAGGCTCGTCACCTTGCGTCACGTTGACGACAAATTCTTGTTCGGCCGGAGCCATGGCGTAGGAGTAGGCCGGCTCTATCGAGATATTGGGCGGGAAGCTGGCCGTCTCACAGTCCACATCTTTGACCGACTCGATCATTTCCTTGGCCTGCTTGGCAATGTCGCTGGGGCCGGTAATCTGCCAATTGTCGGCGTAATACCAGACAGCAGCCTGGAGCGCAGCCATTTCTTCTCTGGCGGCTTCGGTGCGGCGCGGGTCTTTGCCGCTTTCAAAGGTGCGGTATTGATCGTCGGCCCAGTTAATGGTTTGCAAGTCAAGCGGGTTGTCGAGAATGAGCGCGGCGACCTTGCAGGAAATCGGGTTGTCGGGGTCTACCGTCACAAGCATGTTGTCATAGGTGGGGGTCTTGATGTCGGTACACAGCGCGGGCGAATAGCCGCCAGAGCCATCTTCCGGTACCAGTACGTTAAAGATCATCGCTTGCGGATTCTTCTCTTCGCCGGTGTTAATGAAGTAGCCTTCCAGGTCTACCTGCGAGCGCGAGCGAACCATACGCCCGGAGGCGTCCGGCTGGTCTTCTTCGTCCTCATCCAGAATGGTGACGCTGCGCCACTTCTGGGTATAGGTTGCGCCGGCGTCGTCGGTTACATCCACGCAGATATGGGTATAGGATTTGCGGTTATTCTCGTTCCAGTGGCTTTCAAAGTCAATGGGTTGGGTGGTATAGAGCTTGTTGCCCTCAATCACAAAGTTGTTGTTGCCAGCGCTGCTGTTGCCACAATCGTCGTTGAGGGTATAGGTAAAGTTGCCATCGTTGTCGTTGCCATCGGGGTCGTTGGCCGTAAAGTACCCGGCGAAGGTACCGGCCGGATCGTGCTCATAAACGTAGTTGTCGCGCAGGGTGACGCCACTGGGGGGGCGGTTCGATTCTCTGGTGACGACAATGGTAAACTGTTCTTCATACGTCAACCCATCCGGGTCGGTAGTGCGGACACAGATGGTATAGTCGCGCGTTTCTTCCAGCGTCAACCGCGTGGCCAGTTTGTAGTTATTCTTGTCGGTCAACATAAATTTGTCATTGTCTGCGCCACTACAATCAACCGTGCTGACCAGCGAGTAGACGTGCTGGCCCCACTGGCCATTCTCGTCGCTGGTGCTCAGCGAGCCAACAAACGTACCGGGGCTTGATTCAATGCCAATCTGGGTATTCGAAAGGTTAATGTTGTGGGGGGCGATGGGTTCTGTGGGGCGCGTGCCGCCACTGTCGCCGCCAGCGGCAAAGGTTGGGACTGTCCCCAACGTGACACTAAAGCTTAATAAAACAAATGCAGTAACCCAGAGCCGTACGGCCCTGGTCCATCTCTCGTTCTGTCTGGTTATCATCAAAAAACCTCCTTACGTACAGCTTTCTCAATGGCCGGCCCTGGAGCAAGCCGAGCTATCAATACAAATTTAACCTGAATATCGCTTTCTATCGGATGGGACACTGGCAAAGACTGCGGCCAGACCCGTCTGCAATCGGAGAACCATGCTCTGGTTTGTGCCAGGGTTGCTCCCGTGCGTCAGGGGGGGCATAAAACCGTATGATGCAACCCCTGATGATCGTACAAAGGGGGAAAGGATTTGCAGTAATATTCTCTCGTCCCTTCATTGCAGTGGGTTCTGTTTACGCACACCACTACCACAAGCCCCTGTCAAGCCCTGGCTTTATCGTTTCATAGGCGACTTCCTCCTTGCTGTCATTTCAAGAGATTTTTTCATCGAGTCAGTTATATAATAAAACTAGTGCGTAAGTATGTTCGTCAGGAACCCCTGAGAACAGTCTAGCTTTATCATAGCATTGATGTCAATCAATTGGGAAGATGCAATCTATAGTACTTTTGGGTATACTTTGGCGATCCCTTTGCCGTCTATGGGGTGCAGAGGGTCAAAACAGTGCCCATACGATAAAGATTTTGTACCATACGGTCAAGATAGTGCTTTGCAAGAGTACTTTTTTCCTGGTAGGTCATAGTCCCCTCGCAAAAAAACGAGCGTTGAGAGTACTTTTTTCCTGGTAGGTCATAGTCCCCGCATGAAAAAACGAGCGTTGATGGGGCAGTTTTCCTGCCCCACCAACGCTCGTGTACCCAACAATACGCTATAAAATCAGCAAGACTGGCTATGATGAACTACCTATTGTCGTTGGTTCTTGCATAGATTCGATAGGTTCGGGGGCCCCAAAACGCACTTCAAGGATACCATTGCGAAACACGGCTCGACAGGCGGGCCGTTCAGCCAACGCAATAGGCAAGATCATATCGCGGCGGAAGTTGCCTATTTCAATAAACAGCTCATCACCACGCTTGGTTAGCGACACTTTCCCCAGTTCGACATGGGGCAGGGGCAAGCGCATGATATATTCGTCACCTTCATGCACAATATCCTGGGTTTTGCCGCGAAATTGCACAAGCACCGGATCTATATCCCGAAAGATCGCATTTCCAACTTCCGAAAGATCGTCCAGGCCTTGAAGGTCGCGGGCATAGTAGGGCGATTCCCAGATGGGTAAGGGGGTAAAGACATCATAGACCATCTGGCGATATTGCTTCTGGATGCGAGCGAGTTCCTGCATAAACGCACCTTCAGCCGATTCCATTGGCAACACGCGGTTTAAGACCACCCCATCTATGGGATACCCAAAGAGCGAGAGATAGGTAGCGGCGCGTTGGGCTTCTTTTATCACCATGCGCTCCGGGTTGACCACCAACCGATACGAACTTACTTCCGGGTTAATCAGGGTTTCGCGTAGCGCATCAACCCCGCTTGATAATCGTTCCAGAGTGGCAAACACGTCGGTTGCTGGAACCAGCGCCTTGACCAGTGGCCGGGCTGCTTTGAGCGTGTTTGGCTCCCAATCCATAATCCGTTCAGCATACCACCGAAAGGTATCGGGCATCGTGAGCAAGCGGACGGTTTCGCCGGTGGGGGCGGCATCTACAATCACGACATCAAAATCGCCATCGCGGGCCTGGCGGCGAATATGCAATAAGCTCACTACTTCTTCCATACCAGGGATAATCGCCAGTTCTTCGGCTGCTACATCGTCCATGCCACGCCGCCGCAGCAGGGTTGCCAGATAGGTACGGAGTTCTCCCCAGTGCTGGCGCACCTCATCCAGAACGTTAATTTCCTGTCCCCACAAAAGCTCAGAGAGTTGTGTTGGCAACGGCCCCAGGGGGCAATCGAGCGCGTCGGCCAGACTATGGGCTACATCGGTGCTGACGACCAGGGTACGATAGCCCATTTCAGCAGCACGTACGGCGGTGGCCGCAGCCGTCGTCGTTTTTCCAACACCACCCTTACCGAGATAGAGAATAAGACGCATTCCAACTCCGTTCTTGTACAGCCTTTTGTTCCGTATCTTGACAGCTTACACTACTCGCCTATTATACCACAGGCCTTGCCTCCATAGAACAACACGCGGTAAGGGTTCACCGTTAGGGAGAACACAGATAGAACCACGGATGCACACGGATGGCTTGACCGAGACTATCTGTGTCTATCCGTGTCTATCGGTGGTTGTATCTCTATTCAGACGGATTTGGTATGAATAGGTATAACACGGGGGAACCGGGGCAACATGGGGGGTATCTTCGCTTAGCGGTTCAAGAGGGCCCGCCGCAACAGGTCGCGCTCTTCGGGCCCCACCGCGCCAAGCACCCACAACAACAAACCATAGACGGGGGCCGCCACCAGCGCAGAGAACAACCACCCCACCGGCGCAACCAGCAGCATAGCGGCCCCCATCCCCACCGCGGCCAGGGCCGGACGCCACGCCAACCGCAGCACCGGCGGCGAAAGCCCCTCGCGGCGCAGCAGCGGCAAAAAAACCAGCAGCAGTACCACCTCGGACAGGATAGTAATAGCGCTGGCGGCATACAGCCCAAACCAGGGTATCAAGAGCAGATTGCTGGTCAGGTTAAAAAGCGCTCCAACGATAAATGCGCGGGTAATGAGCCATTGCTGGTTAATCGCTATCAGCACATATTGCAGCAAGCCGTTGACATAGGAGAGGGGCAAAAACCAGGCCAGGATGGCCAGCACATGGGCCGAGATGGGCAGATAGTCGGCGGCGTTGCGCCGCGTAATGAGCCGTACCAGGTCGGGGGCCAGCACACACAGGCCCATAGCGATGGGCAGCGCCAGCAGCAGCAATACCGCGAGGGTACGGTTTTGCGCGTGGGCCAGCGCGGCGCGGTCGCCCTCCGCCCGACGCGCCAGCGTGGGGAACACGGCAAAGGTCAGCACGGGCGGCAAAACCAGCGCAATATTGATAAACTGGTAGGGCACAGCATATTGCTGGACAAGTTGGTCGCCCTGGCCGCCACCAAAGGCTTTAATGATGAAGGTATCGAAGCGGAAAAAGACGATGTTGAGCAGGTTGTTAAACATGAGCGGCAGGGCCAGCGGGACAAGGCGGGCAATACCGCCCCAGTCCCAGTGCAGGGCCGGGCGAAAGAAGGTGCGATGTTGTAACACCAGGTAGATAGCCGCTGTGACGGTTGATGTCCCCACCGCGGCCCACGCAATGCCCACAATACCAAAGCCCATCAGCAACAGGGTAATGCGTACCAGCACGCTGAGAATAGCGGTCATAAGCTCAATCATAGCCGGTACTTCCATCCGTTCGGCGGCGTGGTAGAGCGCCGTCACAGCGCCAGAGTAGGAGGAGGGAATGAGCGTGAGCAGCAATATCCAGATTACCTGTTGCCCCACGGGGCTAATCGCCTCGCCAATGCTTAGCGTGTGCCCGATAACATGGTAGCCCTGGATAAACAGGGCCGCAAGTGGGATTGTGACCAGCACCAGCACCAGCCGGAGGGTGAGGGTTATCCCAAAGAGGTGCGGGGCCCGGGTGGGGTCTCTGGCGGTCTCGCGGGTGAGCAAGACCCCCAGGCCAAACTCGGTCACCGTGCTGAGGTATTGGGCCACCAGCAGCGCGGCGAAGGTATAGGGCCCTATCTCGCTCGCCGAGAGCGTGCTATACAGCACCAGCGCAAAGCCAAATTCGAGCACCCGTACCAGCAGACGCACCACAAAGGGGACAGCGCTATTTTTCACCACGCGCCGCACCGCGTTGGAGCCATCGTCGCGGTAGTAGCGCTGCCACAACACCACGGCCAGCATACTGAAAAGCAGCAGCAGCACGGCACCAACGAGAAAGAGGGGAAGGTATTTCACGGAGATGTCCTGACCCAGGCGCGGCGGCCATCGCTTACCAGCTCGACGGTACCGTGCAGGCGGGGGTGGTACACAGCGCCATACTGTGCGCGTTCGGCAAAGGTATGGAGCGCGGGTGGGTCGCTCTCAAAAGCCGTCGTAAAGATGATAACCTGGGGCCGCCAGGCGTGCAATAGCGGCGTATCGGCGGGCCGCTCCCAGGGGTACGCCAGGGCCGTGATAGCGCGGGCCGTGGGAAGCAAGGCGGCGTCTGTGCTCGTATCGCTCGCTCCGGCCAGTACCACAGTAGTTGTACCATACGCTATCTGCAACACCAGGCCGGGCGGCGTTGTGCTACTTTCCGCCACAACCGAGAGCACCACCCCGTCAAGTGCCAGACGCGAACCAGGCTGTACGGGGGCCAGCGCCGTGCCGCCGGCCTGCAACACCCGCAACCACTCCTGCATATAGGCGGCCTGGGGGGCTTGCGCATCCAGCACCGGAGCCGCTGTGGCTTGCTGCTGTCCCGCGGTGGTCACCAGCATCTGGCGCGAGGACAACGCCTGCTCTGGACGGTAGCGCCTTATCGCGGCGACCTGCCCCGGCAAGCGCGCCATATCGCCCTGCGACAGTACCACCACCTCTAGTGTACGCTTCCAGAAGGGCAACCGCTCACCCAGATGCAGCGCCAGCAAGGCCGGGTCTTCGCCGCCATCAATCAGCACATGGCGACCACGTGGCGTTTGCAGCAGCACCGCATCGCCGGGCGTATCCAGAAAGAACAGATGGAGCAACCCATCGGGTACACTGGTATACCATACCAACCCCAATAACACAAGGAATGGCCCGCCAAAGCGCAACAACGCCCGCCCATAGCCGGTCTGGTGGTTTACCGTAGTTTCCATACGTTGTCGTATAGTACCGCTTTTACAAAATATCTGCAATATCCCAATTGACCCCAGAAACAACCATCAGCGTCACACTTCAGTGGTATAATTGAAGCAAATCAACTAGCGCGTCTCCGCATATCGCTATGGTAAAGAAATCAACCGCAATTGCGGTACGCACGGCCTTGAACAACAACGTCATCGGGAACGATGGCCAGTCCTGACATTGCCCGGAGGATTTGTTGCCAGGTTCCTGACACAGGAACAACCAGCATAATATTATGACTGAAATATTGAAACCCAATGACATTCTGCAAGGCACCAATGACACCTATATCATCGTCAACCACGTCGCCAGTGGCGGTATGGGGGCCGTCTACCGAGTGCGGCGGGCCAGCGACAATACCGTGTTGGCGCTCAAACAAATGCGCCCCCCGGCAAACTTGCCCGAAGACGAGATAACCGAAAACCGCCGCCTCTTTAAAGAGGAAACCAATCTGCTGAGCTCGCTCAACCATCCCAATATACCCGCCGTCGCTGACGATTTCGAACACGATGGCCGCCCGGTGATTGTGATGGAGTTTATAGACGGGCGCACGTTGGAAGATGTCTTGCACGATGAAAAAGTCCATCTGAACGAGGCTCAGGTGATTGGCTATGGTATCCAACTCTGTCGCGTGCTTGACTACCTGCACAACCAGAAACCACCCATCATCTACCGCGACTTAAAACCGCCCAACGTTATGGTTACATCCCAGGGCATTTTGAAACTGATAGACTTTGGCGTCGCACGTACCCACAAGGAACACAAGAAACAGGACACCATCGCCATGGGCTCGGCCGGCTACGCCCCCCCGGAGCAATATGGCAAAGCCCAGACCGACGCCCGCAGCGACATTTACGCCCTGGGTGCCACGCTCTACCACCTAACAACCCGCATGCCCCCCGTGCCCTTCCAACCCCCCAAACCGGGCGACGTACGCAAGTTTATGCCCTCGATGAAAGCGCGTACCGAAAAGGTCATCATCAAAGCGATGGCCCTCAAGCGCGACTCGCGCTTTGCCAGTTGTGCCGATATGGAACAGGCCTTGATGGCCTGTCTCGACCGGCCCTACGTTGACCCCACACAACACGACGACGCCGCCACCGCCCTACACCAGCAGAGCGGCTCCCCCGCTCCCGGCGCTATGCCGCGCCGCCCTTCCGAACCACTCCCATCCTCTACGCCGCTTGCCGACACAGGGACCGGCGTCTCCTGTGCCCATTGTGGACGCTCCAATAAACTGGGGGCCCGCTTCTGCGCGGGCTGTGGTATGCCCCTGGGCGAACAACCCCGCGCACGCCTGGTTATCCGCTCCTCGCGCCGCACCTGGGAATTGAAACTTGAACAGCAACCCGTGCGTATTGGACGGCGCGACCCCAAAAACCAGCACCGCCCGGAGCTTGACCTGGCCGAAGACGACCGCGGCATCGCCTCGCGCAACCATGCCACCATCCAATTTCAAAACGATGTGTATACCCTGACAGACCTGGGCAGTACCAACGGCACAATGATTAACGGCGTCAAGATAGCGCCCTACAACCCCCACCGCTTGCAACAGGGCGACCGCATCAAAATCGGGGAGGTTGATATGGAGTTTCACTGGTTATAACGCATGGGACTCTATCCCCCAGACGATCCCTTCCTCTACAATAACGCCGTTTTCGGTATCCAGATTGCCGTACGGTGGTATGGTGTTCTCATCATGATGGGGGCCGTGCTTGGCGCATGGTTGGCGGCCCGACGGGCCGTCGCGCGCGGCTACCACGCCGACCATACCTGGAACCAGCTCATGATCGGCCTGATCCTTGGCATTATCGGCGCTCGTATTTACTATGTTATCTTCGAGTGGGAGCAATTCGGCGGCGACCTCTGGCGCATGCTCAACATCACCACCGGCGGTCTGGCCATTCACGGCGCGGTTGTCGGGGCCATCATCTCGGCAATCATCTACACCCGCCACCAGAATTTGCCGCTGTGGCAGTGGTTCGATATACACATGCCGGGCTTTTTGCTGGCCCAGGCTATCGGGCGGTGGGGCAACTTCTTCAACCAGGAGGCCTACGGCACCCCCACCACGCTAGGCTTTGGCGTTATCATAGACCCCATCTTCCGCCGCCCGGAGTACGCCGACCTCGCTATCTATCCCCCCGACACGCTCTTTCACGCCACCTTCCTGTACGAGTCGCTATGGAATGTGGCGGGGGTGGTGCTGCTGCTGTTGCTCGACCGCTGGTATGGCACCCACCAACCTACTCGCCGTCCCTGGTTGCGCCCCGGCGACATTCTCTTTCTCTACGTTATCTACTACTCGGTGGGACGCTTCTGGATAGAGGGCCTGCGTACCGATAGCCTGTATATGGGGCCGCTACGGGTGGCGCAGGTGGTTAGCATAGTGCTGATTGTGGCCGGCGGCGTGGCGCTGCTGGTCAACCACCGGCGGGAGGCGCGGCGGGCCGAAGCGCCGGAGCCGTAGCTTTCCTGGGAGCGCAAGCGTCTCGCTCGCCCCAGAGCGGGCAAGATGCCCGCGCTCCCAGGGTTTCTCCCTGGATGCAAACACGTACAAAGGGCTTACGCCGCCGCCGCCTCGCCCGTGCCGTCGTTCTTCTTCTTCAACAGGAAGGCCAGCACCGGCGGGGGCAACAGCGTGCTAAAGATAACCATAATCACGATAATGGAGAACACCTCATCGTTGACCACGCCAAGCGCCTTGCCCGTGGCCGCAAAGATAAGCCCCACCTCGCCCCGCGGCACCATCCCCCAACCGACAACCCACTTGTTGACCTTGCCGGCCGCCAGGCCCGCGACAATCTTACCGATAACAGCCGCCACGGTAATAGCCAGCGCCACCAGCAGCACCGGTATATCAAACATCGTTTCGAGCTTAACCCCCATACCGGTATAGACAAAGAAGATGGGCACCAGAAACATACTGACTGGCTCGATAATCTCTTCGACGTGGCGATCGGCGTGGTGTTCCATCACCTTCAACACCTTCTGCTTGCACTCTGAGTCGGAATGTTCCAGGCTTTCTTTTACATCGTTGACCACCTGGGGATCTTCAAAGAAGTGGCGGAAATGCACCGGATCGAGCACCAGACCGGCCGCGAACGCGCCGACAATCGGCGCAAGCCCGATAAATTCGGCCAGATAGGCCAGCGCAAGCCCAAAGCTAATCGCCAGGGTAAACATCATCGCCGTGCTATTCTGAATTTTCGAGAGCCATTTGCTCAAGAGGGTGGACAGCGTTTGCCCCACCAGGATAGCGGCCCCCAGAAAGACCACCGCCTTGAGAATGATAAAGCCGACGCCAAACGCATCTACCGTGCCCATCGTGACGATAGCCGAAACGACAGCCAGAATAATCAGTCCAAGCACGTCGTCTATGACGGCGGCCCCCAGAATAATCTGCGCCTCTCTATCTTGCAGGCGGCCCATATCGCGGAACACGCGGGCGGTAATACCCACCGACGTGGCCGTTAGCGTGGCCCCCAGGAACAGATAGGCGTTGGGGTCGAGTCCGGGCATAAGCCAGGGCCCCACCATATAGGTGCCCAGGACAAAGGGCGCGACCACCCCGATAATCGCCACGAGAAAGGCGGGCACACCCACCTTGCGCATTTCGGAAATTTCGGTTTCAAGCCCCACCTGGAAGAGGAGTATCACCACGCCAAGCTGCGACAAGAAGTTGATAAACGCATCTTCCTTAATCGGCTCGAAAATGTTGAAACCAACCAGTACCAGATTGCCCAGGATAACGCCGATCACCAGTTCGCCAAGCACCGATGGTTGCCCAAAGCGTTCCACCAGGCTGGAAATCTTGGCGGCCAACAAAATAACGGCTATCCATAGCAGCGTGATGCCAGCGCCGTGGCTCGGCTCGCCGCCGCCACCCTCGCTGGCTGTCTGGATAGCCGACGCATGCACCAGAAGTGGTGTCAAAAATACCGGCATGGGCATAGGTTTCTTTTCGTCTCCCCCCTCTATTCAAAGCATCCGCTTCCAACGATGCCATATCATAAAGGCAAGCGGCACAGATTGCAACATGACGAACCCCCCGCTCCCATTGGGCGCGGGGGGCCGTGGGTGCGGGGACATCATCCCCTCACGCTACACTATGCATGTCTAGTGGGCGCTTGCACCACCAGCACCACGCGGAATACGCACCGACTCCACCAGATCCTGAATTTCGGGGGGCGGTGGCGGGGTCACGCGCGAGACGATAAAGGCGATCAGGAAGTTCAAGACAGCCCCAATGGTGCCAATACCTTCGGCGCTAATGCCCAGGAACCAGGTCGGCATACCCATAAACTTGTTGCCCACGATGTAGGCACCGGTAAAGACGATACCGACAATCATACCCGCCGTCGCGCCAATGTTGTTGGTGCGCTTGTCGAAAACGCCCAGAATGATGATGGGGAAGAAGCTGGAGGCTGCCAGACCAAAGGCAAACGCCACCACCTGGGCCACAAAGGCGGGCGGGAAGATACCCAACAGACCCGCGATAACCACCGCGATGAAGATAACCACACGACCGACCAGCAGACGCTGCTTCTCGTCGGCGTTGGGGTTAATCAGGCGGTAGTATACATCGTGCGAGACAGAGCTGGAGATAACCAGCAACAGACCCGACGCGGTGGAGAGCGCCGCCGCCAGACCACCCGCGGCCACCAGCGCGATAATCGGCGCGGGCAGACCGGCTACTTCTGGCGTCGAAAGCACAATGATGTCGCGGTCAATGTAGACTTCGTTGGGAGCCTCCGGGTCGCCAGCCGGCAATGGCTCGGCCGCTTCTTCAACAGACGGCTTACCCTCCGCAAACGCATTGCCTTCGTTAAAGTTGACCAGACCATCGTCGTTCTTGTCGGCAGTTATCTTGAGCAGGCCGGGCAATTCCCA
Source organism: Chloroflexaceae bacterium (assembly GCA_034437375.1). Lineage (GTDB taxonomy): Bacteria > Chloroflexota > Chloroflexia > Chloroflexales > Chloroflexaceae > JAAUSY01. The sequence continues at coordinate 3,602 of DAOTUK010000241.1, read as the reverse complement.
TTTGCCCATCCAGGCCATGCTTTGATCAACTTGCCCATCGGCGGTTTTCACTTCGATAACGCCATCGGCATTGCGCTCCATGGTCGAGCGGTCAATCTGGTTAATGCTGTCAATCAGGTTGAACTTGGCGATAACCGCAATCGCGGGAGCGGTGGTGTAGAGCAGGGCGATAAAGACCAGCGCCCAACCAGCAGAGAAACGCGCCGCACGTACGTTGGGCACAGTGTAGAAGCGCACAATCACGTGTGGCAAGCCAGCGGTGCCTATCATCAGCGCCACCGTAATCATAAACACGTCTAGCTTGGGTTTCCCGACAAAGGGCGTAATGTACTCCTTCATACCCAGGCTAAGCTGAAGATCGTGCAGACGCGGGGCCAGGTCGGCAAAGGAGAAGGCAAGCTGTGGAATGGGTATCCCGGTAATTTGCATACTCAAGGCGCTAGCGGGAATAAGGAAGGCGAGAATGAGCACCGAGTACTGCGCCACCTGCGTCCAGGTAATACCCTTCATACCACCAATCACGGCAAAGAAGGTCACGATAACCATACCGATGGTCACGCCCACGGGAATGGACACCCCCAGGTAGCGGCTAAAGACGATACCCACGCCGCGCATCTGCCCGGCCACGTAGGTAAAGGAGACGAACACCGCACAGATAGCCGCCACGGTACGCGCTGTTTGTGAGTAGTAGCGGTCGCCCACGAAGTCGGGCACGGTATATTTACCAAACTTACGCAGGTAGGGGGCCAGGAGCATCGCCAGCAACAGGTAGCCGCCGGTCCAACCCATCAAGTAAATCGAACCATCATAGCCCAGAAACGCGATCAAACCGGCCATCGAGATAAACGACGCCGCGGACATCCAGTCGGCAGCCGTGGCTGCCCCGTTTGCAATCGCCGGTACACCCTGGCCAGCGACATAAAAGCCTTTGGTATCACGCACCCGGTTTGCCCATCCAATGTAGAGATAGCCACCAAAGGATAGGATAACGAGTGCGTATGTCCACATTTCAACAGCATCCATAGATTACCCCCTCACTCGTGTACATCAAATTCTTTGTCCACTTTATCCATCAAAAACGCATAGGCGAAAATCTCTACCACGAAGACGTAAATTGAACCCTGTTGGGCAAACCAGAAGCCAAGCGGCAGACCGCTGCCCGGCATCTTGATGGCGTTCATCGGCTCAACCAGCAAAATGCCGAAGCCGTAGGACACGGTCGCCCAGATAACCAGAAAAATACCTATCAGCGTGATATTTTTCTTCCAGTACTGTATTGCTTTGTCTTTGTCCATAACTCTGTACCTCCTTACACACAAACCCGATTACATGTCATACCTAACCATCATGGATTTGCGAGATTGTTCTTCCATCTCGTACCGTTCCTCTGCCTGGTGTGGTGCTGTTGTTCCGTTTGTTCCTCCTTCCCGCCTTCCCCTTCTGGGGGGCAGATTTGAGCGTATACGACCCTTCCCCGGATGTTCTGGCAACATCCAGCATAGCTATTATCGGGAAAGCATGGAACACAGAATCCAATCCTTCCCTCTCTTCTCACAAGCGGTGTCCTTATTGTAAAAAACAACTTTCAGGAGAGAATAAGGAATGTGTAAAATTTCGGTAAAGAGGGAAAACCGGGTCAGGCGACCATTTGCATATCGCCAGGGGCGTGCTGTTCGGCGGCCGGCTCGGAGGCCCAGGGCAATAGGAGCGAGAAGGTAGCCCCCCGCCCGACGCCTTTGCTGGCGGCGCGGAGTTCGCCGCCCTGGGCATAGGCCAGGTGGCTGGCGACGGTAAGGCCAATGCCGCTACCGCCGCTGGCGCGTGAGCGCGATTTGTCTACGCGGTAGAAGCGCTCGAAGATGTGCGGGAGGTGTTCCGGGGCGATGCCGATGCCTGTATCGGCGACGGCTATCACGATATATTTTTCTTCGCCCCATACCTGTACCGTAACGCGCCCGCCCGACGGGGTATAGCGCAGCGCGTTGGAAAGCAGGTTTATCAGGATTTGCCCCACGCGGTCGGGGTCGGCCCAGGCCGCGGGGAGCCGCATACTGGGAAGGATGAGCGACAGGCGGATCTCTCGGGCCTGAAATTGGGGTTGAAATTGCATCATCAAGTTTTGCAATAGGGGTTGTATATCTATTGCGCGGGGGTCAGTCTTGATCTGCCCGGCCTCCGCCCGCGAGAGCAGTTCGAGGTCTTCTATCAAGCGCTTGAGGCGGGTAGACTCGTTCAATATCAAGGTAAAGGTTTGTTCGTTGGGTTGGACAACCCCATCAATCAAGCCTTCCATATAGCCTTCAATAGTGGTAAGGGGGGTACGCAATTCGTGGGTTACATCGGCGAGCAGGGCCATACGCTGCTGCTCGGTCTGCTCCAACGACTCGGCCAGGCGGTTGACGCTATGGCTCAACTCGGCTAATTCATCGTCTGAGGTGACGGTGATACGCTCGCGGTAGAAGCCCTGCGAGAGGAGGCGGCTCACGCGGGTCATGGCTTGCAGCGGCTCGACAATACCCCGCGAGACAATAATACTCATAACCACCGCGGCGGCCAGGGCCGCAAAGGCGGCCACAATCAGCGATTCTTGCACCACAAACTGAAAATGCTGGAGTTGGTCGGCTTCTTCCGGGGTTGCGGTGGGGTAGATCGAGACGTGTTCAACCAGTCCGACCCCGGCAATAATGTTTGCGGTGGTGAGCAGGGCCACCACCGCGACAATCAAAATAACCAGATGGGCGGCAAAGAGTTTCCAGCGTATCTGGTGATACCACTTCATGTGTTACCTGCCAACGAACTTGTAGCCCACCCCGCGGACGGTCTGGATAATCGAGGCATTGGAGGGGTCATCCTCCAGTTTGCGCCGCAAGGTTCCAACATGCACATCAACCACCCGGTCAATGCCGTCAAAGTCGGTGCCCCACACCCGTTGTAGCAACTCTTCGCGGCTAAAGACCCGCCCCGGACAACAGGCCAGGGTGTAAAAGAGATCAAATTCACGCGGGGTTAAATCTACCTGCATCGCACCGCTCCATACCTCGCGGCGCGTGGGGTCTATGGCCACAGACTGGTATTGCAACGGGCGACGGGAGGGGGACGAGTTGATTTGTTTGCGGCTGCGACGCAAGATAGCCTTGACGCGGGCTATCAATTCACGCGGGCTAAAAGGCTTGGTCAAATAGTCATCGGCTCCCACCGAAAGCCCGATAACCTTATCAACTTCATCGGTTCGTGCTGTGAGCATCAACACATAAGGTGCATGCTCCTGGTGCATCTGACGGCATACCTCGATACCATCAATGCCAGGCAACATCACATCAAGAATAACCAGATCCGGCCACTGATTGCGAGCGATGTTCAGGGCGGTCTGACCATCGTACGCACGGCTTACCTGAAAGCCCTCGGCAATGAGATAGCTTGCAACCAGGTCTACAATCGGCTGTTCATCATCAACAACCAGAATATGTGCAACTTCCAATGTAGCACCTCTCACTCTTTGCTCAACCAGAAATTATGTAACCCTGCTGTAACTGTTCCTCTATGATACCACATTTTGCACAACTGTCTACCGGGGGCTTTGTGCTCTTTTGCACAATAGAATG
>DAOTUK010000240.1:0-16895 GCA_034437375.1 Chloroflexaceae bacterium | reverse complement strand
GCCCCCACCCTCCAGCAAAACACCTCCGAATTTGCCTTTGCTGGCTTCCCCACCGTGAGCCTGACCACCTACCAGGCTGTCTACTGCCTCCCGCGTCACGGCGTTGTGAGCGACGCTTGCCCCTACGCTCCCCAGATGTACCAGATGCTGGTAGACGCCGGCATAGACCCGGTGATTGAAATGGCCTTTGCGGCCAAAGAAACCGAGTTTGGCACCACGGGCCCCGGTCGCCGCCCCCAGTACAATATCCACAACATCGTCTGTAACTCGTGGGACGGCGGATCGTGCGAAGGGCCCCACCACTGGCGCTTCTCTACCTACCGCGACTACCTGCACGCCACCCGCGCATGGATAGACCTTATGACCCGCCGCGGCCGCTATATAGACGCCGGGCGCAATAGCTTTTCCGACGTTATCCCTATCTATGCCCCCGCCTTCGAAAACGATACCAGCCTGTACATTGCCCAGGCCGAACGATGGGTTCGCGGGTGGCGCTCGTGGGACGGCGCCCAACAACTCCCCATTACGCCCCCTATCTGGGGTGCTGGTATCAGGCTCCCAGGCATTCCTATAGCCCAGACCACCGCCGCTGCCGCCCAACCGCTGAAAGAAAGCGCCCCGGTCCTGAGCGACCAGCAACCCCCACCCCCGCCCCCCGCCCAGTTCGACCCGGTCCCCGAACTCCCCACCCCTACCATGGTACCCATCGTGGCCGAACCACCCGCCCGCACCGACATACCCCAACCCCCGCCGGGCGCTATTGTCGTGGATAACAACGACTCCGGCTTTAGCTCCAACCAGAACACCTGGCAAACCACAGCCTGTGGTTTGAACGGCGATCACCTTGTCATCGCCTCAACCAGCGACATCTACCAGAGCACCAGTCGCGCATCCTGGTTGCCCACCCTGCTTGAAGCCGGCACCTACGAAGTGCAAGCCTACATTCCCCCCTGCGGCAGCATTGACGCGACCCACTCGGCCCGCTACATCATTACCCACGACGGCGGTATCACTGTCGTGACCGTAGACCAGCAAGCCCACAAAGGTACCTGGGTGAGCCTGGGGCGCTACTCCTTTAGCGCACGCCTCAATCCCACCATCGAAATTAGCGACCAGACCAGCGACAACAACCTGAGCGTCCGCGCCGACGCTATCGCCTGGATACCCGAAAAAACCGGTACGGTTCCCATTGCCTCTATCTTCTACCTCACCCAACTGGAACGTGACAACCGCACCCCCTGGAGCGAGGACGCAGAAGGTCTGGCCGAATATGGCGGCGTGCCCATGCCCGACGCGCTCCCCACGCGCCAACCGGTTGAAGACACGCCTATGCCCACCCCCGCAGATGACATTCTCACCATCGGCGTGGTACGCAATGGGACAACCCTGCGCCACGCCCCGGAAGCGACCCTGGAAAACGCCCTGGCTACCGTTTGCCCCGGCGATCAGGTGACCGTGTTTGCGCGTGAGCAAAAGGATGGCCGCATCTGGCTGCGCGTACGTATTACCGCTACCGACAACGACTGCGCCACAGACCGCGCCCCGATTGATTCTGAAGGCTGGATCAGTGGCTCGCTCATCGAGGAATAGCTATGCCATCACGGCAGACGACGTTTGCCAGACCACACAATATCGGGTATGCTGAACCGGAGATACCAGACGGCCACAGGAGGGTAGAGACTATGAGCAAAGACACGCCCCACACCCCCGACCGCGCCGCCGCCCCCCATACGGGAGCGGAGCCACAGCCGGCTATGCCCGAAGATTGGTCAATCTACGACACGATAGTCACGGAGGATGACACCCCGGTGGACAACATCTTCTCCGAGCGCCAGCAACGCCTGCTGGCGGAAACGTTGGATCATTCGTGGGACGGCCCCGGCGGTGGTCGCCCCTTCATCGTCCTGGCAAATGTCGGCCTCTTCTACGACCTGCACAAGCCACCCGTCGTCCCCGATGTGATGCTCAGCCTGGACATACGCGCCCCGGAGGGGGACTTGATGGACAAACCCAACCGCTCCTACTTTGTGGCCCGGTTTGGCAAGCCGCCCGATGTGGTGATAGAGATTGTTTCCAACCTGAAGGGCAACGAGGCCGCCAGCAAGCTGGAACTGTACGCCAGCATTGGCGTGCCGTACTACGCTATCTTCGACCCCGGCGAACACCTGCATGACAAACTGCTGCGCCTCTTCCATCTGGAAGAGGGCGGCTACGTCGCAATGGATGCATACTGGATGCCCGACGTTGGCCTGGGGCTCACCTTCTGGCGCGGTACCTATGCCGGGTTTGAGGACACCTGGATACGCTGGTATGACCAGCACGACACCCTGTTGATGACCGGCGCCGAACAGCGCCAACGGGCCAGCAAAGCCGAGCGACGCGCCGAACGGTTGGCCGAACTGCTCCGCAAGCACGGCATAGCCCCCGACAACGGCACCGACCCGGAGCATTGAATGGACGAAGGAATCCGCCTATAGCCTGGAATCCGTAATCTGAAACTGAGACAAGGAGGTCCCTATGAGTTTCGAGATAGAAATGGACACACCCACCGATCCGTCCATTACCCCCACGCTCCTGCGTGTCCTGGACGACATCCAGCGCCGCGTCGCCTGGATAGCCACACGGATGGTTCACCACGCCAACCACGAACGCGCCAACCCCGACGGCGCAAAAGTGGGCGGGCACCAGGCCTCGTCAACGTCGGTTTCCTCCATCTTGACCGCGCTCTACCTCCACCATCTGGAGCCCGGCGACCGCGTTGCTATCAAACCGCAATCCTCGCCCGCCTTCCACGCCATCCAATACCTCCTGGGGCAACTCCCCGCCGAATACCTCACCCGGCTACGCTCCTACGGCGGGTTGCAACCCTACCCAAGCCGCACCAAAGACCCCGACCACGTAGATTTCTCTACTGGCTCGGTCGGTCTGGGAGCCGTCGCGCCGGCCTTTGCCGCGCTGGCCCATACCTACGCCCAGACCCATTTTGGAAACGTTACGTCAAATCGCTTTGTGGCTGTCACTGGCGATGCCGAGATGGACGAAGGCAACGTCTGGGAGGCTATTCTGGATGAGTCGCTGGCCGGGCTTGGCAACCTGCTCTGGATTGTAGACCTCAACCGCCAGAGCCTCGACCGCGTTGTCCCTGGCATACGCGCGGCCCGCCTCAAGCACCTGTTCGAGGACAACGGGTGGCAGGTGCTGGAAGCAAAGTTTGGCCACAAACTTCAGGAGCGCTTCAGTTGGCCGGGCGGCGCGGCCCTGCGAGAGCGCATTGACACGATGAGCAACGAGGAGTACCAGGCCCTCATCCGCCTGCCCGGCGACCAGATGCGCCCGCGCCTCATCCACCACCACAACGCCGACAACCCCGATATTGCCAACGCCATTGCCGACCTCCCCGACCACGAGCTACCCGCCCTGCTCTCCAACCTGGGCGGCCACGATATGCATGAACTACTCTCCGTCCTCTGGCAGGTAGACGACCAGCGCCCCACCATTATCTTTGCCTACACCATCAAAGGATGGTTGCTGCCCATAGCCGGCCACCCGCTCAACCACGCAACCATGCTGACTGAGGAACAAATGGAGACGCTACGCGAGAGCCTTGGCATCCCCGCCGACAACGAATGGGCCCGTTTCCCGCCCAACTCACCAGCGGGAAGCGTATGCGCGGCCGCGGCCCAACGCCTCTACCCCAACACCACGCCCCAACCCACCATCCTGAAACCGTCCGCCATTCCGGACACCCTCACGCTGCCGCCCCAGAACCACACCAGCACGCAGGACGCCTTCGGGCGCTTGCTGGTGCGCCTGGCCGACGCCACCGAACTCAAAGGGCGCATCGTCACCACCTCGCCCGACGTGTCCGTCTCAACCAACCTGGCCGGCTGGATTAACAAAACCGGCGTCTTTTCGCCCCAGAAACAGCGCGACTACGAAGCAAGCGAAGCCTACCGCCTGCTGAAGTGGCAGTGTGGGCCCGGCGGGCAGCATATTGAACTGGGCATCTCTGAGATGAACCTGTTTATGATGCTCTCCATGCTGGGCCTCTCCGCCGAACTTTGCGGCCAACACCTCATCCCCATCGGCACCGTCTATGACCCCTTCGTCAATCGCGGTCTGGACGCGCTCATTTACGCGCTCTACTCTGGCGCAAAATTCATCGTGGTTGGTACGCCCTCCGGCGTCTCGCTCGCGCCCGAAGGCGGCTCGCACCAATCGCTTGTCACCCCCTCGCTTGGTATTGAACTACCCCAACTGCACGCCTACGAGCCATGCTTTGCGCAGGAAGTCGAATGGGTCTTAATCGAAGCGCTGCGCCAGTGCTGCGACCGCACCCACGGCCGTTCCAGCTATCTGCGCCTCTCCACCAAATCCATTGACCAGGACTTGATGCAGCCGGCCCTGCAACGTCTGGGAGCCGAACGGTTGCGGCGGCAAGTGCTGGCCGGCGGCTACCGGCTGGTAGATTGGCGCGACCATACCGACGAACCCGCCCCCGCCCCCACCAGCGGCCACACCCCGCCCATTGTCCACATAGCGACGGCCGGCGTGATGGTGCCCGAAGCGGTCGAAGCGGCCCGCTTTCTTCGAGCAGAGGGGGTGGCTGTGAATGTGCTCAACCTGGTGAGCCAGCGCCAGTTGTACGAAACCTGGCAAGCCGCCCGCCGCGAACAAATACGCAACCCCTACGGCCCCACGGGTGGCCCCTTCGACTGGCTTATCTTGCCCGAAGAGCGCCGCGCCCCCATCGTCACGGTGCTGGATGGCGCAACGCACGCGATGAGCTGGCTTGGCGGTATCTATGGCGCGCTGGTGGTTGCGCTTGGCGTAGACGACTTTGGCCAGACCGGTACCCGCCCCGACCTCTACCGCCACTTCCACATAGACGCCGAACACATTGCCGAAGCTGCTTTCTCGGCGCTCGATCTGGTGGTATAGTAAAAGGGGATATGGGATATGCGTACTGATGGGGAGGCGGTGTCTATAGCGATGGAACCAATAACAGTCAATCTTCCACCGATAGTCTACGAACACCTGAAAAGCAAAGCAGAAAAAACTGCTCGATCTGTTGAAGCCGAACTGCTGGATGTCCTGGTCAATGCCATACCACTGGATGAGGTGCTACCGGACGATATGAGCAAAGAGCTTGCGTCACTATCGCTGCTCAATGATGAGGCATTGTGGGACGAGGCACACCGTTGCCTGCCGGCTGAAACAGCTAACCGTTTAGAGATGCTGCATTTCAAACGCCAGCGTGAGGGATTGAGCGATGATGAGAACCAGGTACTTCCTGCACTAATACGTGCGTATGAAGCTATGATGTTGCGGCGGGCCCACGCAGCCTTGCTGCTGAAAGAACGTGGCTATGATGTAGATTCATTGTTACAGACGATAGGATGAGCAGGACATATATTCCCACTGCCCACAGCAATTTCTGGCTAATGTATCGTTTTTATGAGAGAATGCTTTGTAGTAGGAAAGGGATAACAAGAGCATGGCGAGCGTAACGCGAGAAGCAGTACTGGCCCACCTGGAAGCAAACGACAGCCTGGTTGGGCAAAACTTGAGCGGTCTCGATCTCAGTAGCCTGGTTCTGGATGGCGCCAACCTGCGCGAAACCACGCTAAACGGCGCACGATTGAACGGCACACACCTGCGTGATGCAACCCTGGCCGATGCAAGCCTGTGTGGGGCCGACCTGCGCGGGGCCAACCTTCAGGGGGCCGATATGCAAAACTGCTCTCTGTGTGGGGCCGACCTGCGCGGGGCCGATATGCGCGGGGCCAACCTTCAAGGCGCCGACATGCATGGCGTTGATATGCGCGGTTGCGATGTCTCAAACGAAGCCAACCTGCGCGGCACCAACCTGAACGGCGTGCGGTTCGAAGGCGTCAATCTGCGCGGGGTCAATCTTTTTCTGGCCAACCTGAACGCTGCCAACCTCAGCAAATTTGACATGCCCCAGGTCAATCTGGGAGCGGCCCACCTGAACAAGATAGATTTGAGCGAGGCCAACCTGAGCGAGGCCAACCTGAGCGAAGCGCACCTGAACGGGGCCAACCTGAGCTATGCCAACCTCTACAAAGCGACCCTGCGCTGGGCCGAACTAGATGGGGCCAACCTGAGCCACGCCAACCTGAACGAAGCCGACCTGCGCGAAGCCGATCTCTACCGCGCCAACCTCTTCGCCGCCGACCTGCGCGAAGCCAACCTGCGCGAAGCCAACCTGCGCGGCGGCGTCAACCTGACCGACGCCAACCTGACCGACGCCAACCTGCGCCGCGCCTATATCCACGGGGCTTACCTGGGCGGGGCCAACCTGCGCAAAGCCGACCTGCTTGGGGCCAACTTGAGCGGGTCCATCATCCTGGCCCGCACCGACATGAGCGAAGCCAATGTCTGCAAAGCCGATATGAGCAAGGTCAACCTGAACAACGCCAACTTGATTGGGGCCGTGTACGATAACGGCACCCGCTGGCCCGACGATTTTCAGCCGCTGGCCGCGGGAGCCTTCCACATCCACACAGCCGAGCCTGCGGGGGACGAGTAGCGGGGGGGCACCACGGCATACCAGAGACTCGCGGGGTCATCTACGCCGTACCGCCCCCCGCGGGTCAAGCATCCGCTGCACCCCCTCCCCCAGGGCGTGCAGGCTCAGAATGGTTACAAACACCGCCAGACCGGGGAACAACGCCATGTGTGGGGCGATGTCCAGAAAATCACGCGACTCATACAACAGCCGCCCCCACGTTGGCGTATCGGGCGGAAAACCAAGCCCTAGAAAGCTCAGCGTAGACTCGGTCACAATAGCTTGACTGGCCGTCAGCGTCGCCGCCACAATCACCGGGCTTATCACGTTGGGCAAGATGTGGTACCATACCAGACGCGGCAATGGCACCCCCACCGTCCGCGCCGCCGTCACATAATCCATCTCGCGCACTACCAGAATACCCGCCCGCACCAACCGCGCTACTGGCATCCAGGTAAGCCCGCCAATCACCAGCACCACCAGCACAAACACGCCCTGCTCGGCCCCCCATACCCGGCTCACCCCCTCGCGGAACAGAAAGATTATCAGCAGCAACAGCGGCAGAATAGGCAGCGACAGAAACATGTCGGTTATGCGCATCAACAACACATCCAACAGCCCCCCCCCCACACCGGCCAGCGTGCCCACCAGCGTACCCACCAGACTGGCTATCACCATAGCGCAGAGGCCCACGGCCAGCGAGAAGCGCCCCCCCGCCAGCACCCGCGCCAGCATATCCTGGCCCAGGTCGTTGCACCCAAAAGGGTGGGGCCAGCCGGGCGGGGCCAGAGCCCGCGAAAAATCTATCGTATTGGGGGAGACGGGATAGAGCAGCGGGCCAACGGCGCTACCGGCCAGCAGCAGCAGCAGCGTGAGCGTACCAAAGCGCGAAGGCAAATATTTCACAACCGTACACGCGGATCAAGCATACCGTAGAGCGTGTCAGCGACAAGATTAAACGCGACAATCAATATAGCGTAGATAAACGTAATCGCCATAACCACCGGCGTATCGCTGCTCTGGATAGCGCTAATCAGCAGCGCCCCAATGCCCGGCACACGAAAGATTTGCTCGGTGACCAGCGCGCCGGTAAAGACGCCCGGCAACCCAAGCGCTCCCAGCGTCACCACCGGTAGCAGCGCATTGCGCAAAACGTGGCGGCCCACAATAAGCCGTTCATACAGACCACGTGCGCGGGCGGCCATCACATAATCTTGCCGCAACTGTTCAAGCACCGCGGCACGGACAAAGCGCAGCAGTACCGCCGTCTGGAAGGCCGCCAGCACCACCACCGGCATGAGCGATTGCTTGACCTGGGCCACGAAACTGGCCCAATCGGTCACAGCAAGAGTGCTGTTGTAGATGAAGGGGAACCACTGCAACGTGACGCTAAACAGCATAATGAACAGCATCGCCGTGAGAAACGTAGGCGTCGAGAACCCAAGCAGCGCCAGCGCCGCAACCACGCGGTCAAACGGCGTGTTGGCGTGGAGCGCGGAGAGTGTGCCAAGCGGCAACGCCAGCGCAATGCTCAACAGGTAGCCAGAACCAACCACCCACAGCGTTGTACCCAGGCGCTGGCCAATCAGGGTACTGACGGGGGTATGGCTGGTAAAGGAGTAGCCCATATCCCCCCGCACAAACGCCATCAACCATTTGACATACCGTACCGGCACTGGCTGATCCAGGCCCAACGACTCGCGCAGACGCTCGCGCACGGCCGCATCAATGGCCGGGTTGGCCGCAAATTCGCCAAGCGGATCGCCCGGCGCAAGGGACACTATCGCAAACAAGACCGCACTCATCACGAGCAGCGACGGCAACGCAACAAGCACACGTTTGAGCAGGTAGAAGCCTAGTTGCGCTGCCAGTCGGCGATATTCCATACGTCTTCATCCCAGGGCGTCAGTTGCACCCCCTGCAACGCATTGCTTACCCCCGCCACCCGCTTACGATGGACAATCGGAATAAGCGCCACATCTTCCACCAGCAGGTTGTTCATGTCAATAAATATTTGCTGGCGCTGCTCCGGCTCCATCGTGGTGGTAGACTGCTCGTAGAGCGCATCGTAGGTCGGGTTGCACCAGCGCTCGATATTGTTAGCCGACCAGTCGTTGGCTTTACTGGGTATCTCATCACAGAGCCAGCCTTGCATATAGGCGCCGGGGTCGGGGCTATCGTAGGGGATGGTGAACATTTGCATATCGGCGTAGAAGTGGGAGTACGTTTCGGTATTGGACGGGTCGTTGTCGAAAAAGACGGCCGGCGAAATACTCTTTAGCTCAACCTCTACGCCAATGGATTCGAGCGACTGCTTGACGATTTCCTGGGTTTTCTGGCGCACCGAGCCGGTGGCCGTCTGGAATCGTACGCGCATCGGCACCCCGTCTTTGTCGCGCACCCCGTCGCCGTCGCTATCTACCCACCCCGCCTCGTCCAACAGTTCGGCCGCACGGGTCAGGTCAAAGGGGTAAAACGTCTCGGAGGAGCGATAGGGGGCCGTCTCAACCAGTATCTGGTGCGTCGGGTCGCCATTGGGGCCATACAGGTTGGTTGCTATCGTCTCGCGGTCTATGGCGTGGGCAAAGGCCTGCCGTACGCGCTTATCTTGAAAGAAGGGGTGCGGAAACTCGGTACTGGAACGTTCGCCCTCGCTCGTCTCCTGGTTGGGGTCGGTCTGGTTTAGCAAGATATGCTCAACCAGCGGCTTGGAGATAGTGACCAGATGGCCGGTCTCAGATTCGGCAATCTCATCTAGAATCTGCACCTCCACCTGAAGATTGACGGCATAGTCTACCTCTCCCGTCTGGAGCACGGCCCGCGCTGCGGAGGTGGCGTCACCCCCGCCCTTCAATTCGACCCGGCGAAAGAAGGGTTTGCCCTCCTCGCGGTAATAGGGGTTGGGCTCGTAGACGACTACATCATCGGGCACAAACGCTGTCACACGATAGGGGCCAGTACCCACGGGTACCACGTTGGCGGGGGACTCGTGGAGATTGGGGCCATTGTGCTCCGCAAAGAGGTGGCGCGGGAGTATCATGCCATGCGTTCCCACAAAGGGCAACGACCAGGCCGGGGTTGGTTCGACAAAGTGAACTTTGACCGTATAATCGTCAATCACTTCAACCTGTTCAACCGATTGGTACTGCGCGTCGCTTGTCGTGGGGGCCTCTGTGTTGGCGATCAGCTCATAGGTAAACAGCACATCGTCGGCGGTGAAGGGTTGACCGTCTGACCATTGGACATCCTGCTTGAGTTTCCAGACCACCCAGGTACCATCTTCCGCTACGCCGCCATTGTCCAGCGAGGGGATTTCGGCGGCCAGGAAGGGCACCAGCGTGCCCTCGCTATCGTAGGAGGCCAGCGGCTCGTAGGTGATGCGACAGGCCAGGTAATCCTTGCTGCCGCGGGCCAGGTGGGGGTTCAAGATGGTGGGGGCCTGCCACGAGAGGATACGCAGGGTATCATCATCCGGACGGTCGGTTGTGGCGGGTGATTCATCGGGCGGGGCGGCGGTCTGGTTGTCGGTGGGTGGGGTGGTTGGGGCCAGGGTGGGCGGGGGTTGTATGGGTGTGGCGGCGCCACACCCGGCCAGCACCAGCAGAAACAGGAGCATGGCGCGAACAAGAACAACAGTTTTTTGGTTCATAATGTGCGAAGCAGTACGCTTCTTACTCTCCCTCCTCATTACTCAAAATACCCGTCAGGGTTGAAGCCTTGGGCTTTCCGCCGTCTTCCTTGCCAAAGTCGCCCCGCCGAAAGACAATCTTCCCATCGCACATCGTCAACATGACCTGGCCCTTGAGTTGCTGTCCCTGAAGGGGGGTATTCTTGCCTTTCGAAACAAAATCAGCCGCGTCAACCGTCCAGATTTTTTCGGGGTCAAAAATAACGATGTCGGCAGCGGTACCGGCCAACAAGGTGGAGGGATTACGGCGCAGTACCTGGGCCGGCCCTTCGGTAAAGCGGGCCACCACATTCATCAGATCGAGCGCGCCGGTGCTGACCAGACTCAGCACCAGACTCAGGGCCGTCTCAAAGCCGCTAATACCACAGGCGGCCAACCCATACTCGCACGCCTTATCTACCAGGGCGTGGGGGGCGTGGTCGGTTGCGATAGCATCTATCGTACCATCACACACACCTTCTATCAAGGCCTCACAATCGTGGCGCGTCCGCAAGGGGGGACTGACGCGGGTACTGGTGTTATAGGGTTGTAACAGGGTGGGATCGAGCGAGAGTTGCGACCGTAGTTCATCGTGCTGTTTGTTGTTCGGCGTGTTTTTCTTCCTGGCTCCCGCGTTCTGGCTCGTGTCCGTATCGTTATGGGCCGCCAGTGCTCCCATGACCCACTCGTCGGTGAGGGTAAGGTGGTGGGGGGTTACTTCCGCTGTCACACACACGCCCCGCGCTTTGGCCTGGCGTATAAGCGCAACGCCGCCGGCCGTGCTCACATGGCAGATGTGCAGATGGGCCCCGGTCAGCTCGGCCAGCGCAATATCGCGGGCAATCTGCACCTCTTCCGCTGCGGCGGGGTAGCCGGCCAACCCCAGGCGCGTGCTTATCTCGCCCTCGTGCATAGCCCAACCCGTATTCAAGCGTTTCTCTTCGCAATGGCTCATAATCGGCACACCAAGCATACTGGCGTAGTGCATCGCGTGGCGCATAATGGCCGGATCGGATACCGGGTCGCCATCATCGCTAAAGCCAATACAATCGGACGCAAGCATCTCGGCCATTTCCGTGAGCGTTGTCCCTTGCCGCCCTCTGGTAATCGCGCCAATAACCTCGACCTTGGCGTGCCCATGCTGGCGGGCTATCTGTTGCACCTGGCGCACAACTTCGGCGCAATCGTGCGGCGGGTTCGTGTTGGGCATCGCGCATACGGTGGTAAAGCCGCCCCGGGCCGCGGCCATTGTTCCCGTGGCAATCGTCTCCTTATGCTCCTGGCCTGGCTCGCGCAGGTGGGCGTGCAAGTCGGTGAAGCCGGGCGCAACAATACACGCCTGCGCATAGATAACTTCCAGGTCGTCGTCGGTTGAATCAATATCGGGGGTTGCTTCGGCCAGATCAAAGACCTGTTTCACCTGGCCATCTTCCACCAGGATATGGCCAAAGTTCACTACCCGTTGGGACGGGTCTATGATACTCCCATTTTTGATGAGATAGCGCACGTTTTTCTCTCCCTGCTTCTGTACTACAAGGGCGGATTATCCGGGGTTAGCCGCCGGCCAACCGATACAACAAGGCCATACGCACGGCGACCCCATTGGTCACTTGCTCTTCAATAACCGATTGCGGCGCGATGGCCAGGTCTGGTTCTATCTCGATACCCTCATTCATCGGGCCGGGGTGCATCACCAGCGCGTTCTTGCTGGCCCGTTCCATTCGCTCCATTGTCAACTCAAAGAACCGGCTATACTCGCGCAGCGACGGGATAAGGCCAGCTTGTTGGCGCTCCTTTTGCAGACGCAACGCCATGACCACATCGGCGCCTTCGATAGCCTCATCCAGCGTATGCGTGATACGCACGTCTGGCCAGAACGTATGCCAATAGCGCACAGGGCCTATCAGCGTGGGGGGCGCACACAGCGTTACGTGGGCCCCCATACGAGTCAAGCCCCACAGATTGGAGCGGGCCACGCGGCTATGCAAAATATCGCCGACAATCGTCACTTTCAGCTTTTCGATGCGATCTAGCTTCTGGCGAATGGTAAACATGTCGAGCAAGGCCTGGGTGGGGTGCGCGTGGCATCCATCGCCGCCGTTGATAACCGAGCCCTTGAAATGTTGGGCTACCAGGTAGGGCGCTCCCGATTGGCTGTGGCGCAAGACGACGATGTTGGCCCCCAGGGCCTGAATAGTCCGCACGGTGTCTATGAGCGATTCGCCCTTTTCGACGCTGCTTCCCCGCGCGGTAAAGGTTACAACATTGGCGGAGAGGGTACGGGCGGCCAATTCAAACGAAATACGGGTACGGGTGCTGTCTTCAAAAAACATGTTGATAACTGTGATGCCGCGCAGGGTCGGCACCTGTTTAATCTCGCGCGAAAGAATCTCGCGCATACTATCAGCAGTCGCCAGCACCTCTTCTATTTCAGGGCGGGTAAAGTCATCCAGATCGAGCACATGGCGACGTGGTTGACCATTCGTCGCAGGTTGGGGCGGGACTGTCTGGTGTTGCATAGCAATTCTCTCCATAATTATACCAGAGTCTGGTGGGGGACTATTTGCCTATGCCAGGCCCACAGCTTCACCCCACACCACACCCGTTACTGGTATTAGTCTGTGTGTACAATCACGACTTCATCTTCCTCGTTGTCTATTTCTTTCAAGCGAACATCTACCCGTTCATCTTTAGACGTTGGCACGTTCTTGCCAACGAAATCGGCTCGAATGGGCAATT
Organism: Chloroflexaceae bacterium; assembly: GCA_034437375.1. Lineage (GTDB taxonomy): Bacteria > Chloroflexota > Chloroflexia > Chloroflexales > Chloroflexaceae > JAAUSY01. The sequence continues at coordinate 3,957 of DAOTUK010000240.1, read as the reverse complement.
CGCGGTGGCCCCGGTCTACCAGCACAGCAAGCTGAATACGGGCCGGTCGTCCCAGGTCGCTGAGCGCGTCGAGCGATGCGCGGACGGTGCGCCCGGTATAGAGCACATCATCAACCAGCACAACAGCATACCCGGTCATGTCGTAGGGCATACTTGTTTTATGCACAATGGGGGCCGGCCCTCGCAAGCTCAAGTCATCGCGGTACAATGTTATGTCAAGATGACCAACGGGCACCCGTTGCCCTTCAAAATCGGCCAGCGTCGTGGCTATCCGTTCGGCCAGGGGCACACCACGACGCCGGATACCTACCAGCAATACATCCTGCACCCCTTCGTTCCGTTCTGCTATTTCGTGGGCAATACGCACCAGGGCGCGGCGGATGTCTTCACTATTTAGTATTCGTTTTTCACCAGCACTCATAACGATGCTCCATAGTAGCGGCGCAAAAAAAAGCCCTGTCCCTCAGCCCACAGTGGGCGAGAACAGGATTTTATACCGGAAAAAGAAAATTTGTATCATGAATTTAATGCATACCTTCCTCAGCCTCACGGGACTGGGTTAAAGGTCATTTGATTGTAGCATAAGCAACGCGGGGGTGTCAAATGCGGGATAGCTCGCAACTGTTCACAAGTAAGGGTCGGCTTTCTGGGAGGGCATCGTGGCCACAGGAAGTCGCAATGGCGGCTTTTCGCGTGCGCGGTGGCGCACACGAGGACAGGCCGGCGGGGTAGCCTGCACCGCTCCCCATAAGCGCACGGGACAGATTTCTTGCGGGGATAGGGCCCGTCTGGGAAACGAGGCCCCACCCCCACCAGACAGCGTACGCTCAGAAAAAGCCGAGTTGATCGCGGGCCTCCTCGCTCATCATCGAGGGATTCCAGAAAGGCGTCCAGACGAGATTAACCTGCACATCCTCCAACTCTGCAAAGGTAGATTGCAGCTCAAGCACGCTATCCTTGGCGCTCTGCACAATGAGCGGCCCCGCCGGACAGGCCGGCGTCGTCAGGGTCATGTCAATATCCACCTTCTTACCCTCTTCCAACACATCTATGCGATAAATCATACCCAGATTTACAATATCTAACCCGATTTCCGGGTCTACGACTTTTTTCAGTGCTTCGCGCACAGTGACTTCATCTATCATATCTAGCGCTCCTCTTCTGTCATACTATATTCGGTTGATCATGTCTTGTTATTCCGTGGCATCGTGTGCCTGCACATCCCCTCTCCTCGCGCCGCGTGCCTCACGCCTCGCGCCTCGCGCCTCGCGCCTCGCGCCTCGCACCTCGCGCCTCGCGCCTCCCGCCTCGCGCCTCGCACCTCGCGCCTCGCACCTCGCACCTCGCCTCGCGCCTCGCGCCTCCCGCCTCCCGTTTCCCGCCGCGCGCCTCACGCCTCACCGATTGTCACCCACCCCTGCCCATTGGCGTTTGATGCGCGTATGGCATCAAGAACTTGCTGATTGTACAGGCCATCTTCAAACGTGGCCGCATCGTGCAGGGTGGCCCGGTTGCCCTGCAACGCTTCGTAAAGCGCCAACCCTTTGTAGACCGTTGCTTCGACATAGTCGGGGTAGAGGTCTTTGATGGTTTCGGGAATGGCTATCTCAACGTGCGGGGTCATATCTTCAAACGCCTCGTCGGGGCGGGCATAGTAGAGGCGGCCATCAATACATTGCAATGTGCCCTCATCGCCGTAAAGCGTAAAACTCTGCGACTCGTTTTTGCGGGCTATCATACTGGCCGTGACGATAGCCACCCCGCCACGCGCAAAGCGTAGTTGGAAGGCGGCGAAGTCGTCTGAAGTCACCGGACGCTTTCCGCCGGGGTAGTCGGGTTCAGATTGGGCGGTGGGGCGTTCGGTCACAAAGGTGTTCAGGTAGCCCTGGGCCGCGATAACCTCATCGTTCAGCAAAAAGCGGATGGTATCTATCTGGTGGGAGCTGATGGCCCCCAGGATACCGCCGCCCTGAGCGACATCGCTCCACCAGTTCCAGATGCGCTGGAGGTTGGCCCGCGAACTGTTGATAAAGCGTACTTCGGCGTGGCGCAGGTTTCCAATGCGTCCTTCAATCACAAACTGGCGCGCTGTTTTGATGGAGGGGAGAAAGCGCATTTCGTGGTCTATCAGGGCCAGTTGTTGGGGGTAGGCGTTGGCTGCGTCGAGCATCTGCTGTGCTTCGCTGGCGTCAAAGGCGGTCGGTTTCTCGCACAAGACATGCTTACCGGCCGCCAGCGCTTCACAGCTCATGGGGCAGTGGAGCGTCGGGGGGGTGACGATGCTAATAAGCGCCACATCGTCGCGGGTAAGGAGCGAACGCCAGTCGCCGGTTGCGTAGGGGATGTCCAGTTCACCGGCGATGCGTTGGGTCTTGCGGGCCTGGCTACCGGCCAGGGCCACCACCTCTAGCCCGGCGTGTCGAAAGGCGGGCACCTGTACACGGGTGCCCCATCCCGTGCCGATAATACCAATACCTGGTCTGGTCATAGTGTCCTCCTTGTCTCATATCAAATCAGGATGTGTATGGTTTTGCTGGCAGACTGGGCATGTTGGGTTTCGCGGTAGTGCTACCAGGGTAAACGTTATCTCCCGTGCATTATACAAGAAAAGCTGTCCGATAAGCGGCGTTCCAATGCCCGTTAGCAGTTTGATAGTTTCGGTTGCTTGTATCGTGCCAATGACGCCCGGCAGGGTGGACAGAACGCCGGTTTCGCGGGTTGATGGTATCGTGCCGGGTGGTGGCGGGGTGGGGTAGAGGCAGCGATAGCAGGGGCCGCCGCGCTGTACATCAAACACGCTGGCTTGCCCTTCATACGCCTGCACACTGCCATAGACATTGGGTTTCCCAAACCGGGCGCATATATCGCTGCTCAGATAGCGCGTTTCGATATTGTCGGAAGCGTCTACCACCACATCGTACGAAGGCAACAGGAAATGGGCATTCTCCTGGATAAAGCGCGTTGGATAGGTCGTTATCTCAATGGATGGGTTTATGTCCAGCATACGTTGGCGGGCTGATTCTATTTTTGGCGTACCGATAGCGTCGGTGGTATGGGCTATCTGCCGTTGCAGGTTGCTTTCCTCAACCAGGTCATCGTCAACAAGCCCGATGTGACCAACCCCGGCCGCGGCCAGGTAGAGCGCCACCGGCGAGCCAAGCCCACCCACGCCAATAATAAGCACGCTTCCCTCGTGTAACCGGCGCTGGCCGTCGCTGCCAAAATCTGGCAGGGCCAGGTGGTAGCGATAGCGCCGCTGCTGCTCGTCCGCTTGTCCAGACACGTCCTTTCTCGCCTCCTCAAATACCAGTAACGAGTGATGCGCGAGACGATGTCGCCCCGCCGTTCCGCTGCCCCGTCTCCCTGCCTGTATTGATCAGCATAACCCCATCCTTCATCTTGTCAATATTATTTTTATTTATTAGGTATTCGGTATCCTTTGTAAGCGGACAATTAAGCGATATAACATCAGATTCTTTAAAGAGCTGGTCTTGTTCAACATACTTACAACCGGATTGCTTTTCAAATTCCTTGTCGGGATAAACATCATAAGCCAACACCTGCATGCCAAATCCACGTAAAATCTGAATCAGTGCTTTGCCAATTTTTCCTGTACCTATAACACCAGCGGATTTTTTATACATATCGAAACCAAGTAATCCATTCAGGGCAAAATTTGTATCCCGTGTTCTGAAATATGCCCTGTGTATTTTACGATTTAATGTAAGCATAAGGGCAACAGAGTGTTCGGCAACAGCATGCGGAGAGTATGCCGGAACACGCATGATATGTATTTTATTATAAGCCGCTTTAAAATCAACATTGTTATAACCAGCACTTCTCAATGCGATCAACTTCACACCATTATCATACAATACATCAATTACTTGTTTGGTAACAATATCATTAACAAATATGCAAATAGCATCATATCCTTTAGCCAGGACGGCATTATCT
>DAOTUK010000239.1:0-28467 GCA_034437375.1 Chloroflexaceae bacterium | reverse complement strand
GCAATCGGGCCGCATGGGCCATACGCGGTGGGCCGGCACATTTTCGAGAAACGACTGGCGCAGCCGTGCATCCTGAATAGCCGCGGCGCGCTCCTGCAACAAGCCCTGCGCCGCCGCCGCGCGGGTCGCCAACAGCGCGGCAAATCTCAAGCGCCTGTTCATAATAGCAGATGGCGGCGGTAAAATCCTCCTGGTCGTGGTAGTTAATAGCCAGGTTGTTGAGCACCTGTCCCTCGTGGTAGCGGTCGCCTGTTTTGCGGTGGATGGTGAGGGCCTGCTGGTAATAGTCGGTGGCCAGGTTGCTCTGGCCCTGTTCATTCACCACATTGGCCAGGTGGTTGAGCGTCCGCGCTTCACCGGGTTGATCCTGGAGGATGCGGTACTGTTCCAGGGCTTGCATCCCGGCCTCATATGCTACCGTATAATCGCCCTGCGAGTAGGCTACCTGGCCCAGGTGAAACAGGCTTTCTGCTTCTAGATGGGCCAGTCCGGCGTTGCGGGCAACCTCCAACGCCGATTCCAGGCGCGTCTGGGCTTCGGGAACATCGCCTTGTAACCACAACAAGTTGCCCCAGGCGAGGTACCCCTGGGCCGTCAAGGCCATCTCGTTGTTGCGGCGGCCCAATTCCACTACCCGCTTTGCGGCCATGCGGGCAATCGGATATTGGCCGGTCAACCCGCCATAGCGGGCTTGTTGGAGCGCCACGCTGGCCTGTCGCACCGGGTCGCGCATCTTGCTGGCCAGCGTGGACAGGTCGGCCATGTCAGACGATTGTTGCTCGCGCATGCCCAGACGGTCGTAGACCCGCGCCCGCACCAGCAACAAGTCATACTGGTCGTGGTAGGCATCAGGCGCGATAAGCTCTAACGCGCGGCTGAGATAGCGAAGCGCGTTATCATTTTCGAAGGCCTCGGCCGCATACGTACCGCTCAGGCGGGCGTAGGTGCCTTCGCGTTGGGGGTCTTCGGCGCGGTTGAAGTGGTAGGCCAGTTTGAGGTATTGGGGAGCCAGATCGCTGGCATAAACTTGCTCAATGGCGCTGCCCGCGCGGGCGTGCAAATCGCGCAGGCGGGTGCGTAATTGCATCTCATAGGCGGCATCACGCAGTAAAGCGTGGTTGAAGTGGTAGTGGGTTGTCTGGTCGCTGTCTCGTGTCCAGACAAGCCCTTCGCCCGTCGCTACCAGCGGGGCAATATTGGGGACATCATCGGCCAGCATATGGGCCAGCACACGTACCGAAAACTCGTTGCCCAGAACGGCGGCGGCCTGGATTACTTGCTTGAGCGCCCCATCCAGGCGATCAAAACGGGCGACCAGGGTAGCCGTAACCGTGAGCGGCACTTCAATATCCTCTTGTGTGGCGATGTCCCACGCGCCATCGTCCAGCGTGATGATATGGCCTTGTTCGTGCAAGTGCAGCAACAGTTGCTCAATAAAAAAGGGATTGCCGCCGGCCTTCTCTTTGAGAAACAGGGCCAGTTCCTCCATGACGGTCTGGCCGGCTACCTGGCTCACCAGTTCGACTACCGCCACTTCAGAGAGCGGGGCCAGATCGAGCGTATGCAAGGGGGTCTGGGGGTCAAGCTCAAGCGGCACGTGGCTACCGTCGCTGCGGTAGCGACTGGTACAGACGATGGCCAGCGGATACCCTTGCATACTGCGGCTCAGCAGCGTTACGAGCTTGTGCGAGTCGGGGTCAAGCCAGTGTATATCTTCTATCTGAAGCACTACGGGCTTGCACAGACACACGGCCTGGATGAAGGTTCGCAAGGCATAGAGCGTATTTTCAAAGCGCAATTCGGGTTCCTTGGCGAGCTGTTCGTAGGGCGACTGGGGCCAGTGCAGATCGAGCAGGGCCCCTAAAAACGAGGAGGCGCGTTCCAGGTCGGCTTGTATGGCTCTGATGCGGGCGACCTCTTTCCCATTGGCGGTTTCCAGGGTGGCTATCAAGCGTTGCAACGTTGCCCTAAATTGCATGCTGTTTTGCCTGGGGGTGTGTTCCGGGGCCTGGTTGAAGTAGGACGCCAGCATGGTACGGAAGGGGGCCAGCGCCCGACCGCCCATCGCATCGCACGGGCCGTAGAACCAGGCCGGGGCAACGTCCCACGTGCGCTCAATACCCTGTTGGAGTTCGTAGACCAGGCGGCTTTTGCCAATACCGGCTTCGCCCGCGACAACCGAGATGCCGACAAAGGAGCCGTGCCGCAGGGGGGATACCCCCCCAAGCAAGGTCTGGTACTCTGCTTCTCGCCCAACCAGCGAGCGGGGTTCTGCGGCTATAGCGCGGGCCACAACCCGGCCCGGGCCCTGGATGAGACGTTCAACGGTGATGGGTTTTTGCTTGCCCTTAAAGGTAAAGGTGCCGCGTTGTTCCAGGTGGTAGCCGCTGTTGCGGAGCCGTTTGGCCATGGCCGCGGTACTCCAGGCTTCGCCCCACGCGGCTTTCATCATCAGGCGGGCCGCCATGTTGACCACATCGCCAATGGCCGTATATTCGCAGCGTACCTCGCTTCCAATGATACCCGCATAGACGATGCCAAAGGTAAGCCCGGCCCGCCACGGTATGGCGGGCATCTGGGTGCGCAGGTCAAGCAGAAAGCTGGCCGCGCGCTCCGGATCATTCGCATGCGCCACCGGGGCCCCAAAGAGGATGAGTATGGTTGTGCCTTTGTCGCCGCTGTCGAGCTTGTTGAAATAGCCACCATAGCGCTGTACCAGGCTCATGGTGGTGGTCACAAATTGCTGAAGTTCCGGCGGCGATATGTTCTGGTTGAGCGAGAGAAAGGCTACCGCAACGTAGCGAAATTCAGCGCGTGCGTTGCTGTTGAGAAAGGTGGCGACATCACGCGGGACAAAGGGCGCCCACGCGCTCTGTGCGGCCGGGGTGGGGGGCGCGATCATATCAGCCGGTATGCTGGCGTAGAGCATCTGGAGGCGATGGTGTGTGCCAATCCAGTCTGTGACGGTAGCTTGTTTTGGAAAGAGGGTTACAACCTCTGCGGGTAGGATAATGTCGCCCTCTTTGGCGCGGTGTTCGGCTTCGGCGCAGGCGTCAATGGCGGGGCCCTGGAACAGGTAGGCACAGCAGGCGTCGGTGTTGGCGTTGGGTTGGCATTCGTCGGCCGGGCAGCAGAGAATGTTCCAGACAATCGTTCCGATACCTATACCCACCCGCGCCCCTATGGCAAAGGTTCCAAAAGGGGTTTGTACCTGGGGGTGCTGGAAGAAGCGCTGTTGCATGGTGATGCCGGCATTGATAGCACGCAGGGCGGCCGCATACGCGGTTGTCTCGACCGGGAAAATGGCGGTGAAGGCGTCGCCGCCAAAGGTGGTAATAAAGCCCCCATGCGCGTGGACAGCCTGGACAAGCGGGCCAAAGAGCGCGTTGAGCACATCGGTCAACGCCTCTGCACCGGCCTTTTTGTGGTGCATCAGGGTTTCTGTCAGGCGGGTAAAGTTGGTGAGATCTATGAAGAGCGTGACCGCTTCAAAGGTGCCATCAAACTGATGATTGGCGTAGGAGCGTACGACTATCTGGGGGACAAGGGCGGAAACGATGGGGGTTTCTGCGTGCAAATCTTGTGTCATTGCAAAGTGCTTTCCGGATTAAGGTAGGCTGTCGAAACGGTAGGCAAGGAAGGGGCGGCGCCGTGCCGCCCCCATACGCCAATCTGATATAGCGGGTTCTTACGTTGCAGACATCGTCTGCTGTGGTAATGGGATGTTGTGGCCGGCCTCAATGCTGCGTATCTGGTCGCGCAGGTTCCAGCGCACAACCAGGCTTGTGACCAGGTTTATCAGCCGCATACGGCAATAGATCAGGCGATTGATGATGGTACCCCAGGAATACATAGCCAGGTAGTGGCGCAAAAACTGAAGTTGATATGCGGCCGGGTCGCCCTGGTCACAGCGCACCACCAGGTTGAGCGAGGTGTACTTGTCCCAATCGCGGTCTACGACCTTGCCTTCTTGCATATAGTCGCGGTACATGCGCGTGCCGGGGTAGGGCGTCATCAGGGTGAGGCAGGGCATCATCAGGTGGTGCTTGCGCACAAACTGCACCGCCGCATCCATATCGGCGTAGGTGTCGGAGGCCGGGTCTACGACAAAGCTGCCCTGTACATTGAGCCCGACCGTGCGGCAGTGGTGGATAATCTGCTCATACTTTTCGACGTTGTTCTGTTTTTTGCCATAGCGTTGGATGGCTTCGGGGCTTACCGACTCGAAGCCGACCAGGGCCATAGCACAGCCGGCATCCTTGAGCAGTTGCACCGTTTTGGGGTCTTCGAGAAAGTTCACGCTGATAAACGAGCTAAACTGAATGTGCTGTTCCTTGAGCACTTCGAGCACGTCCCACATCTTCTTTTTGTTGACGCCAAAGTTTTCGTCGGTAAACATAAACCACGGGCGGTCGCCATAGCGGCTTTCTTTGAAGAAGACGCGCCGGGCGTCCGCAATTTGCTGGCGGATGGCCGCTGGCGATTGCAGGCGATATAGCCGCCCGGTAAAGTCGGGCGTCACGCAGAAGGAGCAGGAGTAGGGGCAACCGCGGCTCATGTAGATGGGAATGGATTTGCGCGAGTCTACTTTTTCGCGGCGGCTTGAACGGTAGATACGGGCATAGTCAATGGTCGGCACCTCGCTGACGGGGGGGCAGTCGCGGGCATCGTAGCGAGGTTTCAGCGTGCCGGCGGCGACATCGTGCAGCAGCGTCTCCCACAGATTTTCGGCTTCGCCGCACACGACAGAATCGGCGTGCTGGATGGCTTCATCGTAGTTAAATGAGACGTGCATACCGCCAAGCACCACGGTGGTACCACGCTGGCGGAAGTGGTCGGCTATCTCATAGGCGCGGTTGGCGTTGAAGGTGCGGCTAGTAATACCAACCAGGTCGTAGCGGCTATCGTAGGGGATGGGGTCGTCAAATACTTCATCTATCAATTCAATCTGGTGCTGTGGCGGGGTGATACTTACCAGCACCCCAAGCGCCATGTTGAACAAGGGCTTGAGTCCGCTCTTCTCTTCTTTTCTCCCTCTGGGCATAATGAGGGCTATCTTGAGGGGCCGCTCGTATTCGGGGGGGGGCACAGGGGTGGCCGTCCCCGTTGCTGATAGGGGAACCGTTGTTTCTCCATGCAGAGGAGTTTGTGCGAGCTTTTTCATACCGACATCCTCCAGGTTCAGGTAATGGTTGTTATGGAGCGGTGCAAGTGTCGTGCGGGGGTTTCTTCTCAACTCCTGGCGATAGTATACCAGACCGGGCCGGCTTTGAACAGATACCCTGGGCGTGAGGGCAGGGCGATTGCAAAGTCGCCAGGGCAACGCCAGCATACCTGGGGAGATTGCGGGGCACAGCCCCTCAAAACCACCTTTTTGGGGGTGTTTGGCGCGGCGAAGCCGCGCCAAACACCCCTATATCTCGCGCCGAAGGCGCAAACCAACGGTTGCGAATACGGAAAAGCCGTCGTCTGTCGTCGCCAGAGCGACTTTGCAATCGCCCTTGGCGTGAGGGGTGTGCCAGACATTTTTCCGCAGCAAGGTTTTGCCCAGAGCAAACCGCCGGAGAATGGGGTATAGCGCATCGGTATGAACGCATAGGCACCGCACCAATAGGGGAACATGCACCCAGGTAGACGATCATTCCCCTGGGAGCGGAAACATGTCTGGCACACCCAACAGTCACGGCGGATGGCCCTGACATCGGCTATCGCTTCTAGAGGTATCCCCCCACGCCCGGCCTACTGGTGGTCGTGGCTCACGACCTTTGGCAGCAGACACATTGTTTCCACCGGCTCGCAGTTGGTACAGATGGGGAGAAACACCCACGCGCCCGGCTCGCGCTCATCCGGTCGTGCGTGGGCAAAGAAGGCCGGCTCGCCACACTGGTGGCACGGCAAACTATCAAACAGCCGTACCTCCCGCTGTGTATGCGGATTATGACCCATGCTGTCCCCCCGGTGCGGTAGAAATGGTCTGGTGCAATGCTTCGACAATGGCACTTTGCAAGCTACCCCGCGTCACGATACTACGTAAATCGGCCCCCAGATGCACAAGCGTCTGGGCCATTGTTGGCCCGATACCCGTAAGCACCACCTGGGCCCCAAGCAACCGCACAGCCTGTGCGGCCTGTATCAGCGCATTGGCTACCTGCGTATCTACCACCGACACACCGGTAATATCGAGAATGGCCGTATCGGCCTGATGGGCCGCAATCCCCTCCAACAATGTCTCCATGACCAATTGGGCCCGCCCGCTATCTATGCTGCCGATAAGGGGCATCAGTACCACGGTATGGGAGAGCGGAATAAGCGGGGTCGAAAGCTCACGCAGCGCTGCCCGCTGGGCCTCGATAATTTGCTGTTGCAAGATGGCGCGTTCCTCTTCCTGGCGTTGTTGCTCGGTCATATCGCGGGCTATCACCGCAAGCGTCTGTGGGTTGCCCCGTTGATCATACGTCAGGAAAATAGATTGTTGTGTCTGAACGGTGCTCCCGTCCTTTCGTTTGCATGGAAGCGGGCCCTGCCACATTCCCTTCTCTTGCACGCTCTGGTTGACAGCTTGAAATTCCTCGGTCGTCAACGCCAGCAATTCATAGCCATGCATACCGATAATCTCGTCGCCATAGTTGAGCATTGAGCGGTAGGCCGGGTTGGTATATTGGATGGTGTTGTTGGCTGGTTCGACCACACATACGCCATCTGGCGCATTCTCCACCAGCGCTTGAAATGTCTGCAACTGATGCAACATGTGCCGGTAGGCGGTAATATCTTCATACATCCCAAGCACCGCAAAGACGTTGCCATCACTGTCGTGCAGGGGTATCTTGCTGGTGCGTACCCACGCCGGCGAACCATCGGACAGTACCAGCGCCTCCTCATAGTTGAGCTTTGGCGCGTTTTGCTCCATAGTGTACTGGTCATCGGCACGGTAGGGCTCGGCCAGTGTGGCGGCCCAGGGCATGTCATAGTCCGACTTGCCCACAATATCCTCCACCGATTCCAGGCCCGCATCGTTGGCAAACCGTCTGTTACAGCCCAGGTAGTTCAGGTGGCGGTCTTTCCAGAAGACGGCCTGGGGTAAATTGTCCAGCACCAGTTTGAGCATTTGCTGCGCCTCGTGCAATCGCTCCTCGGCCTGTTTGCGGCGGGCAATATTGGAAACCGTGCCGGTCATACGGGCCGGCTGGCCCTGCTCATTGCGTCTGGTCACCTTGCCACGGGCCAGTACCCAGAGCCACGCGCCCGATTTGCACCGCAGCCGGTGTTCACATTCGTACGAGGGGATACGCCCGGCCAGATAGTCCTGAAACATCTGCTGCGCCATGGGCGCGTCGTCCGGGTGGATATTGCCGACCCAGGTATCAACAATTGGCGCAAGCTCTGCATGCGCGTAGCCAAGCATGGTGGCATATTGCGGCGAGTAATACGCCTCCCCGGTCATCAGGTTGGCGTCCCATGCCCCATCGCTGCTGCCCTCCAATACCAGGCGCAGACGCTCCTCACGCTCGTGCAATTCCTGTTCCAGGCGCTTGCGTTCGGTTATATCGGTGGTAATACCGCCCATACCGTAGATATGGCCTTTATCATCATAGAGAGGAAACTTGGTGGAGAGGTAGGTATGTTCGCCATCCTCCTGGCGCAACGTCTCTTCGTGCGTTATCGGTTGGCCCTGGGCTATCACCTGCTCGTCGTTGGCCCGTATCGCATCTATAGACTCGGCGGGGAAGAGGTCGTAATCATTTTTTCCAACAATTTCTTGCGGTTCCCTATGCAGCAAATTGGCAAAGGGGCGGTTGACCAGAATAAGCCGCCAGGCCCGGTCTTTGGCATAGATGATAGAGGGGGAGTTATCTATGACACTCTGGAGCAAGGTCTGGCTCCGGCGCAATATCTGTTCGGCGTGCATGCGCTCGGTAATATCAGCATTGACCATGCCAACATAGGCCACGTTCCCCTGCGCGTCGGGTATGGGAAAGTAGGTTGACTCGGCCCAGATAAGGGTATCTTGTTCGCGGCCTTCCAGGTCGGCCTGTTTCGTATTGTATGTGGACGGTGGCATGGTTACGACGTCGCCGGCCACGGCCTGGCGAAAATACTCGTCGTAGCCTTTTGTTTCCGCTTCTTTATCTTCAAAGATATTGAATGTTCCGACAATGGCATCGCGGGATGTCCGCAAGTTGGCCAGGTTCTGTGCGTTGATGTCGGCTAATACTCCGTCTGTACGAAAGATGGATACTGGAATAGGAAGTTGCTCAAACACGTCTTGATAGGGGATGGCTGCGCCTTCCTCCGGCTTGCCCGACGCTATCTGGTGCTCTAACGCCGCTATACGCTGTTTGAGCGCTTCGTTTTCTGCTTGCAATGCCTCCACATCTATGGTCATAGCATGCTCTCCTTCACCTACATTCGACTATGTGCTTTGTTCTTTCCCTTATGAGTATACCACTGTTGGAAAAAAACAGCAGGAGAGCGAGTCGCTTATGGTTGTTGTCGGGAAGCTGTTTCGTCACACTCGCTTTCGCGGCCATGGAACGTCTGGTTTGCCATTGGATGCTGCTGGTATACTTGCTCAAGCTCATACATCACGGCGCTGACGCGCTCTAGTTGGCGGCGCACACGTTCAATAAACGTTACGCGCTCTTTACTCGTTGCATCAGATAACGATTCAAGCGAAAGCAAGATGGTTTGTAAGGGGGTGTTAATTTCGTGCGATACCCGCCGGGCGAGATCGCGGAGGCGGAGATTATGCTGCGCTTGCATGTCGGCTAACCGCTGGCGCAACATCAAAATTTCGGCTTGCAATTCTTCACAGTCACGACTCTTCGTCACCGGAAACACCTTTACATTCATTGTTGGTACTTTCAGCATAACAGGGACAGACCCCAGATTGCTGCCCGCTTTTGTCTTCAGCATACCCCAATCTGAACGCCTTGAAAAGCTCTGAAACCGTTCAAGAATAGTGACAGACATGATTGATACGATACCACAATTGTCAAGAAATAGTTGAGAGACCGGGGAGAAATGGGGAAGCACGGTATGGTGGGTGGCAGTTGCTCCTGGTGTTCGCGCTCTTTCCATATGGCGCTATGTGTGGTATAATACCATGTGTTGAGGAGGTCGTTTTGACCATTGCAAAGCCCACGAAGCTAACCCTTATAGACACAATTAGTATTGGCTATACGGTGCTCCATCAGCGCCTCTGGGTGCTTTTTATCCCTATTGCGCTCAATGGGTATCTCTGGTTGGGTACGCGGCTCTCGCTGGCCCCGTTTCTAGGGGGGGGGCATACTCTGCTGGCCTATCTGGCGGGCTTGCTTGTGCCTGACCCCTGGCAACAGGAGCAACTGGTTATCCATATTCAAAATAGCGATATGCGTAAACCGCTGGCCCTGATAAATGTTGTCCCGTTGTTGCCTACGCATCTCTTCCCCACCGCTAGTATGCCCGACCATATTATCTACGTCCGAACGCTTGTGGGGGTGATAGCCGCGCTGTGTGTGATCAATCTGCTAACGCTCGTCGGCAGCAGTCTGTTTCTCACTATCCTGAGCAGCGGTGTCAGCGCCTATCGCTGTCGTCCGCTGGTCTGCCTGCGCCATGCGGCCCGGACGGCTTTGCGGATTGTTGGTATTCTGCTGGTGTTGGCCCTGGCTGTTCTTCTGGTTGGCTTCCCCATTCTGGTGCTGCTGGCCCTGGTGGCGACGATGGTTCCGGGTACAACGTTGCCCGTGCTCATACTGGGGTTTAGTATCGGCTTCTGGCTCTATCTCTATACCGGCTTTGCTATCGAGGCGACCCTGCTCCATGGCGTGGGGCCCATTGCCGCGATCCGGAGGAGCATGCGTATGGTTCGCCACCATTTTTTCGCGGCGCTTGGGTTGCTCTTGCTCTCCTTCCTTATTATGAGCGGGTTGGGGGTGGTGTGGCAAGCGCTGGCCCAGAGCATCCCCGGTCTTATCATTGCTATGGTTGGTAGCGCTTATATTGGAAGTGGCCTGGCCGCGGCCAGACTGGTCTTTTATCGTGAACGATGGATTATTGACCCGGCACCCGCCGGTTGACCCGTGGCCCGGCTCCAGCATCGCGCACCGACACAGCACGGCAACCGGGTGGGACTAGCGGAAGAAATCCTGGAATAAACTAAACACCTAACGAAAAGGTTATCCTATGTCAATACAAGAACAAGAAACAGTACTCCCTCAGACGGAAACGTACGATGCCAGCCATATTACCGTCCTGGAAGGTTTGGAGGCGGTGCGCCGCCGTCCGGGTATGTATATCGGGCCAACCGACATCAATGGCTTGCATCATATGATCCGCGAGGTGGTGGACAATTCGGTTGATGAAGCTCTGGCCGGTTTTGCCGACCGTATTGATATTATGATTCACGCCGATTCGTCGGTATCGGTGAGCGATAATGGCCGTGGTATTCCGGTGGATATGCACCCGAAGCACCAGGTTTCGGCGTTGGAGCTTGCTACAACTCTGTTACATGCCGGCGGTAAATTTGGCGAAGGTGGTTACAAGGTGTCTTCTGGTTTGCATGGGGTTGGTCTTTCGGTCGTCAATGCGTTGTCTGAGTGGATGCGGGCCGAGGTGCGGCGCGATGGCCAGCTCTGGGTGCAAGAGTATGTGACCGGCAAACCGTTGGAACCGGTGCGGGCGGTGGGACCGTCGGATGGCACCGGTACGGCGATTCACTTTTTGCCCGATGTGGCTATTTTCAAGGATGGGTTGCAGTATACCTTTCGGACGTTGGCACAGCGGTTCCGTGAGATGGCCTATCTGACGAAGGGGTTGCGCTTTCACTTTGTAGATGAGCGGGCGGATAAGGAAGTCAACTTCTACTTTGAGGGGGGCATCAATTCGTACGTGCGCCACTTGAATAAGGATAAGAATGTGCTGCATCGCCAACCCTTTTATGTGGAGCGGACGGTAGATGATGTGGCGGTTGAGGTAGCGATGCAATATACCGATTCGTATGATTCTGATTCGGTGTATGCTTTTGCGAACAATATTAACAATGTGGATGGGGGGGGCCATCTGACCGGGTTTCGTACGGCGCTCACGCGGGTTATCAACACGTATGCCCGCGGAAAGAATATGCTCAAGGAGAATGAGGCTAATCTGACGGGCGATGATGTGCGCGAGGGGTTGACGGCGGTTATTAGCGTGAAGTTAAAAGATCCCCAGTTTAGTTCGCAGACGAAGGAGAAGTTGGTGAGCCCGGAGGCGGCGGGGGCGATGGTGGGGGTGGTTGGCGATGCGCTGGCGACCTGGTTGGATGAGAACCCCGGCGATGCGCGGCGTATTATTGAAAAGACGATTTCGGCGGCGCGTACTCGTCTGGCGGTGCAGAAGGTGCGCGAGACGGCCCGCAAGAGTGCGATGGATGGGTTTTCGTTGCCGGGCAAGTTGGCCGATTGTTCCGATACGAACCCGGAGCGGTGCGAGCTGATTGTGGTGGAGGGCGATAGCGCGGGGGGAAGCGCGAAGCAGGGGCGCGACCGCCGCTTTCAGGCTATTTTGCCGTTGCGGGGCAAGATATTGAATGTGGAGAAGAGCCGTCTGGATAAGATGTTGTCGAACGAGGAGGTAAAGGCGCTGATTACGGCGATTGGGGCGGCGATTGGGGAGCAGTTTAGTTTGGAAAAGTTGCGCTACCATCGTATTATTTTGATGTGTGATGCGGACGTTGATGGGAGCCATATTCGGACGTTGTTGTTGACGTTCTTTTTCCGCTATATGCGCCCACTTATTGCGAATGGGCATTTGTATATTGCGCAGCCGCCGCTCTATCGGTTGAAGCATGGCAAGTCGCAGGTGTATGTGTATTCCGATGCGGAAAAGGAGAGTTATATTGCAAAGTTGTCGCCGGGGGCGAAGGTGGATGTGCAGCGGTATAAGGGTCTGGGAGAGATGAATCCGGAGCAGTTGTGGGAGACGACGATCAATCCGACGAATCGGATTATTTTGCAGGTGACGTTGGAGGATGCGCAGATTGCGGATGAGACGTTTACGATGTTGATGGGGGATCATGTTGCGCCGCGCAAGAAGTTTATTCAGACGCATGCAAGTGAGGTGAAGAATCTGGATATTTGAGGGGGTATTTGTTGTAGGATCTCACAGATAGTGAGACTGTTTCATAGTTATTGAGAGGGTTTTTGGTATTGATATGTGTATCCTGACATTTTTGAGGGGTTTTATACTAGCTCAAATACCCTTTTTAGTACCGATAAATTCCAAATAGCAATTTAGAACCGAAAGGGCCTCGAATATAGCCTTTCTTATTCAATATCTTGCTGAGTGGGCAATATTCAAACATCGTGCCCCCCGCGTTGGTTATTGCTCGTCATCGGTCAAACGCTCCAAGAGTGCCGGCAAGTCATCATAGTCATAGGGCGGTCGCTTCCGTACTGCCAGCACGTCAACCGTATATTCTGCATCGGAGATGAGATAGATAATGCGCCAGCGGTCAAGCCGCAAGCGCCAGGCCTGTTGTTCTGTGGTGTCCGTTTGTAGCTGTTTGCTGCTCGGTGGCCGCGGGGTATGCGCCAGTGCTTTTATCTCGCGGCGCACGCGCTGGCGCATATTCCCCGGTAGCCGTTTCATCTCCTCCCAGGCATCTGGCGTAACGTAGACGCTATAGTCACTCATGCCTGATCCCACTCGTGCTCGATGTCCTCCCACCTGAGCCAGCCGGCCTTGTCGCGGTCGCCACCAGCGGCGCGGAGATCGGCCAGGGCGCGTTGCACAATCTGCTGATCTTCGAGCGTTTCGAGCCACTCAATAAGTGCTTCCCAATCCTCGGCATTCAGAACAGCAAAACGTTTTCCTTTCGATTCAACAAACTGCACCGATTGCAATACTTCTAATGCGCTCATTCGCTCCCCCCTTTCGTTCCATATCCCAACATCTGCAAATGCTCCCAGATTTGCGCGTCCAGGCGCTCCCCCGCGTTGGTTATTGCTCGTCATCGAATGTAGACGCTATAGTCACTCATGCCTGATCCCACTCCTGCTCGACATCTTGCCATCGCAACGCGCCGGTCTGGGCCGGGTGCTGGTTCAACTTTTCGCGCAACGACTGCACCAGGGCGCGGTCTTCGCTATCTTCCAGCAGTTCTACAATCCGCTGCCAGAGCGCCGGTTGTATGACCACAGCGGTTATCTGCCCGCTGCTGTCTACCGTAAATTGTCCATCCTCCTTGCTGGTTTACACACGTGTGCTTCCCTTTTATTATAGCATTCGCCATGGCATTCGTCACCACAGAGGAAAGGGTGTACAGGGCGATTGCAACGTCTGACGTCAACCAGGACACCTGGGGAGCGAACGGGGCTGGGCCCCGCAAAACCACCTTTTTGGGGGGTGTGGCGCGGCTTTGCCGCGCCACACCCCCCTATATCTCGCGCCGAAGGCGCACATCAACGGCTGCGCATGCAGAAAAACCTGGTGCTGTCGTTGCCCTGGCGACATTGCAATCGTCGTGAAAGGTGTATAATGGGGAGTGGGACAAAACCTGATACCTACAATATGAGGAGGTCGCGTTATGAAACGATGGTTTGGATTACTGCCCATGCTCCTGGCGCTATTGCCTGGTGGTATCGCGGGGTACTGGCCGACCCGCGCCGAACAGATTGCCGCCAATAGCACCACCTACTACGTCGCCACCAACGGCAACGACGAAAACGCCGGCACCCAGGACGAACCCTTTGCCACCATCAACAAGGCGTTAGCTATGGTTGATTCCGGCGACACTGTGATGGTGCGCGGCGGAACCTACAACCTCACCGAGCGCATATGGACCGAAGCCACCGGCACAGCCGATGCCCGCATTGTGCTGCAAGCCTACCCAGACGAAACGCCAGTGCTCGATTGTAGCGATACAGAGCATGATAGTAGTTGTCTCAGCGCCGCCGGCCAGTATATGGATATTGTGGGGTTTGAGGTGCGCAACGCCCAACGCACGGGCATCAGTGTATGGGGCGGTTCGCACATCCGGATACGCAACAACGTTGTGCATGGGTCGGTGCGTGGGGGTATCTACGCTGGCTACGATGATATGACAACCGTCAAAGATATTGTGATAGAGGGTAATACGGTCTATGACAATTGCCAGGAGAATAACCCACCCCCGCCAGAACAGGGGTCGGGATGGCCCAGCGGAATTGGTGTCTTTAACACCACCGGGGCTGTCATTGCGAACAATCGCGTCTATGAGAACTATGGCGAAGGGATCATCATGGGCTTGATGGATGATGGCGAGGCCTATGGCAACGTCGTCTATGATAACTACTCTATCGGCATGTATATGGACAATGCAACCAATGTTACCTACCGCAATAACCTCATCTACACGACCAATAACCCGACGTTCTATCGCTTCGGGTTGCCCGCCAACGGTATCCAGATAGCCAATGAGATATATGACCACACGAACATATCTCGCAATAACCACATTCTCAACAATATCATCATCGGGGCCCGCAAAGGCTTTTCCTATGGCAACTACCACCACGGCGGCGGCTTACAAAACGTGGTGGTGGCGCATAATACGTTCTATCACAGTGGGGGGGCGCTTATCAGTATTGATGAAGATTCGGGCCACCAGCATACCGAAATATACAACAATATTTTCTACCAGACGGGGGATAGTCCACCGGTTACTTTTGCGGGTGAGTCGGGTATTACTTTCCACCACAATAGCTGGTATGGCGGCGATGCTGGCCCCGCCGCTGGCGAGGGCGATAGTATCGCCGACCCGTTGTTGGTCAACCCCGGCAGCACTACGCCTACCGATTATCGCCTTCAGGCGGGTTCACCGTTGATAGATGCCGGCGCGACCAGCGATCTGGTGCAGGATGATTACGCCGGTACGGCCCGCCCCGTCGGCAGCGGCTATGATATTGGCGCCTACGAGTATACAGGCGGGAACGCGCCAGAACCGACGACCGAGCCAACGCCGACCACCGCGCCAGAACCGACGACCGCGCCAGCGCCGACGACCGCGCCAGTTCCATCAGAGGTTGTCTATCTCCCGATGGTTGCGCGGTGAGCGCCACTATCAGGCTTTCGGCGGTGGGAGGTACTGGGGGGCACTACCCGCGCCAATATCGGCGCAATCCGGCGCGTAATGCGGATAACCAGAATATCGGCAACCACGTAGCAACAAAAGGCTGCAACCGGCGGGTTGACGGCATGGAGTGCCCCGCCCGCCGGCCACGGATGCCAATACCAGCATCCCAGAATGGTACCAACCAGTTCGACGTACAGCACCAGCACCCCCATAACCAGGTAGAAGAGACGCAGGCGCGAATGGTAGAGGATATAAGCCAGGGGCACGGCAAAGCAGGCCGATAACGTATCGCCAAGCACAAAGACGGCCCCGCCAATAAGCGCGGTATGGAATGCCAACAACCCCCACCGGAGCAGGCGGGTATGGCGCTCGACCCACGGTAGTTCACAAAAGATAAGACCCGTAGCAAAGAGAATGGCATGCCCAAAGGGCACGTAGAAGGGGACGCTCCCTTCAGCGTAGGTGTACAGGCGAAAGACCAGGCTGAACAGATATTCACCGCCAATGGCCACCGGTAGAAAGACCAGCGCCATTGTCCGTTGGAATGGTTGGAGACTTGGCATGACGAGCAACAAATAGAGCGGCGCCATGATGTTGCTCAGCATCGGGCCATCCAGGTTGCTGGCGCGTATGGCCAGCGAATCGAAGACCAGTACCACAGCCGTCAGCGGCCAGAAGGTGATGAGCAGAACGACGCGAAAGGAATGACTAGTTTGTGTCAGAGCACATCCTCCACCTGTTCGCGCCTAGAGGTAGCCCAGAGCGAGCGCGATAGTTCCGGCGGACAGGAACAGGGCCAGGCTGATGATGCTGGTGAGCGTCGAAACAATAGTCGTTGCGCCATGGGCCGGGTTGCGATGCAGCTTTTTTAAACCCAGGGGAACCAGCACCCCGGCCAGCGCCGCCATCGTTGTATTGGCCAGGATAACGCTACCGGCCAGGGCCCCAAGCATCATACTGCCCTGCCAGACGACTACCCCGCTTCCAACAAGCAACCCCGTCATACCGCCGGTTATGGTGCTAAGCAGCAGTTCGCGGCGAATGAGCGGGCGCACATCATCCAGGGAGATCTTGCCAAGCGAGAGCGAACGCACTACGAGCGTGAGCGTTTGCATACCAGCATAGCGGCTCTGGCCAATAATCATGGGGAGGAGTACGGCCAGCACAATCAGGTGGGCCAGCGTGGAAGCAAAAAAACCTACAATCAGTGCGGCCAGCGACAGGCCGGCCAGATTGGTCATGAGCCATACGAGCCGGTCTCGGACCGAGTCGAACAAGGGGCGGTGCAAGGTTTCATCCTTGCTCATACCGGAGAGGTGGTAGAGTTGCTCGG
Organism: Chloroflexaceae bacterium; assembly: GCA_034437375.1. Taxonomy (GTDB): domain Bacteria; phylum Chloroflexota; class Chloroflexia; order Chloroflexales; family Chloroflexaceae; genus JAAUSY01. The sequence goes on along the minus strand of DAOTUK010000239.1, from coordinate 12,058 downwards.
TGGTTTCCTCTTTCATAGCCGTGATGAGGTCGCGGGAATCGAGCGCCCCCACCAGGCGGCCTTTCTCGTCTACGACGGGGAGGGCTTGCAGGCCCGTCTCGCTCATCAGGAGGGCTTGTTCTTCGAGCGAGGCATCGTAGGGTAAGGTTATCTGGCGGCGATCCATCAATTCAAAGAGACGCGCTCCGGGCGGGGCCGTCATCAGTTTCCAGAGGTTGACAACGCCGACCAGATGTTCTTCATAATCGGTTACAAACAGGTAATAGATGCTGGCTTCGTTGCTTTGTATCTGGCGCAGGGCTTCAATGGCTTGCAAGGTAGTGATATGTTGTGGAAAGCTCAGTGCCGGCGAATAGTGATAGGGTTGTGTGGTGGACTCTACCGGCGTTTCATGGACACGAATAATGGATGGGCGGAACATATCCAACCCTGGAACCGTGCGAGTGGCGAGCATTTTTTTCCCTCCATCGTGCTAAGCGCTCTCCGGTACCGCGCATACCAGGAGCTTGCGAACCCAGGTTCGGGCCGCTACGCACGTGGGGGAATAAAAAACCCCGTGGTCAAGGGGAATGACCGGGGACATGAAAAGGGGGGAAAGCGGGGACAGGGCCCATACCTTCCGTATTCTCGCTAGAAAATGCTTCTCATACTCCAGCCATAGCCCGGATCTCCTCGGCGTGCGTGGCGACCCAGAATACAGTGATGTGAATTACTACTATCCATACATCCTCATAAGAACGCATCTCCAGCAGACCCTATCACGGTAGACACTCGTTTGTTTCCTGTGCTACGACAACCCGTTGGTAGTGATAAACAGGGTTGTGTTGATAGGCTCTTCAAAGCCTGGAGACACCCGTATACCTGCTTATCAGGATAGCATACCTGCGCCATCTACGCAAGGGCAGTTTTTGCGGTAACCAGGGCGATTGCGAAGTCTTACGTCAACGAGAATACCTGGGGAGATTGCGGGGCGGGGGCCCGCAAAACCACCTTTTTGGGGGAGGTAGCGCGGCGAAGGCGCACCACACAACCCCAGATCTCGCGCCGACGGCGCACACTAACGTCTACGCATGCAGCAGAGCATGATACTGGCGTCGGCCTGGCGACGTTGCAATCGCCCTGGTAAAAACAAACCCATACCCCCGCAAAGCAGTGCATTGTGTTAGAATATTGACACAGATACCGAAAGGGTTTGAGACTAGAAGGGGGAACCGGGGATTATGCGAAAGAAACGACAAAAAGAAAAACAACAGAAAAAAGAAGAGGTCAAGCAAAAAGAAATCCAACAGCGCCAGCAGGAAAAAGCTGTCCAGAAAACCATTGATGAGATCATTGCGGCCCTGGGTGAAAGCGACATCAAGCCGACGGTACAGATTGAGCGTATCGTCAAGCGCCTGGGCATAGCGTTTGCTATGGAAAAACTCAAGGAGGCCGAAGCGGTTGAAGCCGACGGCGGCTTGACGCTTGCAAACGATAGCAAGCGCCGCCGCACCAAGGGGGGCGTCTTCTTCTACCTTGTAAAACAACAACTGCGTCAAGACGAACGCCAGGAGGACATCCGCGAGATATTTAACCGCAAGACTGGCGCCGGCGACGCTCGCAAAGCTGCTGAAGCGGAAGAAGCGCAACCCGACGCGGACGCACCGGCCAACGAGGCGCACGCGGAACCGGTATCATCATAGCCAACCCCGCCAGCCGGCGCTATTGAGCCGCTTGCAAAGCCGCAAAGGGCCCAAAGCACTCCGTTCTTTTCGTGCTCTTCGGGCCCTGCGTGGTTCAATACTGCTAAAACCCGCTCCGGAGGTTCGCTACCACCCCTTGTTGTGCGGCCAGGACCGTGGCATGGCTGTGACAGAACCATCTGGGAAAAAGATATACACAAAATCAGCGTCATTTCGCCAGATAACGTAGCCATTATCAAACTGCTGGTAGAGAGCATGGCCCTTGACCTCGCGTTGTGTCGCCCATCCTAACGCCTCGAACACCCCGTCACGCTCGCGCCACACCTTGCCAAACGCATACTCTGGCTCCATCATCCCCTCTGGCGGCGTCTGATAGCCCGATACTGGCTGCCACTCCTCCCACGTATCCTCGTAGATCTGATAACGCACCGGCAGAGGCGTGGTGGTTATGACAAAGATAGTGCTCTCAAGCGTCTGGGGGTGCTCTTCCAGATAGAGCATCACCCCACGCTCAAAATACTGTTCGGCCACCCCCGTAACATACCGCGCAGCGTGGGGACACCCCAGACGGTTGCGAATATCGGTGCCTGGCCGCAACAATTCCTGCAAGGTGCTCACAACGTCCTGCCGGCAGACATAGTCCGGCACCGTGGTTAAAAAGGGCATAACTTCATTTCCAAGCCGGCCGGGCAAGACCGGCTGACCGGTCAGTTCCGGGTGGTATTCCAGGCGGCGCCGCTCAAAATATTGCACCGTGCCAACCCATGCGCCTATCTGCTCGGTGCGCGGCTCGGTAATGGGGTAGCCAATACGCTCCACGGCCCCGTTATTCATCCAGTAGCTTAGAAAGGGTTCGCACAGACTATGCCCTGTCTGGGCAAAAAAGGCGCATCCTTCGGGAGCGCTGCTCACCCGTGGAGCAAGTTGCCACGGTTGGTTGCGCTGTTCTAACAGACGGACACCCAACCGTCCGGGTATAACGCCGTTGGGGCCATGATCTTCCAGGCGGTCACGCTCGAACCACTGCACCGGCAGCGCTTCTTGCTCCACAAGCTCGTAGCGTAATGGGGTGATAGGGTAGCCAAACACCGCGACCCCCCCGTTTGCCTCCCAGTAGGCGCGGATGGGCCCGGAGATACAAAACCCCGTTTCGACAAAGCACCGCTCATTGCTCTGGGCCCGCGTTGGTGTGGGGGCCACACCCGCTAACATCACGCTCAATAAGACGATACCCAGGACAAGAACACGACCATAATATAACCAGGGGGAAATGGCCCCCATACTCCGTGCGCTCTTCATACCTTCCTTGCTCCTTGTAAGGGGTTCGCGGCCGCTCTCGCAACCAGACCATACGACCCCACACCACCGCCAACCGTCGCCACAACAAGGCGTGTGTGCTCATACCATACGCAATTTTGGATAGTGTGTCAAATAGTGCTATCGCCCACCCCCCATCCTCGCCGCACCCCTCCCCCGTCACTGGTAGGTCCCGTCGCGCACCACTGGCAGCGCCACCAGACAGCACGTCCCCGCGCCCGACGGTCGCTTCACGGTCATTGTCCCGCCATGCTGGTTGATAATCTTGAGCGCAACAAACAAGCCCAGGCCGGTGCTATCGCTGTGCGTGGCGAAGAAGGGGGAAACCCTATATTCCTGCCCATCGGATGTGCGATCGGCCCCGCTATCGCACACCTCAATGCAGACGGTTGGCCGCTGTGGTGGCGCGGAGTCGTCCGGTTGCAGCGTTTGCCAACAGCGTACGGCCAGTAGCCCCCCACCGGGCATAGCCTCTATGGCATGCAAAAGAATGTTCAGCAACACCTGTTTCAACTGGTCGGCTACCCCCCACACCGGCTGGACATCGGCGGCCAGGTCGCGCTCGACAACAATAGCCTGTTCATCCAGGCGGCCCCCAATCAACAGCAGCACGTGTTCGAGCAGGGCCCGCATATCTACCAGCGCATGCTCGCCATCTGCGGCCTGGTACATATCCTTCAACTGGTGCAAAATAGCCCCGATACGCGCTATCTGCTGGCGGGTGCGCTGCACAAACAGGTCGCGTTCTTCCTCGCTGGCGTCGCTCATCAACTCTAGCGAGAAGAGAATCGTTTGCAAGGGGGTATTGACTTCGTGGGCTATAATTTCGGTGAGCTTGCGCCCTATGGCCAGGCGCTCCTGCTCCTCCAGGCGAGATTGGGAGCCTTGCGGCGCGGGCCCCTCCTTTGCCCTACCATCTTGCAGCGTGAAATAGAAGGTGGCGCCCTGCCCCACTTCGCTTTCGGCCCATACGTGCCCACCATGACGCTGAATGATGCGCCGCACCGTGGCAAGCCCGATGCCCATACCGGGGAAGTCGGTTTTGCTGTGGAGCCGTTGGAAGGCTCCAAAGAGTTTGTGCGCGTTGGCAACCTCGAAGCCGGCCCCATTGTCGCGCACAAAGTAGACGGGCCCCTGCTGCTGCTCCCGATAGATGGCCCCTACCTCAATGGTCGCGTGCGCCCGGTGGCGGGTAAATTTCCACGCATTGGAAAGCAGATTTTCCAACACAATCCGCAGCAACCGCATATCGCCCTCATCTACCAACCCTTCGGCAATGGTTATATCCACCTGGCGCTGCGGGTCACGTTGGCGCAGGTCGGCCACAATCTCGTGGGCCAACACGCTCACATGCACCGGTTCACGCTGCAATTCGCTGCTGGTCGCGCCAGAGAGCTTGAGCAAATCTTCTATCACATTGACCATCCGTTGGGTATTGGTCTGGATACGTTGGATATAGGTACGCCCCTCTTCATTCAACTGGTCGGCGTGATCGTCTAGCAAATGTTCGGTCATCAAGTCAATAGACCAGAGTGGGCTGCGCAGGTCGTGCGCCACCGAATGGCTAAAGGCTTCCAATTCGGCGTTGGCATTTTCAAGTTCGGCCGCCCGGCTGGCCAGCGTTTCATTTAAAAGCCGTATCTGCTCTTCGGCATCTTTGCGGCGGGTAATATCGCGCGACACGGTAATAATCTCCACCATATCGCCAGTGCGGGCATCCTGGATGGTGCGCCCGGTCGTCTCAAACCAGATATAGTGGCCATCCTTGTGGCGAACACGATAGCTCCCGCTCAAGACCACTTGCGATTGCAGGACACTGCTATGCACCTGTTGGGCCAACTGGCAATCTTTGGGGTGAAAGAACTCGTAGCAGTTGCGGCCTATCAATTCCTCCGGTGTATAGCCAAGCAGCGTCGCACACGCGGGGGAGGCGTAGAGGTAGGTACCATCCGGGCTATGGCGCGAAATCATATCGGTAGCGTAGTCGGCCAGCAGCCGGTAGCGCAGTTCGCTCTCGCGCAGGGCCTCTTCCGCTTGCTTGCGCTCGGTCTGGTCAAGCGCAAAGATAGCCAGGCGCGTCACATTGCCCGCTGTATCCAGCACCGGGTAGATTGTATTATCGAGATACCAGCCGGCCCGCTGATCTTCAAAGCGCACTGGCTGGCCCGTCTGTATCACCTGTTGAATATAGGGGCGGCGTTGGGCGGCCATGTCGGGCGGGAGGAGGGTATAGGCATTGGCTCCCACCATTGCGGCGACCGTCGTTCCCAGGCGCCGGGCGGCTGTCTCATTGGCTTGCAACACTGTGCCATCCAACTCGACCAGAAACGCCGTCTCTTGAATAGCGTTGAGCAGGGCCCGCAGCATTTCTTCACTCTGGCGGAGCTCCTGGGTACGCTGTGTTACCAGATATTCCAGATGGTCGCGGTAGACGCGCAATTCGCTTTCGGCCCGTTCGCGCTCTCTGCGCGTCCGCAAGGAGCGTATGCCATAGGCCAGGTCGTCGGCCAGTTCGCTGAGCAGGTTTACCTCCTGGGCATTGAAGGCATCGTCCTGTCGGGTGGCGATAGCCAGTACCCCAAAAGATTGTCCTTCTATGCCAATCGGCAGAAAGATAGAGCGGGTATAGCTCCGTTGCAGCATGGCGTTATGCCAGGTGTGGTACAGTGGGCTGTCGTGGCGATGGTGGACAATTTGCGGCACGCCGGTACGCAGGCCGGCCAGCGCGGGGGAGTGGGGCGAATCCTGATCATCGGCCATAATCTCATGCATACAAGCGCAGGTCTCCCCGGCCTGGGCGGCCAGGGAGAGCGGGGCATTATCCGCACTATCCGCCGCCCGTATGCCTATCCAAACCAGCGGATAGTTGCCGGTCGCTACCAGCGTGCGGCATATCTCCTGAAAGAGGGCGGGTTCATCGTTGGAACGTACCAGCACTTGATTGCACAGGCTCAGCGTTTTATAGTCCCGATTTACCTTCTTGAGCGCGGCTTGTTCGTGGGCCAGTTGGAAGCGGTGGATGGCATTTTCTAGCACCCACGGGAGCTTTGCGAGATAGCCCGCCTGCTTGACAATATAGTCTGCGGCTCCCAATTTGAGCGCTTGTAGCGCTACTTCCTCGCTGCCTTGCGCAGTCAACAAGACCACCGGCAGATCAAGCTGTACCATCTGGTGCAACTGTTTCAGCACTTCAAGCGCGTTGGTGCCGGGCAGGCGAAAGTCGAGCAGTAGCAAGTCGTAGGTGCTGGTGGGCGAGGCATGCAGCAGGCGGTGGAAGAGTACGGACACGTTGTCTACCCTGTCCAGGTGGATATAGGGGGCGCTACGGGCCAGCGATTGGGCTACGGCCTCGCTATCAAAGGGGTTATCTTCGGCGTAGAGTATGCGCACGGAGCGAGTAAAGCGGGCCTCGCTACGGTGAAAGCGTTGCAAGGCCATGTCCAGCGTGGTGGGGAGTTGGTACAGGTAGTCGCCATCTTTCACAATATAATCATCGGCACCGGCCTTGAGCGTCGTCACGGCCGTTTCCTCGTCGCCTGTGCCAGTGATAACCACCACCGCCACGGGTATATGGTGCTGGCGGATATGGGCCAGCAAGCCAAGCCCGTCGCCGTCGGGCAAGTGCAGGTCAAGTAGCACCAGGTCGCAGCCGGGGGCGTGTTGTTCCAGATATGCGCAGGCCTCGCGCAAGCTCTCCACCACTTGCAGCGTGATATGGGGAGCGCTCTTGTGCAGGGCGCGGCGGGTCAGGTCGGCATCGAACCGGTTATCTTCAACATAGAGAATGCGCATGGCGCTTATCCATCTGGTAGTCTCTCATCTGGTAGTCATGGTGTCATTGTTCACAAGGAGGTGAACGTTTCCTGCGAGCGCGGGCATCGGGCCCGTACCGGAACCGTCGGCACGCCTGCGCTCGCAGCGTTTCTCCCCAACATGGGTCTTAAATCCTTAGCAGCGCAGAACATCTTACCCCTACTATCTATTTTATCACTATCGTTCAAGGAATGCCCAACCGTTTTTTGCGGTTATATTAGTCATACCTTGCATAAATCGCCGGCCTCTGGTACCCTGAATAGGTAAAGGACATGCTGCTGCACACTGCTGCAACACCCTGACCGATACCTTTCGCCCCACGAGCCACCCCACCGCCATATATTCCCAACGTAGTTGTCCGATAAGGAAAGCACCTGGCCCTTGCCAATGGCCAGGCCCGCTTCAGGGTCGCTTTGCGGTGTCCAGAAATCAGGAAAAGGATTATTGAAAAAAGGAGAAAAAAGGATTGTGTCAAAAGAACGCACATCAAAGGATCACGTACGCAGATTTCCATTGTTGAATTTGCCCGGTATCGCCATAGCGCTGCTTGCGCTCATACTCCTCGCGCTCAACCAGAACGGCCCCCACACCCACGCCGCCACCCCGGCCCAGGCCGGCGGCTGTCAGACTGCCGACCTGGAAGGGCGCATTCGCCAGGATATGACGCTTTCCGGCGACCGCTTTATGACGGATGATGTGACCGTCCGCAACGAGGCTACCCTGACGATTGAACCCGGCACCACCATTACTGTCTGTGGTAACTATAGCCTGAAGATTGGCGATATTCAGGACGGCTACCACGGACAATTAGTCGCCGAAGGCACCGCCGATAACCCGATCACCTTTGACACGGCCGCCCCCGACCAGCAGTGGGGAGGCATATTCTTTGATGGCACGGCCCGCGTTATCACCCCCTCCACCCTGCGCCACGTGTCCTTGAACAATGGTGGCGGCAACGACCCCACCGCCGATACGGGTACTATCCATATCAAAGCATTTGATGGCACCGAAGAGAGTACCCCCGTCCTCGATAACGTCACCATCACCAACAGCGGGGCCTATGGCATCTATATCACCCTTGAGGAAACCGATAGCACGCCGCCCCTGCTCAGCAACCTGACCATTACCGACAGTGCGCGGGCCCCCATCCTTATGGACGTGGCCGCCGTAGATGGCCTGGGCCGCGGCAACACCTTCAGCGGCAATGGCGAAGCGGCCATCGTGGTAGAGGCCGGTACGGTATTGGGCGGGCGCGTTGACTTTGACCAGACCTGGCGTCGGCAACCGGTGCCCTACCACCTGGTGAGCGATTTTGGGGTCGTGACGCTCAGCAACCGCTCCAACCAGCAACCGGTGGTAACGATTGAGCCCGGTACGACCATCACAATGGGGGAAGGGGCCGGCTTCTGGGTACAGAGCGGCGGTCTTGTCGCCGAAGGCACCCCCACCCGTCCCATTACCTTTACGCATGTGGCGGAAAACAGCACCCCCTGGCGCAGTCTGCGCTTTGATGGCGGCTCCACCGAAAGTAGCCTTGCACACGTCCGCATTCTACACAGCGGCAGCGAAGAAGGGGCTGTTCAGATAGACGATAGCCGGCTGGATATTGACCACGCCACCATCAGCTTTCACCGCGGGCCGGGCGTTGTTGTCACCGACGGTTTTACCCAGATTACCGATAGCACCATTCAAAACAACCAGGTCGGGGTCATCTTCCGCGTTGGTTCGACCGGCCTCCTGCGGAATAGCACGATTGTCAACAATGCCGAAGGCGGCGTTATTAACGACGACAGCCGCGGGTCTTGTGTAGATGCCGTTGGCAACTACTGGGGTAGCGCCGACGGCCCCGCCGACTCCTCTAGCAAGCCGGACGATTGCGACAGCAGCGCAAGCAACAACGGCAGCGGGAGCGTGGTTAGCGACAATGTGCTGTACACGCCATGGCGCGGCAGCGCCGACGGCAGCGACCTGAAGGACTCTAGCACGATTGAGCCGGACGAATTCTGGGTGATGGCCGATGGCGTCAGCACAGCGCAGTTGCTCGTGACGGTGCGCGATGCCAATGGCACCCCCCTGGCCAACAAACAGGTTGAACTATCCGCTACGCTTGGCACGCTGGTACAGCCGGAGGAACCCACCGACAACGACGGCGTGACCACCGCGTCCATCAGTTCGACCAAAACGGGCAATGCCATTCTGACGGCCCGCAATGTGACCGACGGGCAAGACCTGGCCGCGCTCTCCTCTATTCGTTTCTGGCAGGGTAGCGGCGAAACGGCAGGGTTGATCCAGCCGGGCGGTGTGCCCTATGCCGCGCCCCAACTTATCCTGGAAGGACAACCCTTCCAGCAAGGATTGCCGATGAACTTCCGCGTACCTATGCGGAATACCAATGCCGTATCAGCGACCGTTACGGTCAGCTATCAGGTAAGCAACCTGGGGGTAGGCGCTCGCTTTAGCGAGGTTGATAGCGTGAGCAAGACCTTGCAGCCGGGCGAGGAATGGGAGTCGCCCGGCTCGTGGATTGTGACCGAAACCGGCCATCGCTGCGGGCGGGCCAGCATGACCGTCACCCTGGACGATGGCACAACCACGGTGCAAGAGGTTCGTACCGTTGATGTCGGCCCCTTCCAGGTAAACTTCGATGTGCCCGACGACCCCTGCAAAGAGCAGGATGCAACCAAGCTCATTCCGCGGGGCAGCGGCCTCAGCGGCGTGCGCAAACACTTCAAGGAAGCGCTGATACAAACCTACCTGGTGCGCGAATGTCTGAAGAAGCAACTGACCTTTGGTTCGGCACAAAGCAGCGCCTTGCTGTCGCAGAACCAGCGCGACTACGAAAGCGTGGTTGCAGTGCCCGAATATACCCCGCCCCCCGTCACGGTGGAAGGCGACATCACCGCCGCCCAGGAAGCGGCCTTCAACCAGGTTGCCGAGTCGGCCGCCAACGTGATAGCGCTCAAAGAGGCGATGAACATTACCAGTAACCGTATCCGGAGCGCGGGCCAGGCCGGCGACCGCGAGGCGGCGGCGCAGCAGATGGACGCCTACCGCGATTTCCGCTATCGCTATGCGCAGGCGCTCCAAACGATGGCGGATAGCCTGGACGCGGCGCTGGCTGTGACCGCCGAGGCCGGCGTAGATGACCAGCGCTTTCCCCCCCAGGAGTACGAGTCCTACCTGACGAAACTGCAATCTAGCGGCTACGACCAGGATGTCCGCGACTTCCACCGCCAGAGCGGTCTCAGCAATGCTGAGATTGACGCCATGCTGCAAGAAGAGATTGCGCGCCTGGAGGCGGGCGGGTTTACGGCTACCTCGCTCTACACGCTGTTGCGCGACATCCGCGACAATGCCCGCCACGAAGCAGAAGATCTGCTGGAAAAATACGCTCCCCCCACGGCCGCGGCGCTGGCGCAGGATAGCCCGCGTACCTTTGCCGTCGAACCTATCGAAGGGTCATTTATGGTATCCAACCCGACCGATAGCGAGGAGACGGTACAGCTCACGGTGCGCCCGGTCAATCTGCCGGTCAACTGGTCATACCGCCTGGACAACCCCGCACCAGTGCTTGACGCCGGCGAATCGGCGACGGTCACCCTCACGCTCTCGCCCGGTGATGTGCCCATGGTAGAGGGTACCCAGATTCAGGCCGCGGTCGAAGGCTCTATCAATGGCGAGTACATTGGCGGTGTACTTTTTGAGCGGTGGGCGCCCGGCCAACCCCGCCAGGAGCGCGAGCCAGAGCCAACGCCAGATCCGACGCCAGAGCCGACACCAGAGCCGACGCCAGAGCCAGGCACGCCATATCAAGCATTTCTGCCGACGCTCAAACGGTAGTCCGTTTCGGTTGACAAACGAACCGTTGTTGGCGAACGGAGCGGGGGCCTCGCGTCCCCGCTTCTTTGCGTCCCCGCCGCCTACTTGCCAATGCAGAAGCGGCGAAAGATGGTATCAAGCAAATCATCGGTGACAGTTTCGCCAATAATTTCGCCAAGCGCGTGCAGGGCGGTAGTCAGGTCACCGGCCAGCAAGTCGGTTGGTATCCCCTGCTCCCAACTGGCCACGCTGTCGTGCAGGGCGGTAGCAGCGCAGGAGAGGGTGTCGCGGTGGCGCGGGTTGGTAACCAGGTGCGCTCCGCCGGGGGTTACGGCGCTACCCCTGAGCGCCTGGGCAATGGCGGCTACCAGGTCAGCGATGCCTTCGTCGCGCACAACCGATGTGACGACCGCCCCCAGTAGACGCGGGTGAACGAAGGGCAGTTGGGGAGGGGGCAAGGGGGCCGCGGTCAAGTCGGCTTTGTTCCAGACCAGCAGCGTGGGCTTGGCAAAGGTCAATGCTGCAATCTGTACATCGTCGTCGGTGAGGGGTTCGTGCTGGTCAAACACGAGCAGCGCAAGGTCGGACTGGTCGAGCGCGGCCCGCGAACGTTCGACCCCCAGGCGCTCCACCGGATCTTCGCTTTCGGTAATACCCGCCGTATCGGTGAGCACAACGGGAATACCCTCAAGGTTGGCCGTTTCCTCAACGGTATCGCGGGTTGTGCCGGGTATGGGGGTTACAATGGCGCGATTGGCCCGCAGCAAGACGTTGAGCAGACTGGATTTGCCCACGTTGGGGCGGCCCACCAGCACTGCGCGGGCACCCTGGCGGTAAATAAGGCCCTGTTCGGCAGTGGCCAGCAGGCTTTCGACCGCGTGTAGACCTTCGCGCAGGAGCGGGCCAATATCTTGCGCCTCTATCTCATCGTCGGGAAAATCTACCGTGGCTGTCACATAGGCCAGGGCCTCCATCAGGGTTGTGCGTATGCGCCGCACGTCGCGGGCCAACCATCCCTCCAGTTGGGCCTGGGCCAGGGCCAGGCCGGTGCTGGTCTGGGCCTGGATAATATCAAGCGTGGCCTCGGCCTGGGTGAGGTCAATGCGTCCGTTCATGAAGGCCCGCATCGTAAATTCGCCTGGCTGCGCGAGGCGGGCACCCTCGCTTAGCACCAGTTCAAGCGTGCGTTGCACGGGCAGTGGGCCACCATGAACGGAAAGTTCCACCACATCTTCCATGGTAAAGCTACGTGGGGCTTGCATATACACGGTCAGAGCCTCATCTACGGTACTCCCGTCGGCGGGAGCGATAATGTGCCCGTAGCGCAGGTGGTGCGAACGCCAGTCGCCGCGACGACGGGGGCGAAAAAGGCGTTGGGCAATGGGGAGGGCCTGGGCCCCGCTGATACGTACAATGCCGATGCCGCC